>JAIETA010000129.1 GCA_019745575.1 Reyranella sp. | reverse complement strand
TCGTGTTCATGCCGCCGGTCGATCGCACCGAGGACTATCTCGATCTGGTGGCGGCCGTCGAAGACACCGCCGAGGAACTCGGCCAGCCGGTGTTCATCGAAGGCTATCCGCCGCCGGGGGGCGATCCGCGGCTGCTGCATTTCAGCGTGACGCCCGACCCCGGCGTGATCGAAGTGAACATCCATCCGGCGGCGCACTGGCCGGAGCTCGTCGAGCGCACCGAGATCGTCTACGAGGAAGCGCGCGCCACCCGGCTCGGCGCGCAGAAATTCATGATCGACGGGCGCCACACCGGCACCGGCGGCGGCAACCACATCGTGCTGGGCGGGCCCTCGGCGCCCGACTCGCCGGTGCTGCGCCGCCCCGACCTGCTGAAGAGCCTGCTGGGCTACTGGATCAACCATCCCTCGCTGTCGTACCTGTTCTCGGGCCTGTTCATCGGCCCGACCAGCCAGCACCCGAGGGTCGACGAAGCGCGCAACGATTCGCTGCACGAGCTGGAAATCGCCTTCCGCCAGATCGCGGCCCCGTCGAAGAACGGCGGCCGGCCGACGCCGCCATGGCTGGTCGACCGGCTGTTCCGCAACCTGCTGGTCGACGCAACCGGCAACACGCATCGCACCGAATTCTGCATCGACAAGCTTTTCACGCCGGACAGCGCCGCCGGCCGGCGCGGGCTGCTCGAGTTGCGCGCCTTCGAGATGCCGCCGCACTGGCGCATGAGCGTGGCCCAGCAGGCGCTGCTGCGCGGGCTGGTCGCCAGGTTCTGGGACCGGCCCTACGAGCGGCCGCTCAGCCGCTGGGGCACGCGCCTGCATGACGATTTCATGCTGCCGCACTTCGTCTGGCAGGATTTCGGCGACGTGCTGGCCGATCTCGCCGAGGCGGGCTACCGGTTCGAGCCGGAATGGTTCGAGCCGCATTTCGAGTTCCGCTTTCCGCGGCTGGGCGAGATTTCCCGGCGCGGCATCGAACTGGAGCTGCGTCACGCCCTCGAGCCCTGGCATGTGCTGGGCGAGGAGCCGGGTGGTGGCGGCGCCGTGCGCTATGTCGATTCCTCGGTCGAGCGCCTGCAGGTTAAGGTCGAGGGGCTGAACGAGGCCCGCCACGTGATCGCCTGCAATGGCTGGCGCCTGCCGCTGCGTGCCACCGGCACGGCCGGCGAATACGTGGCCGGCGTGCGCTACCGCGCCTGGCAACCGGCCAATGCGCTGCATCCGACCATCGGGGTGCATGCCCCGCTCACCTTCGACATCCACGACACCTGGAGCGGGCGGTCGCTGGGCGGCTGCAGCTACCACGTCGCCCACCCCGGGGGGCGCAACTACGACCGCGTCCCCGTCAACGCCAACGAGGCCGAGGCCCGCCGGCGGGCCCGCTTCTTCCCGCACGGCCACACGCCGGGCGAGGCGCCGGAGCCGCGGCCCATGGCCAATCCCGAACACCCCCTGACGCTGGATCTGCGGCGGGCGTGAGGTAGACCTCGCCCCCTCGCCATGCGATTCTGACCACCCCTCATTCCTCTGTTCGCGGGCCCATGGAGTCGTTGCGCGGCCTTCTCTCTTCGCCGGCAAGCGCCTACGACGAACTGGTCACCAGCCAGAAGTCGATCCGCTATCACTGGCAAGGCATCCTGAGCGTCATCCGCTCCCTGCCGGCCGGCCTTGGCGAGCGGGTGGAAAGTGCTCGCCGGCAGCTCGCGGAATCCGGCGCGACGGTCAACCTTCTGGACGACCGCGGTGCGCCGCGCTGGGTGTTCGACCCGCTGCCGTTCGTGGTCGCGCCCGACGAGTGGGCGGCGTTGGAGACCGGCCTGATCCAGCGCGCCCGCCTGCTCGAGGCGATCCTGGCCGACCTCTACGGACCGCAGACCCTGCTGAAGGAGCGGGCGCTGCCGGCGATGCTGGTCCACGCCAACCGGCATTTTCTCCGGCCCTGCCGCACGACCGACGGCGTGGCCCCCGGCCGCCACCTCGGCCACTACGCCGTCGACCTGGTCCGGCTGGGCGACGGCCGCTGGCACGTGCTGGCCGACCACACCGAACTGCCGGCCGGCATCGGCTATGCGCTGGAGATGCGCCGCGTGCTGGCGCGCAGCCTGCCCGAGGCGTTCCGCTCGATCCCGGTACGCCACTTGAGGCCCTTCGTCGACCGCTGGCACGACTCGCTGCTGGCCATGGCAGCGGGCGACGCGGCCTACCCCAACATGGCGGTCCTGACGCCGGGCTCGCTGTCGGCGACCTATTTCGAGCATGTCTACCTCGCGCGCGCGCTCGGCGTGCCGCTGGTCGAGGGCGGCGATCTGGTGGCGCGCGACGGCCAGGTCTCGCTGAAGACGCTGGCGGGCCTTAGGCCCGTCCACATGCTGTTGCGCCGCCTCGACAGCGCCTTCGTCGATCCGCTGGAGCTGCGCGCCGATTCGGCACTGGGCGTCACCGGCCTGGTCGAGGCGACGCGCAGCGGCCGCATCGCGCTCGCCAATGCCCTGGGGTCGGGGGTGGTCGAGACGCCGGCCCTGATGCCCTTCTTCGAGCGGCTGTGCGAGCGCCTGCTCGGCCAGCCGCTCGGCCTGCCGTCGCTCGACGTGTGGTGGCTGGGCGAGCCGGCGGCGGCAGCGTTCGCGCTGGCCAACCTCGATTCGATGATCGTGCGGCCCTGCCTCGGCCACGACCGCGAGCCGATCGTGGTCGGCATGCTGGAGCCGGGCGAGCGCGCCGCGCTGGAGGGCCGCATCCGCGCCCAGCCCGGCCGGTTCGTGGCGCAGTATCCGTTTACGCCCTCGCTCAGCCCGAAGTGGGACGGCCGCGGCCTGGCGCCGGCGGCGGTCGTCATGCGCCTCTTCCTGATCGCCGACGGCGACGGCTACCGCGTGCTGCCGGGCGGCCTGGCGCGCGAGCCCTCGGGCGACACAGCCCTGCGGTCGCTCGGCCGGCTGGACGGCACGCTGAAGGACGTCTGGGTGCTGGCCGAGGACGCCGCCGACGTGCAATTGCCGCCGTCCCGACGGTTCCATCAGCTTGCCGTCGAGCGCGGCGGCGCCGACCTGCAGAGCCGGGTGGCCGACAACCTGTTCTGGCTCGGCCGCTACATCGAACGCCTGGACAACGACACCCGCATGCTGCGCACCACGGCGATGCGGGTCGCGCAGGGCGCCCTGGGGCCGCGCGATTCGATCGAGCTGCGCCTGCTCGGCCGCCTGCTCGGCCGGGCCAACCTGATGGACGCCTCGGCCGCCATGGCCGCCCCCGAGAGCGCGGCGTTCCAGCAGGATCTGGCAGCGGTCGCCTCCGACGACCGTGGGCTGGCGACCCTGATCGACGCCATCCAGCGCCTGGCCGGCACGCTGCGCGACCGCTTCTCGGCCGACATGGCCACGGCCGCCGGGCCGCTGATGACCGAGGTGCGCCAGCGGCTGCTGGCCTCGCGCGGCAATCTCGATCCGCTGCTGGCGGCGCTCGACGAGACCGTGCGCTTCGTCGCCACTTTGTCCGGCCTTGCCCAGGAGAACATGACGCGCGGCACGGGCTGGCGCTTTCTCGACCTCGGACGCCGCCTCGAACGGGCGCAGTTCATCCTGACCGACGCGCTCGGCCCCTTCACCCAGTCGCCGATCGATTGGGACGCCGCCATGCGCCTGGCGCTCGAACTGTGCGACAGCACGATCACCTACCGCACGCGCTACCTCGGCCAACTGCAGCCCGCGCCGGTGCTCGACCTGGTGGTGCTCGACGACAGCAATCCCCGCGCGCTGGCTTTTCAGCTGCGCGCCATCGCCGGCCACCTCGACGACCTCGCCCGCGCCTCGGGCGTGCGCGTCCCGACCCTGCCGGAGTCGCTCGGCAACGACCTGGCCGCCGTCGTCCGCCAGTTCGCCGGCGACGAGCAGGCGTGGCGGCACGAGGGGCTGGCGCTCGCCATGCTGCGCGACGTGGCGGCCGACGCCGACGAGCGGCTGGAAGCGCTGTCGGAGGCGATCACGCGCGCCTATTTCAGCCACGTGCCGGCGGCCCAGGCCGTCGGCTCCTCGGGCGGCTGACGGGAGGAAGGCCATGCGCTACCAGCTCACGCACCGCACCTCGTACAGCTACGCCAGCAGCGTCGACTCGGCGCATCACATCGCGCACCTGCGGGCGCGAGCGTTTCCTGGACAGACGGTGGCCTCGGTGATCGTCGAGACCGACCCGGCGCCGGCGCTGGCGGTGCAGCATCTCGACCATTTCGGCAACCACATCGACATTTATCGCATCGACAAGCCGCATACCCGTTTCGACATTGAAGTGCGCGCCACGGTGGATGTCCGCTTCCCCGACCCGCCGCCGGCCGCCTCGACTCCGGCGTGGGAGGAAATCCGGGCGGCGCTCGACGGCGACGGCTTCCCGCACGCTGTCCAGGCCAGCGAGTTCGTCCACGATTCGCCCCTGGTGCCGACCGACGCCGAGCTCCGGGCTTATGGCGCTCCGTCGTTCGCCGCCGGGCGGCCGATCCTCGAAGCCGCCCGCGAACTCACCTCGCGCATCAAAGCCGACTTCGCCTACGAGCCGGGCGCCACCGACATCTCCACGCCGCTGGCCGAGGTCTTCGCCGGCAAGTCGGGCGTCTGCCAGGACTTCGCCCATGTCGAGATCGCGGCCCTGCGCGCCCACGGACTCGCCGCCGGCTACGTCTCCGGCTACATCCGCACGGTGCGCTCGCAGGACGAACTGGCGCTGCGCGGCGCCGACGCGAGCCACGCCTGGGTGGCGGTGTGGTGCGGCCCGGCGGCCGGCTGGGTCCATCTCGACCCGACCAACGACCTGGTGGCCCGCGAGGACCACGTGGCGGTGGCCTGGGGTCGCGACTTCGCCGACGTGAGCCCGCTGCGCGGCGTCATCCTCGGTGGCGATTCGCACACTTACAGCGTCGGCGTCACCCTGGTGCCGACGGGTTGACCGTCAGCTCCCGAGGAACGCCTTCGTCCAGCGCTCGTAGTCACCGTCGCGGGTCACACGCTTCATCAGCTCGGCGTCGGCCACACCCGTCAGCTTCGACGGCGGCGTGCCGTCCCGCAGCGCTTTCAGCGTGTCATGCACCGCCCTCACGGCGGCGGCGAAGGGCTGATGGCCCTGCAGGGCGATGCGCACGCGGCGGCCGGCGAGATAGTCGCGGTCGGTCAGTTCCCCGGACACGCCGCCCAGGATCAGCGGCAACGTCGTCGCGGCGGAAAGAGCGTCGAGTTCGGCCCGCGTCCTGACGCCGACAAAGAACAGCGCATCGACCCCCGCCGCCTCATAGGCCCTGCCGCGCGCGATGGCGTCGTCCAGCCCGGTGATGGCGATCGCACTGGTGCGACCGGCGATGCACAGCGCCGGGTCCTGGCGGCCGGCGAGGGCTGCCTTCATCTTGCCAACACCCTCGGCGATGGAGATGAGCCGCGGGCTGGTCGTGCCATAGGGTGTCGGCAGGTCGGTGTCCTCGAGGCTCATGCCGCAGACGCCAGCGGTTTCAAGTTCCTCGACCGTGCGCTTCGCGTTGAGCGCGTTGCCGTAGCCATGGTCCGCATCGACCATCAGCGGCAGGTTGCCGGCGCGGTTGATGCGATAGGCCTGGCCCGCGAATTCCGAGAGCGTGAGCACGATCAGGTCAGGAGCGCCCAGTACCGTCAGCGAGGCGACGGAACCCGCAAACATGCCGATCTCGAAGCCGAGATCCTCGGCGATCCGGGCGGAGATGGGGTCGTAGACCGACCCGGGGTGAAAGCAGCGATCCCCGGCGAGAAGCGCGCGAAAGCGCCGGCGGCGGTCGGTCCAGTACATGGCGATCAGTTCTCCCTCGATTGGGCCCCTGCATAGCAAAACCGGGGGGCAAAACCACGCGCGCCCGACCCTTGTTTTGACCGGGTCTGCGGGCGTAGCGTCATGCCGGGAGGCTGCCGTGGATACCGCGACTCCAACACCCAGCACACTGGCCGGCGATCCGGCCATCATCGCACGCGCCGAGGCCCTGCGCCCGGCCGTCGAGGCCCAGGCGAACGACATCGAGAACAAACGTCGGCTGCCGCCGGCCTTGCTCGACAAGCTGCACGAGGCGCAGCTGTTCCGCCTGCTGCTGCCGCGCTCGTCGAAAGGCGTCGAGACCGACCCCGTCACCTTCTTCCACGTGATCGAGACTCTCGCCCGCGGCGATGCCTCGACGGCGTGGTGCGTGAGCCAGGGCGGTGGCTGCGCCATGTCGGCCGCCTATCTCGACCTTCCGGTGGCCAACGAAATCTTCGGCAAGGACCCGCGTGCCGTCCTGGCCTGGGGGCCGGGCCCCCGGGTCAAGGCCGTCGAGGTCGAGGGCGGCTACCGCGTCACCGGCGTCTGGGCCTTTGCCTCGGGTGGCCGGCACGCGACGTGGCTGGGGGCGCACTGCCCGATCTTCAGGGCCGACGGATCGGCCGTACCCGGGCCGGACGGCCATCAGCTCGAGCGCACCATGCTGGTGCCCGCGTCCGAAGTGACATGGACCGACATCTGGAGCGTGGTCGGGCTGCGCGGCACGGCGAGCGACCAATTCGCCCTGAACGACCATTTCGTGCGCGCCGACTACTCCATCACGCGCAATTTCGAACGGGAATGCCGAGAAGCCGGCCCGCTCTACCGCATGTCGGCGATGACCTGCTACGAGCTCGGCTTCGCGGGTGTGGCACTCGGCATCGCGCGGGCCGCTCTCGATACGTTCGTCGACGTGGCGCGCAACAAGGTGCCGCGCGGCCAGAAGAGTCCAATTCGCGACAGCGCCGTCGTCCAGAGCAACCTCGCCCAGGCCGAGGTCAACGTGCGGTCGTCTCGCGCCTATCTGCTGCAGTCGATCGCCGACATCTGGAAGGACATCGAGGCCGGCGGCAGGCTCACGGTCGATCAGCGGATCGTCATCCGCATGGCCTCGACCCATGCGATCCACCGGGCCCGGGAGGCGGTCGATTTCGCCTACAACGCCGCCGGCGCGACCGCGATCTTCGAGAGCCATCCGCTGGAGCGGCGTTTTCGCGACATCCACACCGTGACCCAGCAGCTGCAGGGGCGGCTGTCCCACTTCGAGACCGTCGGTGCCTGGATCCTGGGCGCCGAGGCCGACCTCACCTTCGTCTGACCACCCACGGGAGACGGGCCATGCCGCTTGGCGCCCTGCAGCACTACACCATCGAGCCCTCCGACCTGGAGCGCACCAAGGACTTCTACTGCGACGTGCTGGGCCTCGAGAACGGCGACCGGCCGCCGCTCGGCTTCCCCGGCTACTGGCTGTACTCGGGCGGCATCGCCACCGTGCATCTGCTGGGCCCCCGGCAGCCGCGCGAAGGCATCGTCGTGCGCGGCGCCGAGAAGACGTACGCCGACACCGGCCGCCTCGACCACATCGCCTTTGCAGCGTCGGACCTGCCGGGCGTGCGCAAGCGCCTGCAATCCCGGAGCGTGAAGTTCCGCGAGCAGGTCGTGCCGCGCACCGGCGCCGCCCAGATCTTCCTGCACGATCCCGACGGCGTGGGAGTCGAGCTCAATTTCCCGCCCGAGGAAGTCCGGCGCTAAGTGCTGCTGTCGCTCGATATCGCCAGCATAGAACCTCTGGCGGACGGAGCGCCCTTCGGCGCCACCGGCGCCTATGAACGCCTGATCGCCACGGCGCGCGGCGAGGTCGATCCGGACGGCGCCGCCAACCGGGGCATCGCGCTGATCGACAAGGCGCCGCGCAATGCCCGTGGCATGGTCGAGTATGCGGCCGACGTCTTCATCCTGAGGCCAAAGGATGCGGCGCGCGGCAACGGCCGCATCCTCTACGAGGTCAACAACCGCGGCCGCAAGATGCTGTTCGGCAACATCGCCGACGGCCCTCCGGGCGTAAACGATCCCAGGACCGTAGCCGACCTCGGCAACGGCTTTCCCCTGCGCCTCGGTTACACCATCGTCTGGTCCGGCTGGGACCCGGATGCGCCGCGTACCAACATGGGGCTGGCCCTCGCGGCACCGATTGCGACCGACAATGGCAAGCCGATCTTCCAGATGGTGCGCGACGAGTTCGCCTCGGGCACCCGGGCCGGTGTTCTGGAGACCTTCAAGCTCTCCCACGACGTCGCCATTCTGAAGGAGCCGCGGCCTCGGCTGACGGTGCGCGAGCGGGCGAGCGACGCGCCGAAGGAACTGCCGCTCAGCCAGTGGACGTTCGTCGACAATCGATCGATCCAACTGACCGACGGCGCCAAACCCAAACGCGGGCACCTCTACGAACTCCGCTATGTGGCCAAGAATCCCAAGGTGCAGGGGCTGGGCTTCGCCTCGACCCGCGACTTCGTGAGCTGGTTGAAGCACAACCCCAAGGCGATCGAAGCGACGGGCCGGCCGATCAGCCACGCGCTGGCGATCGGTTTCAGCCAGGCCGGCCGCTATCTCCGCCACCACATTTCCGAGGGCTTTAACCGCGACGAGCAGGGTCGCACGGTGTTCGACGGGATCCACAGCCACATCGCTGGCGCCGGCCGTCTCTACTTCAACAGGCCGTTTGGCCAGCCGGCGCGGACTGTCACCCAGCACGAAGACCACGACTATCCCGAATGCTGGTTTCCGTTCTCGACCGCGACACTCGAGGATCTGGTTTCCAGTCAGCGCGGTTCGCTGTTCCGTCATGACGGCAACGACCCCAAGCTGATCGAGACCAATACCTCGACAGAATATTGGCAGAAGGGCGCCTCGCTGCTCACCACCGATACGCTCGGCTTGAAGGATGTGACGCTGCCGGACAACAGCCGCGTCTACCTGATCGCCGGCACCCAGCATGGCGGTCGCGCCGGCGCGACGGCCGATCCCGGCCCCAACGTCAATCCACGCAACCCGCACAATCCCATGCCTGCGGTGCGCGCTCTTCTGGTGGCTCTCGATGATTGGGTCGTGAAAGGCATTGCGCCGCCCCAAAGCCGTGTGCCGAGCATCACTCAAGGCACGCTGGTCGAGCCTCACCAAATCGGCTTTCCGGACATTCCTGGCGTGGCTGTCGTGAAGAGAGCCAATCGACTGGACGCATCTGTGTACGGCCCTGACAGAGACCATCGCTTCCTTGTTTGTCGCGTCGACCAAGATGGCAACGAAGTAGCGGGCATTCGCTTGCCCGACATCGCGGTACCGCTCGCCACCTACACCGGCTGGAACGAGTACAAGGCGCCCTATCCCGCGGGCGAACTCGCCGACCGTGACGGCAGCTACTTCGCCTTTCCCCCCGCCAGGATCGCTGAGCTGTACCGCAATCGGGCGGACTACGTCGCCAAGGTGCAGGATGCCGTCGATCGGCTCTTGAAGGACCGGTTTCTGCTGGTCGAGGATGCCGAGCGCTACCTTGAGAAGGCGCGCGCCGAACAGCGCGTGGATCCGTGATGCCAAAGCTCGACCGCAACGGCGTGAAGATTCACTATGAAGTCCACGGCACCGGACCAACCCTCCTTCTCAGCCACGGCTACAGCTCGACGTGCCGCATGTGGGATGGCCAGGTCGCGCCGCTCAAGGACCGCTATCAGGTGGTGGTCTGGGATTTCCGTGGCCATGGCGAGTCGGACTATCCCGCCGATCCGTCGCTCTATTCCGAGGCGCTGACGGTCGGCGACATGCTGGCCCTGCTCGATGCCGTCGGTGCAGCGACGGCCGTCGTGGCCGGCCTGTCGCTGGGCGGCTACATGTCGCTCGCCTTCAACGCCAGCCATCCCGACCGGGTGCGGGCGCTGATGCTGTTCGACACTGGACCCGGCTTCAAGAAGGACGAGGCGCGTGCCAGGTGGAACGAGACCGCCCGCAAGCGCGCCGCCGACTTCGACACGCGTGGCCTCGCGGCATTGAACGCCAGCGACGAAGTCAAGCTGACGCGCCATCGCGACGCCACGGGCCTTGCCGGTGCGGCGCGCGGCATGCTGGCCCAACGGGACGATCGGGTCATCCAGTCGCTCGACAAGGTCGCGGTGCCGACCCTCGTGCTGGTGGGGGCCAACGACACCAACTTCCTCGCCGCCACCGACTACATGGCGGCCAAGATCAGGGGCGCGACCAAGGCGGTTGTCCCCGACGCGGGCCATGCGGCCAATCTGCATCAGCCCGCGCTTTTCAATCAGGCGGTCGAGGCGTTTCTCGCCAGGCTGCCGGCGGCATAGGGGGTACGGAACATGGGCAAGCGAATCGCGGTCGTCGGCACCGGCGCACTGGGCGGCTATGTCGGCGGCTATCTGGCGCACGCCGGCCTCGACGTCACGCTGGTCGACTTCTGGCCGGAGAACATCGAGACCATCCGCAAGCGCGGCCTGGAGCTGGACGGCGTGACGCCCGAGGAGAAGTTCACCGTCACCAGGGCCAAGACCATGCATCTCACCGAAATGCAGGACCTGTCACGGCAGAAGCCGATCGACATCGCCTTCGTGTCGATGAAGTCCTACGACACCGAATGGGCGACGGCGCTGATCAAGCAGTATCTCTCGCCCGATGGTTACGTCGTGTCGCTGCAGAACTGCCTGAACGAGGAGCGCATCGCGGGCGTCGTCGGTTGGGGCAAAACGGTCGGCATGGTGGCTTCGCTGATCTCGGTCGACATGTACGAGGCCGGCCGCATCCGCCGCACCGTCGCCAAGGGCGGCGACAAGCACACCGTGTTCCGGGTCGGCGAGGTCCATGGCCGCATCACGCGGCGCGTCGAGGAACTGCGCGAGATGGTCGCCATGATCGACAGCGCCAAGACCACCACCAACCTGTGGGGCGAGCGCTGGTCCAAGCTCTGCCAGAACGGCATGAAGAACGGGGTTTCGGCGGCGACCGGCCTGACCGGCGCCGATTGCGACCGCAACGACGCCATCCGCCGCTTCTCCATCAGGCTCGGCGGCGAGGCGGTCCGGGTCGGCCAAGCGCTGGGCTACCACATCGAAAAGATCGGCAAGATGGAGCCGGAGCGGCTGGCGCTCGCCTCGGAGGGCGACAAGGCCGCTCTCGACGAAATCGAGGCGATCCTGCGGCCCGGCTCGAACACCAATCCCAACCCGCGCGCCAACATCCAGCGCCCGTCGATGGCCCAGGACATCCTGAAGGGCCGTCGCACCGAGATCGAGTTCATGAACGGCTATGTCGCCGACCGCGGCAACTACATCGGCGTGGCGGCCCCCACGCACGCCAGGCTGACCGAGATCGTCAAGAAGGTGGAGCGCAAGGAACTCGCGCCCTCACCCGCCCTGCTGGGAGGCTGAAGGCCTCACCAGTCGTTGTAGAGGCCGTAGGCTTCGGGATCGTTGACCCAGTCGTAGTCCATGGCGTTGATGGATGCCGTCGGCATGTAGGGATCGTCGGAGTAGTTTGCCCTCATGGCGTCGCTGATCATCTTCGCCTTGGCCTTCTTCAGATAGGCGTCATAGGCGTCCTGGCTGCCGATATAGAGGCAGCCGCAGATGTCGCGGTCGGGATACACCCAGACGTTCCGGCCTTTGTAGACCGTCCGCGCGAGCTGGTGTGCCGGCAGGCTCTTGAACGCGGCCTGTTTCTGCGGCGTGTTGAGCGAAATCGTCTTGAAGCCCGAGGAGGACAGCAGGTCTTCCTTGCTCACGGTGGTCGGCGGCGGGGGCATGCAGGCTGCCAGGCCGAAGCACAAACCCAGCACGACCAGTGTGGACCTCAACGGCTTCATCGCGTTCTCCTCGGTCACCGTGTGACGGGACGAGCCGCCTCAGGCGGCGGCCTTCAGGCCCATCTTGGCATCTTCCTTGATCATGTCCGCACCTTTTTCGGCGATCATGATGGTGGGCGCGTTGGTGTTGCCCGAGGTCACGGTCGGCATGATCGAGGCGTCGACCACGCGCAGGCCGGCGATACCGTGAACACGCAGCCGGTCGTCGACGACCGCCATCGGGTCCTTGCCCATCTTGCAGGTCCCGACGACGTGGTAGGTCGTCTGGCCGTTGCGACGGGCGAAGTCCAGCCATTCGTCGTAGCTCTGCACCTTGTCGCCGGGGGTGTTCTCGAAGGCGATGTACCTGGCCAGCGACGGGTGGGAGACGATCTTGCGGGCGATCTGCATGCCGGCGACCGTGGCATCCCGGTCGATCTGGGCCGACAGGAAGTTCGGCCGGATCGCCGGTTCGGTTCCCGGTGTCGCCGACTTGATGTGAATCGAGCCGCGCGAATCGGGCCGGCACTGCCCGATCACGACGGTCATGCCGGGCTCGCGCTCGAGATCCCGCTTCTGCGCCGTGTCGTAGCTGGCGTGCGCCATGTGGAACTGCATGTCGGGCGAATCGAGGCCCGGCCGCGTGCGGACAAAGCCGTAGACCACGCCCGCGGTCAGGCTGAGCGCGCCGCGCCCGGTGGCATAGTACTTGATGACTTCCTTCACGAGGTTCAATCCGCGCGTCTGCTCGTTCAGCGTGACCGGCAGCTTGACGCGCCAGTTCATGCGCGGCGCGAAGTGATCGCCGTAGTTCTCGCCGACGCCCTTCAATTCGTGCTTCACCTCGATGCCGAACTTCCTCAGAAGGTCGGGTTGGCCGATGCCGGAATGTTCGAGGACGCCCGGCGACTGCACGGCGCCGCACGACACGATGACTTCGCGGCCGCAGCGCGCTTCGCGCGACTGGCCCAGCACGCTGTACGCCACGCCGACGCAGCGCTTGCCCTCGAGGATGACGTGGCTCACCAGCGCGTCCGTCTCGATCCTGAGGTTGGGCCGGCCACGCGCCGGGTCCAGGAAGGCGCGAGCGGTCGACTGGCGCTTTCCGTTCTTCATCGTGACCTGGTAGTAGCCGAAGCCCTCCTGGTTGCCGTTGTTGTAGTCCTTGTTCTTCGGGTAGCCGCTCGCCGCCGCGGCGTCGATGAAGGCGTCGCAGAGTTCGTGCGTCTCGGACATGTCGGCGACGTTCAGCGGCCCGCCCCGACCGCGACTGTCGTCACCGCCCCGCTCGAAATGCTCCGACTTCTTGAAATACGGCAGCACCTGCTCGTAGGACCAGCCGCGATTGCCGAGCTGCCCCCAGGTGTCGTAGTCGAGCGGCTGGCCGCGCACGTAGAGCATGCCGTTGATCGAGCTGGAGCCGCCCAGTGCCCGTCCACGCGGGCAGGGAATGCGGCGGTTGGCCACGCCTTCCTCCGCCTCCATCTCGAAATTCCAGTTGAACTTCTTGTGGTTCAGCAACTTGGTGAAGCCGGCCGGTATGTCGATCCACATCGACTTGTCCTGCGGCCCCGCCTCGAGCAGGAGGACCTTGACGCCGGCATCCTCGCTCAACCGGTTGGCCAGGACGCAGCCCGCCGAACCGCCGCCCACGATGATGTAATCCCAATCGGCCATGATGTTTTCTGCTCCGTCTTGTTCCTCTCCCCCCTAGCGGGGGAGAGGAGAATCAAGATCGCACTCTAGCGCAGATGGCAGGAAACGTGATGCCCCGGCGCGATTTCGCGCAGCGGAGGCGCCTCGACCTTGCAGCGGGCCACGGCGTAGGGACAGCGGGTGTGGAAGTGACAGCCGGGCGGTGGCTTCACCGGGCTCGGCACGTCGCCCTGCAGCACCCGTTTCTGCCGCTTGATGGCCGGATCCGGCACCGGCACGGCCGACAGCAGCGCCTCGGTGTAGGGATGCTGGGCACGGGTGAAAATCGACCTGGTGTCGGCATATTCGACGATGCGGCCGAGATACATCACCGCGATGTGGTGGCTGATGTGTTCGACCACCGCGAGGTTGTGCGAAATGAACAGGTAGGAAAGCTGCCGCTCGCGCTGCAGGTCTTGCAGCAGGTTGATCACCTGCGCCTGGATCGACACATCGAGCGCCGACACGGGCTCGTCGCCGACGATCAGTTTGGGCCCGAGTGCCAACGCGCGCGCGATGCCGATGCGCTGGCGCTGGCCGCCCGAGAACTGGTGCGGGTAGTTCGCCATTTGCGCCGGCCGGAGACCGACGCGGGCAAACAGCGCTGCAACCTGTTCCGCGCGCTCGCTTTTGGACGACACGCCATGCACGAGCAGCGGCTCGCCCACGATGTCGCCCGCGACCATGCGCGGATTGAGCGAGGAAAACGGATCCTGGAAGATGATCTGCATCTGGCGGCGATAAGGCCGCAGTTCGGCCTTGGGTAGATGCGTGATGTCGGTGCCGTTCACCTCGATGGTGCCCGATGTCGGTTCGGTCAGCCGCAGCACGGCGCGGCCGGCCGTGGTCTTGCCGCAACCGCTTTCACCCACCAGGCCCAGCGTCTCGCCGGCGCCGATCGAGAAGCTGATGCCGTCGACGGCATAGACCTGGCCGACGGTCCGCCGCAGCAGGCCCTTCTTGACGGGGAAGTGCTTCTTGAGGTCCCTGACCGCGAGCACGGGCATGTTGGAATTAGACATCGCTGTGCCAGCAGGCCGCCCAATGGCCTGTCCGCTTCTGCTCGTAGGCCGGCCGCTCGCGCCGGCAGTGGTCGTCGGCCTTGCCGCAGCGCGGCGCGAAGGCGCAACCCGCCGGCAGGTCGAACAGCGGCGGCACGATGCCGGGAATTTCCTGCAGGCGGCCCGTCCGGCGCGCGACTTCGCCGCGCATCAGGTCGAGGCGCGGGATCGAGGCCAGCAGGCCGGCGGTGTAGGGATGCAGCGGGCGGGCAAACAGCTCGCCGACCTCGGCCTCCTCGACCTTGCGGCCGGCATACATGACGATGACGCGTCGCGCCGTTTCGGCGACCACGCCGAGATCGTGGGTGATCAGGATCACCGCGGCGCTGAACTCGCGCTGCAACTCGACGATCAGCTCGAGGATCTGGGCCTGGATGGTGACGTCGAGCGCCGTCGTCGGTTCGTCGGCAATCAACAGCTTGGGATTGCAGGCCAGCGCCATGGCGATCATGGCGCGCTGCCGCATGCCGCCCGACAGCTGATGCGGGTACTCTTTGGACCGTTGCGCCGGCTCCGGAATGCGCACGAGGTCCAGCATCTCGATCGCGCGCCCGAGTGCCGCCTTGCGGTCCATGTCGCGGTGCAGGATCAGCGCCTCGGCGATCTGCTTGCCGATGGTCATCACCGGATTGAGCGA
>JAIETA010000260.1 GCA_019745575.1 Reyranella sp. | reverse complement strand
TCGGCATCGAGATCGTGCGCCGCGCGCTGCAGTCGCCGGTCCGCCAGATCGCCGAGAACGCCGGCTTCGACGGCGCCGTGGTCGCGGGCAAGATGCTCGACCAGAAGGACCCGAACTTCGGCTTCGACGCCCAGAAGGGCGAGTATGTCGACATGGTCAAGTCGGGCATCATCGACCCGGTCAAGGTCGTGCGCACCGCGCTGCAGGATGCCGCTTCGGTGGCCGGCCTGCTGGTGACGACCGAAGCCATGGTCGCCGAGAAGCCCGAGAAGAAGGGCCCGCCGATGCCTCCGGGCGGCGGCGGCATGGGCGGCGACATGGACTTCTAGTCCAGTCGACGACGAGAATTGGAGAGGGCCGGGGAGCGATCCCCGGCCTTTTCTTTTAGGATGACCGCATGAGCGGGCCGCCGATCTCCGTCAAAGCCGTCTTGATCCACGAACGCCGCGTGCTGCTGCTGCTGAACGAGCGCGACGAATGGGACCTGCCGGGCGGGCGGCCCGAGGCGGGCGAGGATCATCGCGCGGCCCTGGTCCGCGAAGTGCGGGAGGAGACGGGGCTTGCTGTCGAGGTCGGTGCGCTGCTCGACGAGCATGTCTTCGAGGTGCTGCCGCAACGTCATGTGCGCATCGTGGCCTATGCCTGCACCGTACAGGGCGACGGCGACGTCACGCTGAGTGACGAGCATCTGGAAGTGAGGTGGGTGGCGCTGGCTGATCTTGGCCGCTCCATCGCCGGACGGCGGTTGCCGGCGGGCTATCTCGGCGCGATCCGCCAGGCGATCGACCAGCCCTTTTCGCCGAGCGACCGCGTGGTCTGAACCTTCAGGAACCTGTCGTGCGCTGCCGCGGCGCCGAGCCAGAGTTCGTTCCAGGCATCGAAGGCCAACAGCGGATCGGCAAGCGCCAGGTCGCGCGCTACCCGCCAGCCTGCCGCACGCACCACGACCGCGCCGTCTTCCTCCTCGGCCGCGACGTCCTCGCCGCCAGCCGTCAGCACCGCCGACAACCAGCGCCCGAAGTCGCGGGCGCTCAAGAGGTCGCCGCGTTCGAGGTCGGTCGGCAGGTCGAGGTCGCGTGCCGTCTCCTCGTGGAATTGCAGGCCAACCAGGCGCGCCACGCGGCCCAGTTCCTGTCGCGCATCGGCGGGCCCCAGAAGTTCCTGCAAGGTCGGCAGCAGAGTGCGGACATATTCTAGCGCATAGGACCGGAAGGTCTTTTGCCGGCGCTCCTCGGGCCAGCTCGCGGTCTCGAGTTTGGGCTGAGTCGCCCAATCGACCCGCGGCATCTCCTCCGTGCCGTAGGCGAAGCGCACGCGCTCCTCCTCCTTCAGCGGCCGGCCGTGATCGAGATAATAGCCTTCGAGGCCGGGCAGGCCGTCGACCGTCATGCCGGTGCAGACAAAACCGAGGCCCGGATTGCCGAGCGACACGCCGTTGTGGCCGTGCCAGCCGTGCAGCATCGCGGCCGACACCGAATGCGGCACCGCCGCGATCGCCGTGCCTTTCCAGATCCAGCGCGGCGGCGGATAGCGCACCCACGCCTTCGTGTCGCTCTCGCGCAGATAGCCCGTCTTCACGCCGCCCAGCGCGTTGGAGTGATAGTGATAGAGGGCGCAAGCCGGCGCATGCGGCTCGCTCGCGATCCCGAGCTTCTTCAGGCCAGGCAGGAACTTCTCCAGGTGCTGGCGGCGGAAGTGACGGAAGACGTACTCGCGCGCGGTGTTCTCGCCGCGCCGTGTGACGAGGCCCAGCACCAGCGCCGTCATCAACGCGTTGTAGAGGGTACCCACCGCCCTGTAGGCGGCGAGGTCAGCCATTGTGGCCGTCGACCAGGATCGCCTTCGACTTGCCGGCCTTGAGCCGCATGGCCAGCACCGGCTTGTACTCTTCCGAATCGTAGAAGCGTTCGGCCGTGGCATAGTCGGGGAACTCCAGCACGACGATCCGCGCCGGCGTCCAGCCGCCTTCCAGTGTCCGGGTCTTGCCGCCGCGCACGATGAACTTGCCGCCAACCTTGCCGATCAGGCCGGGCGTGTGCTTGCGGTACTCGGCCATCAGGGCTTCGTCCGTCGTCTCGATCTCCGCGATGATGTAGGCCGCCACGTTTCTTCCTCCTCAACCGGTTTCCATCGGCAGGCTGGCATCGTTCGACCACTCCTGCATCGAATTGTCATAGACCGAGACGTTGCGGTGCCCCAGCAGCGCCGTCAGTACGAAGGCGTCGAGCGTGGCGGCGATGCCGCCGCCGCAGTAGACCAGCACGCGCTTGTCCGACGCGGCGCCCACACCGTCGAAGGCGGCGCGCAGGTCGGCGATCGGCTTCAGCGCCTTGTCCGGCCCGAACAGGCTGGCGGCCGGCACGCAGGACGAGCCGGCGATGCGGCCGGCGCGGCCGTAGACCACGCCGCCGCTACCCTTGTGCTGGTCATGGCTGAGCGCATTGAGGGTCAGTGTCGAGGCATCGCCGATCGCGTCCCTGACCGCGTGCTTGTCGACGAAGATCTCGGGCCGACCGCGCAGAGTGAGCGTCGCCGCCGGAAAGGTGGTGGCGTCGGTCGCCAGCGGCCGGCTCTCGGCCTTCCACTTGTCGAGACCGCCGTCGAGGATCGCTGCATCGTCGAAGCCGATTGCCCGCAGCATCCACCAGATGCGGCTCGCCCAGACCGGCGAGGCATGGCTGTAGAGCACGACGAAGGTGCCGTGGCCCACACCCTTGGCGGCGAAGGCCTCGGTCAGCTCCGCGAGCGGCGGCAGCGTGAAGCGGAGCCTGGAGTTCTTGTCGGAGAGATCGGCCTGAAGGTCGAGGAAGGCCGCGCCCGGGATGTGGCCCTTGTCGTAGTTGGCGCGGCCGCTTTCGGCGATGTAGCGGCCGTCGGGTCCGGGCTTCAGGTAGGTCGTGCAATCGAAGACACGCAGCCCCGGCGCGCCAAGCCGGCGGGCCAGTTCGTCGGTCGATATCAGCGCAGCAGATTGGGCCGCCATCTCGCTCTCCCGTGTTTTGGGGAGAGCGGAGAGTAGACTAGATCGTCTTGGAAGGCAGCGGCGGGACGGCGACCGTGCCGGATGCCGGAGCAGGCGCGGCGGCCGGCGGCAGCTGAGCCGAGTCGGGCTGCTTGGGCGCCGCGGTCGTCGTGGGCTTCTTGGCCTTGGCCTTGGCGGTCTTGGTCGGTGCAGCCTTGGGCTGGGCGCTGACCTTCTTCATACAGGCGCTGCGCGAGGAGGCGCTTTTCAGCGTCTGGCAGTAGGCGGAAGTGCCGGGCTTCGGCTTGGCCGTCGGCGCGGCGGCCGGCGGGGCATCATCCTGGGCGAAGGACGGAGCCGCGAAAGCAACCGCGACCAGGGCGGCGGCGCTGGCGATCAAAAGACGCATTTCTCTTCTCCCGGGCCGCTGGCGATGAGGGGGAGGGCGCGGCCTCGCTTTGGCGGCAAAATGCTATGTTATTTGTACCATTTATGTCAAATTCTTAATCAAATACCGTAAGTGAGGTCGGAGCGCCGTGCAGGCCATCCTCAATGTCGCATTTCCGATCTTCGGGGTGATCCTGGCGGGCTATCTGGCCGGCCGCTGGCGTATTCTGGGCGGCGAAGCGACGGGTGCCCTCAACGCCTTCGTGAGCTATTTCGCCCTGCCGGTGCTGTTCTTCGGCACCCTGGCCCGGACCCCGGTCGGCGCCGTGCTCGACCCCGCCCTGATGGCAGGCTTTGGCCTGGCGGTCGTGGCCACCTTTGCAGTCGGCATGATCTCGACGCGGCTGGTGAACTATGGGGGACGCGGCGGCGGTCTTGCCGCTATGAGCCTGCAGGGCATTGCGGCTTCGTGGGGCAATGTCGGCTACATGGGCGTGCCGCTCTGCCTGGCCGCTTTCGGCGACGCCGGGCTGCCGCCGGCCATGCTGGCCGTCATCGTCACCGCCGTCGTCTCGATGGTGTTCGGCGTCATGCTGATCGAACTCGAGGTGGCAGCAGGCCACGGGCCGCTGAAGACTTTCCTGCGCGCCGCCTTCAACGTCGCGCGCAACCCGCTGCCGATGTCGATTGCCATCGGCATTGCCGTTTCCGCCGCGGGCGTGCCGATCCCGGTACCGGTCGGGAAATGGATCGACCTTCTGGGTGCTGCCGCTGCGCCCTGCGCGCTGTTCGCCATCGGGCTCTTCCTGTCCGATAAGTCGATCAAGAGCGGGCTGGCCGAGGCGGGCCTCGCCACGCTGATCAAGCTCCTGCTGCAGCCGTTGGCGGCACTGCTGATCCTGCCGTTCTTCGTCGACCTCGGTTCAGTGGCGGGCAAGGTGGCGCTCCTGATGGCGGCGCTGCCGACGGCGGCCAACGCCTTCGTGCTGGCCCGCCAGTTCGACGTGTCCGTGGAGCAGAACAGCGCCGCCGTCCTGCTGTCGACGGGCTTCTCCGTAATCACCGTTTCTGCTTTGTTGGTCTGGCTGCGCGTGTCCTGACAATCCCGGAGGATGAAGATGCTGCAGGAATTCAAGAAGTTCGCGATGCGGGGCAACGTCGTCGATCTCGCCATCGGCGTCATCATCGGCGCCGCCTTCGGCAAGATCATCGCCTCGCTGGTCGACGACGTCATCATGCCGGTGATCGGTTGGATTCTGGGTGGCCTCGACTTCACCAACTACTTCATCGGTCTCACGCAGGCGTCCAGCCAGGCCGCGACCTACGACGCCGCCAGGAAGGCCGGCGCCACCCTGGGCTACGGCACCTTCATTACCGTGACAGTGAACTTCGTCATCATCGCCTGGGTGCTGTTCCTGGTGATCCGCGGCATGAACCGGGTCATCAAGCAGGAAGAGGCGGCACCTGCGCCGCCGCCACCGCCGAGCAAGCAGGAGGTCCTGCTGACGGAGATCCGCGACCTGCTGAAGGCGCGCGGCTAGGCCGCCGCGCGCCCGGCGAAGCAGGCGTCGAGCCGGCGGGCCAGCCCGTCGGAAATCCGGGTGAGCGGCAGCCGGCACTCCGGCGAGGCGATCAACCCTTGCCGCCACAGGCAGTGTTTGATCGGCATCGGGTTGGCCTCGGCGAACAGCAGCGGCACCAGCGGGGCGAGCGGCGCCCAGGCGGCGCGGGCGCCTCGGAGGTCGTGCGCGGCGAAGCGACGGCCGACCTCGACGAAGCGCTCGGTCATGAGGTGGCTGGCGGCCAGGATGCCGCCGTCGCCGCCGTGGGCCATCATCGTGAAGAAGAGCGCGTCCTCGCCGGTCAGCACGGCGAAGTCCGGGGGGCGGCGTGCCAGCAGGTCGAGCGACTGGGCGATCGAGCCGGAACTGTCCTTTACGCCGACGATGTTCGGCACCTCGGCGAGTTCGAGCAGCGAGTCGTTCGAAAGGTTCACCGCCGTGCGGTAGGGAATGTTGTAGATCACCAGAGCGCGGTCGGTCGCCGCGGCGAGGCGGCGGAAATGGGCGATGAGGCCGTCCTGGGCCGGCCGGTTGTAGTAGGGGCAGACCGAGACGATGCCGTCGAAGGCGAAGCGGCCGAGCCGACCCAGCGTCTTCTCGACCTTGCGTGTGGCGTTGCCGCCCACGCCCACGAACACCGGTACACGCCCGGCCGCGCGGGCGACCGTACGATCGACCAGTTCGTCGATCTCCGTCTCGTCGAGGGCCGGCGATTCGCCGGTCGTGCCCAGTGGAAACAGCCCGTCGACGCCCAGCCCGAGGTAGTGCTCGATCAGGCGCTCGTAGCTTTCGAAGTCGACGGCGCCGTCCTTGAACGGCGTGACGATTGGCAGCCAGAGGCCGCGGATCTTCGTGGTCATAGTCCAAGGCTACGGCAGCGCCGAAAATAAGAAAAACGAATGATTGTGATATATTCGTTCGCCTAATGTTATGATTGAAATGATGCGCAAGGACCTCGATCCCGCGCTGCTGCGCGCTTTTCTCGCCGTCGTCGACGCCGGTGGCGTCACGCGGGCGATCGGCGCTTGGCCTCTCCCAGGCCGCGGCGAGCCAGCAGCTACGGCGGCTCGAAGCGGCGCTCGCCTGCCGGCTGTTCGAGCGCCAGGGCAGGCGGCTGGTGCTGGCACCGGCCGGCGAGCGGCTGCTCGCGCAGGCGCGCCGTTTGCTGGCGATGAACGACGAGGTCTGGTCGTCCATGCGCACCCCGTCCTTCGAGGGCGAGGTGCGGCTAGGTGTGCCCTACGATCTCGTGGGCTCCTTCGTGCCCGGCGTACTGCGCCGCTTCGCCCAGGCCCAGCCACGCGTGCGCGTCAGCCTGGTGTGCGAGGACTCCAAGATCGTGCGTGAGGCGCTCGGGTCGGGCGGCGTCGATCTTGCGCTCACCACCGAGACCGAGTGCGGCCGCCACGGCGAGACGCTGCGCACCGATCGCCTCGTCTGGGTCGGCGCGCCCGGCGGCGATGCGCATCTCAAGGATCCGCTGCCGGTGTCGCTCGGCGCGCCGTCCTGCGTCTTCCGGCCCGTCGTTATCGAAGCGCTGGGCCGCGCAAAGCGCGACTGGCGCGCGGTCTGTGAGGTGAGCCGTATGGAGCCGGTCCATGCCGTGCTCGAGGCGGGACTTGTCGTGGCTCCGCTGCTGCGCACGTCAGTACCGGAGCGCTTCGAGATCATCGCGGGCGCGGCGGCGCGTGATGCCAGGCTGCCGCCGCTGCCGGAGTTCCGCATCAACCTCTATGCGCCGCCGGGGCTGAGCCCGGCCGCGCGCGATCTTGCCGACCACGTGCGCGCGGGCATCTCCGGCCGGCCACGCGCCGGCTTGCGCGGCAGCTCTCACAACAATTGATACGAACCGACGGCTGTTTCGACAGCGCGCACGCAATTACAATCCGACGCAGGCATTCAGGAATTCATTCATGCGCTTCTTGCTCGGCTGGACCGTCAAACTCGCCTTTGTCGGCCTCATCTATGCCGGCGTCACAGGCGCGATCCCGCTGAAGCTGCCCGACACCATCCTGGGCTTCCAGGTGCCCGATGCGGCCAAGCGGTTGGCCGGCAGCAACGGCCAGATCCAAGACATCGCCGGCAAGACGCAGGCCGGCTTCAAGGGCATCGCCGACAGCATCAAGTAGTTTAGAGGGGGCGTCCGGAGGCCCGGAGGGCTATCGCTCTCCGGGCCTCTTCTTTTGGGCGCCGCGGCTCACCGCGGCCTGGGCAGCAGTCTCTTCGCCTGCATCTCGGCGAAACACTTGCGAAACATCACTTCCGTGTCCATCACCTCGGTGAAGCCCGCCTGCATCAACTTGATGGTCGACACGATCGCCGCCGGCCCCGGCCTGTCGCGACCGAAGCCCATCGTGTAGTCGGCGTATTCGAACGACAGTCCGACGAAGTCCTTTAGCGAACCCGACTTCAATCCCTGGGCGGCGCGAATCTCTGCCCACTCGGCCTCACGTGGACGGATCTCCTGGTCGAGCGAGAGCGGCACGTGATCGCCGGGGGCAAAACCCAGCGCATCGGCGATCGCGGGCCAGACGTTGGGCCATTCGAACACGTCGCCGTTGGTGACATTGAATATCTCGTTGCGTGCCGCCGCCGCCTCACCGGACCACGCGATGCAGCGTGCCAGAAGATCGGCATCGACCGTCTGCGCCACGCGACCGACACCGCCGGGATAGTCGAGCCGGGTCTTGCCGGCACGCCGCATCATCGCGGCATAGACGCCGAGCGCCGGGATCACGTTCATGGCACTGCCAACCGAATCACCCACGATCAGCACCGGCCGCAGGATCGACCAGCTCCAGTCCTTGCCCTTCTGGGCTTCCCGGACGAAGCGCTCCTGGTTCCAGTAGAAGTTCGGCTGCTCGTGCATCTCCGAGCGATTCTCGCGCGCCGGTACCGTGAGCGGCCGGACATGTACGCCGTAGGCTTTGGTGCCCTGCAGGAGCGCCACATGGCGTAACCCCGGCGCCGCGCGCTCGAGCGGCCCGAACAGGTTTCTCAGCATCAGCTCGTTGATCCGGATCTGCTCCGCTTCCCGCCAGCCCGCGACCAGCCCCGGCCGCTCGTAGAGCGCCGCGTAGACAAGGTGAGTGACTTCGGCGAACTCCGACGCTGCCGTCGCACAGGCCGCGGCGTCTCCGAGATCGAGGGCCAGCCAGCGCGCGCCGAAGGTCTCGTCCGGCCGGCGGCGCGAGACGGCGATCACCTCGCAGCTCTTCTCGCGCGCGAAGTGCTTCATGGCGGCGTAGCCGACAAGACCGGTGGCGCCGGCGATCAGAATCTTTCGGGGTTTCATGGCGGAGCGGCTTGCATTGCCGCTCCACCCTAGCACTCTTGTTCGAGTGTCGTCGCTTAGTAGCGGCTCTCGCGCATCGGGATGATCTGACCACTCGCATTGATCCGGTTGCCCTGCGAGTCGTACCGGTTGCCGAACTCGTCGCGCGTCACGGTCTGCGACTGCGGCGCCGGGTAGTCGGCCGGCGCGGGCTGATAGTACGGCGCAGGCTGGCCCGCCAAACGGTAGCCGTTGGCATCGACGCGATAGCCCTCGGCGTCGATCCGGTAGCCGGCCTGGTCGGTGCGGTAGGCCGGGGCCGCCGATGTCTGCAGGCGGTAGCCCTGGG
Organism: Reyranella sp.; assembly: GCA_019745575.1. Lineage (GTDB taxonomy): Bacteria > Pseudomonadota > Alphaproteobacteria > Reyranellales > Reyranellaceae > Reyranella. The sequence continues at coordinate 6,478 of JAIETA010000260.1, read as the reverse complement.
CGTCGACGCGATAACCTTGGGCGTCGATCCGATAGCCCTGTGAATCGGTGCGATAGGTCGGCTGGGCGCTGGCCTCGCGGTAAGTGCGGGCGTCGACTTCGCGGGCCACGCAGCGGTCGTAGGGCGCGGTGCCGGCCGTCAAACCGTAAGAGTAGCAGGCATTCCGCGCATCGGTGGTGATGAGGGATGGAGCGTAGCCGGGGGTGGCGCGGTAGTTGACGCGGGCCTGCTGCTCGGCGGTCACGCAGCGGCTGTAGGCGGCGGTGTTTGGCACGAAACCATAATCCACGCAGGCTTGGTTGGAGGCGGCATAGACGCCGGTGCCGGTGGCAGCGCTGACGTAACGGCCGCTCTGGGAGGGGTTCTCGCAGGCCGCGGCGAGCAGGCCGATGGAGATAGTGGTCATGATATGGAGGCGCATGGGTGGCAGTTCCCCTTTGGAATGTGTGTGCTGTCAACGCAGGTCGCGCCAAAGGGTTGCGGAGTTCCCCGAAATGAGAGGCAGGGAAGCAAGCGATCCACGGCGAACGAAGCCCTCTTCGTGTGCGTGTCACGCGCCAAGCCGCGGTCCTTGTCGATGCCTTTCCTATCCTCGATCGAACGCTTGGCGTGACTGAAGAGGAACCCCTGGCATCGCGCGCACCCCAGCCAGCGCCACCGACGATGCTCATGCGCTCCGGCGCGGTGATCACAATGCTTGGGCCCGAAACAATGCAACCATCGTTGCTCATGGCGTCGGCGACCGAGCCCAGGATCTGTTCCGGCGTGTTGTCGCGCGGTTCTCGATATCGCAGAAGCCGCCGCCCGCGAAGACGATGACGCTGGGAGAGCCTTTGGGATAGCCGTGCGGGGCGCAGAGCAGCACCCACCGATTGCCCCCGGCGCGCTCGCCGATGCCATTGTCGGAGCCAAACAGGCTTACGCCGGCTTCATTACGATAAGGGCCGCTTACGACGACGAGCGGCGTTGAGCCGCTGGGGCTGGCGGTCACGGCTTGCGTCAGCCGGCTGTCGGCCGCCAGCATGGCCTTGCCCCAATCGACCCGCGGCGAGACGACCTGCTCGCGGCACTAGTCGGTGGCGGCGAGCAGGCCGTTGGGCGCCTCGTGGTCGCGGGGGGACGCGGTAGCCATCGCTTGAATTCCTCATCCCCTGCTATCGCGCCAGAATCTCCGTGGCGAGAGCGCCCCACTCCTCTTCCAGCGACAGTCTGGGGACGGGTCGGCCGACCCGGCGGTACCACCAGCCGGCGTTGCTCATGTCGCCCTCCTGGCGGTGCAAGTGGGCATGTACCCGATCGCAGTCAGCGTCGCCTTCGTGGCCCTGGACGCATTCATGCGCCCGGCCCCAGTCGCCGCGCCCCGCCCACCACAGCGCCTCCAGCGCGGGGGCGAGGCCAGGCGGCGGCACCGCGGCGGACAGACTGTTTCGGAAGACGTCGATCGTCGTCATGGCCGTGCGTTCCTGTGTCGGAATGATCGCCAATGTGTCAGTCATTCGAGTCGCCGAAAGCCTGCCACGACGGTGCGCCCTGCCCCGAAGCCCGACGACGATCCTCCGATGATCCGGTCGCGCCGGCTCGCAATCGATCCAGGATCCGCACTTTCGCCAGCAAGTCTACTCGACCTTCGCGCCCGATGCCTTGATCACCGGGGCGAGCTTGGCCTCGTTGTCGGCGCGATACTTGGCTGTGTCGGCCGGGCTGAGCCAGATGCGCTCGGCGCCCTGCTTGTCGAACGCCTCCTTGAGCGTCGGGCTCTCCAAAGCTTTCTTGAGCAGACCCGAGAGCTTCTCCACCATCGCCGGCGGCAGGCCGGCCGGACCGCAGAAGCCACCCCACGAGACGATCTCGAAGCCGGGCAGGAACTCGGCCATCGCCGGGACGTCGGGCGCCGCGGGATGGCGTTTGGCCGACGTCACGGCGAAGGCCTTCACCTTGCCGCCTTTCATCAGGCCCAGCGGACCCGGGATGTTGTCGAACATCATGTCGACCTGGCCGGCCAGGATATCCTGGTGGGCGGGCGCGCTGCCGCGATAGGGCACATGCAGGATGTTGACGCCGGCCATGCTCTTGAACAGCTCGCCGGTGATCTGCGGGCTGGTGCCGGCGCCCGACGACGCGAAGGAGAACTTGCCGGGGTTGGCCTTCAGCAACGCGATCAACTCCGGCACCGTGTTGGCCGGGAAGTCGATGCGGGTCATCAGCATGTTCGGCACCTCCCACAGAATGGAGATGCCGGTGAAATCCTTGCCGGCGTCGAACGGCAGCTTGGTGTAGAGCGTAGGCGCGATGGCATGCGCGGCGATGGTGTAGAGACCGATCGTGTAGCCGTCGGGCGCCGACTTGGCGACGGCGTCGGCGCCGACCACGCCGCCCGAGCCGCTGCGGTTCTCGATCACGAACTGCTGGCCGGTCATCTGTTCAAGCTCGCGGCAGACGATGCGCGACAGGGTGTCGGTTGGGCCGCCGGCCGGAAAGGGAACGATGTAGCGCACGGTCCGGTTCGGCCAGTCGCTCTGCGCGCGGGCGACGCCAGATGCTATCATCGGGGCGGCGAGAACGCCGCCGGAGAGAACGAGCGCGCGACGGCGCGGAAGAACGAACTTTTTCATCTTTCGCCTAGCCTCCCAAGAATGATTTTATTGGTTCACATTGTATGCAAGTGGCTCCGGCGCGCCAGTCATTCTCCTGGTCCCCAGATGGCTAGGGATCGGAAAAAAGGAGGTGCGGGAGGGCATGCTAAGGTGCGTGCCATAGACGTCCGATTTCGCCCAGGAGCCTCATGACCGACCGCGCCGCCGACAAGGCCCAGATCCTCCTCTGGACCGACCAACCTGCCGCCTATCTCGAGGCGGTGAAGGCCGCCGGCCTCGCCGACCGGGTCGTGATCGATTGCGTCAGCCGCAAGGAGCGCCCCACGCCGGACCAGCTCGCGCGCACCGAGGCAATGATGGCGGGTGGCGTGCCCGCCGGCCTGCTGCCCTCGATGCCGAAGCTGCGCTGGGCCCAGGCGATGAGCGCCGGCGTCGAAGGCTGGATGGCCCTGCCCGACCTGCCTCCGGCGCTGACGCTCACCTGCGCCCGCGGCACGCACAAGGAGTCGATGCCGGAAAACATCCTTGCGGTTCTTTTTTACGTCGCCAAGCCGGTGGCGGCGGCGGTCGAGAACCAGAAGAGCGGCAGGTGGGTCCACACTGTGCCGCAACCGCTCACCGGCAAGATCCTCGGCATTCTGGGATTGGGCGTCATCGGCCAGGAAGTCGCCCGGATCGCCGCCACCCTCGGCATGCGTGTGATCGGCACCAGGCGCCGTCCCGAGCCGATGCCGAACGTCGCCGAAGTGCTGTCGCCGGAGCGTACTGACGAGGTGTTGGCGCAGTCCGATTTTGTGCTGCTGCTGCTGCCGGCTACCCGGGCGACCGACAATTTCATCGACGCCCGGCGGCTGGCGGCGATGAAGCCCACAGCCTGGCTGCTGAACTTCGGCCGCGGCCACACGATCGTCGATGCCGACCTGATCGCAGCGGCGAAGAACGGGAAGATCGCCGGCGCCGTGCTCGACGTCTTCCGCCAGGAGCCGCTGCCGCCGGAGCATCCGTTCTGGACGGCCGACGGCATCGTCGTCCTGCCGCACATCGGCGGTCCGCATCCCGAGCGCGACCGGTTCGTGGCCCAGCTATTCGTGGACAACCTCGGCCGTTTTCTGGACGGCCGCCCGCTCAGGGAAGTCGTGGATCGCGCGGCGGGCTACTAGGGCGGCCGTCAGTCCATGCGGTTTGTCGATGTCATGCCGCGTTCAGCCGTCGACGAACCGCCTGACCTGCTCCACGGCCTCGGCCAGACCCACGCGCTCGACGCTGACGCCCGGTGGGAAGGCGCCGAGCAGCCGCGTCGGCAGGCGCGAGTCCAGCATGACGAAAACGCCACGGTCCTCGGCGCTGCGGATCAGCCGACCGTAGGCCTGTTTCAGGCGCAGGCGGGCCAGCATGTCGTCGTAGGCGGTGGCGCCGGCGCCCGCCGCCTTCCACGAAGCTTTGCGCGCGCGATGGAGAATGTCGGGGCGCGGCCACGGTACGCGATCGAAGACGATCAGGCGCAGCGAACGGCCCGGCACGTCGACGCCGTCGCGTACCGCATCGGTGCCGAGCAGGCAGGAATGCTCCTCGGCGCGGAAGATGTCGACCAGGGTGGCTGCGTCCATGCCACCGACATGTTGGGCATAGAGCGGCAAGCCTGCCTCTTCTAGCGCCGAAGCGATGCGCTGATGCACGGCGCGCAATCTTCCGACGGCGGTAAACAGTCCCAATGCACCGCCGCCGGAGGCGAGGAAAAGCTCGCGATAGGCGGCCGCCACCTGGTCGGAGTCGTCGCGACGGACGTCCTTGACGATCAGCACCCTGGTAGCGCGGGCATAATCGAACGGCGAGGCCATGGCGGCCCGCATCGCAGGCTGCAGCAGGTGCCGTGTTCCGGTACGCGCCTCGGCCACCGCCCAGTCGGCGTTCATGTCGGGCGCCTCGTCGTTGGCGGCGACTGGTACGCCCAGAGAATCGCGCAACGTCGCGGAAGTGATCACCGCGCCGTGCGACGGCCGGATCACCGCGTTCACGAACGGTTCGGTGGGATCGAGATAGTGGCGGTACATGCCGACGTCGGTTTCTCGGTTCTGGCTGCGCTCGATCGCGAACCAGTCGACGAAGGCCGGATCGGGACCGTTGTGCAGGCCGCGCAGCATGGCGCGCCAGGCTTCGAGGGTGAACTCGCAGCGGTTGGCAAGCGAACGCGCCACGCCTTCGATGCGGCCGCGCTGACCCGAGTCGAGCTTGTCGGCCTCGCTCTCGAGCTTGGCACGCAAGGCCTGGCGCAAGCGGCGCACGGGCACCAGCATCTGTTCCAGAGACTGGGCGAGTTGGTCGGCTGCTTCGATGAGGCCGGGATTGAGTGGCCGCACATCGCATTCCTGGCCAAAACCCTGGTCGTCGCCGGCCGCGCGAGCGCGTACCTGCTGGCGCACCAGCGCCAGGAATTCTTCAGCCGGCCCCAGTACCGTGCCGTCGGCCAGCCGCGTCTGCCAGTTCGAGCCGGGCAGGCGCTGCGCCAGATCGAGCAGCCGCTTCAGCGCGCTCAACGCCTCACCGTCTTCGCCCAAGAGGTCGCTGACCCGGCGCTCGAGTCCGCGCGCGCGGCTGCCGCGTCGCCCCTCGGCGCCAAGAATCCAGCGCCGGAGGTCCGAGGCTTCGACCCCGCTCAGGTGCGCACCGAAGGCACCGTCGGCGGCATCGAACAGATGATGACCCTCGTCGAACACGTAGCGCGATGGCCGCGTCGCATCGTCCAGTCCGCCCATTGCCGCCTGGATCATCACCAGCGCATGATTGGCGATCACGATGTCGGCCTGGCGGGCGCGGCGGATGGTGCGCTCGACGAAGCATTTGCGGTAATGCTCGCAGGCCGAGTAGATGCATTCGCCGCGCCGGTCGGCGAGGCGCGTCACGCGGCTGCGGCCCACCAGGTCGAGCAGCCAGGCCGGCAGGTCGCCGCCGATCATGTCGCCGTCGCGACTGGCCAGCGCCCAGCGCGCCAGCAGGCCAAGGCCTACGGCATTCTCCGGCTGCAGGCCGCTGCGTTGCACCGCCTCCTGAAAATTCAGCAGGCAGAGGTAGTTTTCGCGGCCCTTGCGGACCACCACGCGGCGGCGCTTCTCGGCCGAGTCGCGGTGCAGACGGTCGAGTTCGTTGTCGATCTGGCGCTGCAGGTTGCGGGTATAGGTGGCGATCCATACCGGCGCGCCATTCTTTTCCGCCCACAGCGAAGCAGGCGCGATATAGCCCAGCGTCTTGCCGACGCCGGTGCCGGCCTCGACCAGCACCACGTTGGGTTTGTCCTCTTCCTCGCGCGGCGCGAAAGCCTGGGCGGCGGCGGAGGCATAGTCGCTCTGCGTCGGCCGCGCCTCGGCCATGTTGGGGCCGGCCGAGATCATCTGCGCCAGGCGCAATCGCGCCTCGCGCGAGTCGACCGGCGCGCTGCCGGGCGGCGGCGCCGGCGGCGGTTCCTCCCATTGCGGCAGGGTGCGCCAGACATCGAGACCGGCGCCCGGCCGCGGCTTTTTGGCCGCCTGTTCGATGCCCAGCGCCGTCAGCACCGCGTCACCCCATGTCCACCGGCCGCGCGCCATGGCGAGCGCCGTGTCCTTCAGGTCCGACGAGGCGAGTGCCGCCATATCGTCCAGCTCGTCGAGCAAGGCGCGCGCGACCTGGGACAGGCCGGCCGCCTCGTCCTCGGGTGTCGCTGGAATCGGCAGATCGAGCGCCGCGCAGAGGCCGCGCGGAGTCGGCAGACAGAAGGTCGCCGGTCGCACGAAAGCGTAGAGCTCCAGCACATCGCGACCCGCAACCTCCTCGAGCCCGAGCCGGGCCGCGACTGCCGGCGCGTGGCAGACCAGCGGCCGGCTGCCGGCGGCGCGTGCGCCGGCGTCGGC
>JAIETA010000034.1 GCA_019745575.1 Reyranella sp. | reverse complement strand
CCGATCTCGCGCTGCCGCCGCCGGCCGAACGCTCGGCCGATGTCGCGGCCCGCGTCGCGGCGGCCCGCGCGGTGCAGCGCGAGCGGCTGGCGGCACTCGACCGCAAGGGCAGGCTGTTGGCCGTCGAGGCCGATCCCGCCGCCGGACTTCTGGCGGACCGGGCGCGCGACTGGCTCAAGCCCCGGTGCAATGCCGATACCGACGGCGCGCTGCTCGCCGCCATCGCCGAGCCCGATGCCGAGGGCCGCGCCCTGCTGACAAGGGCCGCCGAACGGCTCGGCCTGTCGGCCCGCGCCTGGCACCGCACCTTGCGCGTCGCGCGCACGCTCGCCGATCTCGACGGCTCCGATGCCGTGCGGCGCCTGCACATCGCCGAGGCCTTGAGCTACCGCCGCCCGCAGCCGCGCGCGGCAATGGCGGCGTGACGAGGAGCACTCCATTCCGAGCGCAGCAATTCGTACCAGACTTCGCCTGCTTCAGCGCCCGGGATGCGGTCAGGAAAGTCGGGGAAGTCCGTGCGGGTGTGTTTCATGCCGATCTTTTCCATGACGCGGCGCGAGCCGCGGTTCACGGCCATGGTGCAGGCAACGACCTTGTCATATCCGGCGCTGCTGAATCCCCAGTCGACAAGAGCCGAAGCGCCTTCCGACGCCAATCCCTGACCCCAATCCTCCCGGCGCAGGCGAAATCCGATCTCCGCCAGCGTCTCGGTCTCCGGAAACAGGCAGAACCATCCGACGAATGCGTTGGTGGCCGTTCGCCGTGCCGTCCAAACATAGGGTTCCGATCCTCTCGGCATGAGGAATGTCACGTCCTTCGGGTCGGTCTTCTCATGGTCGACCGCGCCGCCATTGAGGAATCGCATCACCTCTGGATCGAGCTCGAGGCCGATGAAGTCAGCGCGGTCATCGGGGCAGCAACGACTCAACGTGAGTGTCGTTGTTTGCAATGCGGTCATCTCGAGTATCCTCGGAAACCCCCTCAGCGATGGCAGCCCGAAGCGAGGCGCCTCACGGATCGATCAGCACACCCGGATTCAGCATGCCCTTCGGATCGAGCTCGCGCTTGGCGCCGCGCAGGGCGCGGGCGAACAGCTCGGGCCGCTGCTTGTCGTAGAACGGCCGGTGGAAGCGGCCGACGGCGTGGTGGTGCGTGGTCGTACCGCCATGCTCTACCGTCGCCGCCGTGCAGGTCGACAGCACGTCCATGAACTGGTCCAGCTGCTTCTTCTTGTCGAGGATGCCGCCGAAGGTGAAATAGAGGCAGGGCCCGTCGGGATAGACGTGGGTGAAGCGGCAGGTGACGGTGCCGTCGCGGCCGGTCACGCGCTTGATCGTGTCCTTGGCGATCCTGGTGATCTTCTGGTGGAAGTCGCGGAAGCGCTCCCAGGTCATCGAGGTCTCGAAGGTCGAGCTGAGAATGCCGCGCGCCACGGCATGCTCGCTGTAGTGCGGCGCCCGGATGAACTTGTTGCGCCAGGCGCCGGCGGCGCCGGAGCGATGGGCGTTCTCGTCGTCGCCGCCTGAAGGATCGGCCACGCCGCCATGGTCGCGGCAGATTTCCAGCGCCCGCGCCATCCAGGCATCGAGCGGGTGGTCGGCCGATTCGAAGGCCAGCACGAGGACCGCCTCTTCGTTGCTCCACGGGATGCCGGGCAACGCCTCCCGGGCTTCCAGCAGGCGGCAGTTGGCGGGATAGAGCCCGGCCTGGGTGATCTCGCGCACCGCGTCCGCGCCGGCAAAGAAATCCTTGAAGCGCACGCTGGCCGAGGCGCGGAAGGCGGGCTTCTTGCGCAGGCGCACCCAGGCCTCGGTGATGATGCCCAGGATACCCTCCGAGCCGATGAACATCCGGTCCGGGCTCGGGCCGGCGCCGGAGCCCGGCAGGCGGCGCGTCTCCAGCGTGCCCACGGGCGTTACCACCCGCGTGCTCTCCACGAAGTCGTCGATGTGGGTGTAGAGCGTGGCGTAGTGGCCGCCCGAGCGCGTGGCGATCCAGCCGCCCAGGGTCGAGCAGCGATAGGCCTGCATGTAGTGGCGCATGGTGAACGGCGTGTCGCGCAGCGCGTCCTCGATCGCGGGCCCATAGATGCCGCCCTGAATGCGCGCGGCATGGCTCACCGCGTCGACCTCCAGCACCTTGTCCATGTGGCGCATCGAGATCGTCACGACCTTGTCGAAGCTGGCGGCGGGCTCGATGCCCTTCACGACCGACGAGCCGCCGCCGTAGGGGATCGCCTTGGCGCCGATGCGGTCGCACCAGTCCAGCAGCTTGACGACGTCCTGCTCGTTTTCCGGGAACGCCACCGCATCGGGCGGGTTGGGCACGGAACGCAGGAACATGCGCGTGGCATCGAAGCCCGCCTTGCCGTAGCTGTGCTCCAGCCGCACCAGGTGATCGGTGCGCACCATTGCCTGCAATGCCGCCGGCACGTCGACGCGCGGCTTGCGCAACGCGATCTCGTCGGCCTTGGGCGGCGGCGTCACGTCGAAACCGGAGAGGCCGTAGCGCTGGGCGATTTCGGCCTCCCAGGGCTTGATCTCCTCCGGCGAGAGATCCTCGTCGGCATAGCCCCAGGCATAAAACTTCTTCTGCCGCCGCATGGCTTCCTCCCGTCGGGTCTTGTCGCTTGTCAGGCCGCGAAGGCCACCGGCTTGTGCGTGCCCTTGATCTGGGTGCGGTGCATGACGCGGCGCGCCTCGCCGTCGAACGGATCGCGGCGGTGCATGGTCGAGCGGTTGTCCCACATCACCAGGTCGCCCAGCTTCCAGACATGTTCGTAGGTGAAGCGCGGCCGGGTGACGTGCGCCCACAGTGCCTCGAGCACCGCATCCGATTCGGCGCGCGAATAGCCTTCCACGTAGGAATTGCGCCGCCGGCCGAGATAGAGCGTGGCGCGGCCGTTGGCAGGATGGCGCAGGATGGCCGGGTGCCAGGCGCCAGGTGCCGCCATCGGATCGTCGGTCGGCGTCACGCCCTTGCGTAGGTAGCCGCCGGAATTGTAGGTGCCGTCGTGTTTTACCCGGCGGCCATCGATCTTGCGCCTGAGCTCGGCCGGCAGCGCGTCGCAGGCCGCCTGCATGCCGCAGAACCAGGTGTTGCCGCCGGAGGGCGGAATCTCGAGCGAGTAGAGCATCGAGGCATCCGGCGGCGTGTCGAGATAGCTCATGTCGGTGTGCCAGACCGCCTCGCCGGCGCCCAGAGCGCCGATCGGATCGCCCTTCTTGTCGAGCACGTTGGAGACGACGTAGATGTCGGGATAGCCGGGCGGGCTGATGCGGCCGCGCTCCTGGTTGGGCGGCGGATCGAGTTCGCCGAACCGCCGGCTGAAGGCCAGCAGGTCGTCGTCGCTGAGTGTCTGACCGCGCAGCAGGATCATCGAATGGGCATGCCAGGCGCGTTCGATGGCGGCGAACTCGCGGTCGTCGAGCTTCCTGAGGTCGACGCCGGAGATTTCCGCTCCCACCGCCTCGGTCACCGGACGCACTGTGAGCGTCATGTCGCTTCCTCCGTCTTTGGCGGCGATGATCGACCCGCTGCCGCGGCCGATCAAGCGCCGAGCAGCGGCCCGAGCCAGGCCACGAGCTTGTCGGCGACGGCGGGCGCCAGAGGTCCGGTGAATCCCGGATCGGCCGGACTAGAAACCAGCTTCAGATTGTGGCTGACCGCCGGAAGGACCACGGCCTCGCCCGCCGCGCTCCGCCGGCCGAGCGCGTCGATCAGCGGCTGGATGTCGGCCATCGGCACGACCTGCTGGTCGGCGGCCCCTTGCAGGATCAGGCAGGCGGCATCGAGTCCGGCCAATGCCTTGGCCGGATCGAAACTCAACGCGCTTTGCAGGAATGGCCCGGCGTGGGGCGGAAACAGCAACTGTTGCTCGCGTGGCAGGTCGGCGGGGACGTGACCAGTGGCCATCACGGCGGCGATCGTCCGATCGAAGGATTCGAGCAACGCCGGCGCGCCGCGCGCGACCTGGGAACGCACGATCTCGGACAGCGGCCGACCGGGTGTGGCCGCCAGGACCACCCCATGCAGCTTGTGCCGCCCTGTCGCTTCGGCCGCCAGCGTCCGGGCCGCGGCCAGCGCCAGCAGTCCGCCCTCGCTGTGTCCCAGCAGGGCGGTGGCATAAGGCTTGATCTCGTCGTGCTTCAAGAGTTCGCGATGGGCCGCGGCGACATCACCCACGAAATTGTCCCAGGCGAAGTACCGCTCGTGATCCGCGAGCGTGCCGGTGGGCCACGGCGTCGAGGCACCGATACCGCGCTTGTCGTAGCGCAGGCTGGCGATGCCGGCCCGCGCCAGCAATTCCGCGATCTGCTTCAGTAGGTCGATACGCTGGGGAACCAGCGGGCTGTTGCCGTCGCGGTCGGTCGGTCCGCTGCCGGCGATCAGGACCACGCCCGGCACATACTGCATTTCGCTGCTGAGCGGCAGCAGCAGCGTGCCGGCAAGCGTGGCGTCGCCGTCGCCGGCAAAGCGGACGGCGCGTTCCTTGAGGCGTTGCGGCGGCCTGCGCTCCGCGACCGCCGCGGCGGCGGGCAGGGCGGCCGCACCGGCGAGCAGGGCGCGGCGCCGGATCATTTCCTCTCGTCGGTCTTCGGCATGTTGCCCATGCGATGGCTCATCGGCCGGCCGCCGAACAGATGGACGTGGAAATGAAACACCAGCTGGCCGCCGTTGGGGCCGTGATTGGCGACCAGGCGGTAGCCTTCGGGTTCCAGGCCGAGATCGCGTGCGACCTTCGCCACCGCCCGCCAGAAGCCGACGACCTGCCCGGCCGGCGCCTCGGCGCAGAAGTCCGCCTGGCTCACGTACTCGCCCTTGGGAATCACCAGCACATGCACCGGCGCCAGCGGATTGATGTCATGGAAGGCCAGCGCGAACTCGTCCTCGTGGACTTTCCTGCACGGCAGCTCGCCGCGCAGGATGCGTGCGAAGATGTTGTTGCGGTCGTAGGCGGGCATGACGGACTCCGGAGTCATTGTCGTCCCGACAACTATACCGAAGCCGCTATCTCTTGCGTGACGCCTTCTCGGCGATGCCCGACAGGCCTTCGCGGCGCGCCAGCTCGGTCCACACGGCCTTGGGCTTTACGTTGGTCGCGGCCCACAGGGTCAGCAGGTGGTAGAGCATGTCGGCGCTTTCGGCGACCAGCTTCGGCCGGTCGCCCTTTATGCCCTCGATCAGCGCCTCGACGGCTTCCTCGCCCAGCTTCTTGGCGATCTGGGCGCGGCCGCGGCTGAACAGGCGGGCGGTGTAGGAGGTGTCGGGGTCGGCGCCCTTGCGGCTGTCGATCACGAGATAGAGCCGGTCGAGCACGTGCTCGTCGACGCCGGCGATGTCGTCGCGGCGTCTTTTCTTGGACGCCTTCTTCTTGGCTTTCTTGTCTTTGGCCATCGAGGGAAGAACTCCGCCGCCCGGGGGGAAGGGCGATCAAGGCACCTCTTGGCGGGGTGCTGCGGCAATTCTACGCCAAAATCACGCCGCGTGCGAGATTTGTCGGACCGGTACGCCGGCGCGGGCGAGATGGTCCTTCGCCTGGGCGATGGTGAACTCGCCGAAATGGAAGATCGAAGCGGCGAGCACGGCCGAGGCGCCACCCCTGGTCACGCCATCGACCAGATGGTCGAGCGTGCCGACGCCGCCCGAGGCCACCACCGGCACCGGCACGGCGTCGGCGACGGCTCGGGTCAGGTCGAGGTCGAAGCCCGACTTCGTGCCGTCGCGGTCCATCGAGGTGATCAGCAGCTCGCCCGCGCCCGACTGTGCCATGCGACGCGCCCAGTCCAGCGTGTCCAGGCCGGTGCCCTTGCGGCCGCCGTGGGTGAAGACCTCCCATTTGCCCGGAGCGGTCTGGCGGGAGTCGATCGACACCACGATGCACTGGTCGCCGTACTTCTCGGCCGCCTCGCGCACGAAGGCCGGCCGCGTCACGGCGGCGGAGTTGATCCCCACCTTGTCGGCGCCGGCCAGAAGCAGGCGGCGGATGTCTTCGATGGTGCGCACGCCGCCGCCGACGGTGAGCGGCATGAAGCACTGTTCTGCGGTGCGGGCGACGACATCGAGGATGGTGTCGCGGTTCTCGTGGCTGGCCGTGATGTCGAGGAAGGTAAGCTCATCGGCGCCGGCGGCGTCGTAGATGCGGGCCTGCTCGACCGGATCGCCGGCGTCGCGCAGGTCGACGAACTGCACGCCCTTCACGACGCGCCCGTTGTGCACGTCGAGGCAGGGAATGATGCGGACTTTCAGCATCGCTCGTCCCCCATCACTCGCCTTTCAGCACGCGGATGGCATCGGGCACGGTCACGCGCCCGTCGTAGAGCGCGCGGCCGACGATGGCGCCCACGATGCCGTGTTCCTCGGCCGGCCGCAGTTCGCGCAGGTCGTCGAGGGAACTGACGCCGCCCGAGGCGATCACCGGCGTGGTGAGATGCTGGGCCAGCGTAACCGTGGCATCGAGGTTGACGCCGCCCATGGCGCCGTCGCGGTCGATGTCGGTATAGATGATGGCGGCAACACCCGCGTCCTCGAAGCGCAGCGCCAGGTCGAGCGCCCGCACGGTGCTCTGCTTGGTCCAGCCGTCGACCGCGACCATGCCGTCGCGGGCGTCGATGCCGACCGCGATCCTGCCCGGCCACTGCTTGCACGCGGCCTTCACCAGGCCCGGTTCCTTGACCGCGACGGTGCCAAGGATGACGCGCGTGACGCCCGCCTCGATCCACTGGGCGATGCTTTCGATGGTGCGGATGCCGCCGCCGAGTTGGGCCGGTACCTTGATCTCCTTCAGGATCTCGACCACCGCCGCGCGGTTCACCGGATGGCCTTCGACCGCGCCGTTGAGGTCGACGAGGTGCAGCCACTCGCAGCCGGCCTGGGCGAAGGCCCGGGCCTGCGCTGCCGGGCTGTCGTTGAACACGGTGGCGCGCGCCATGTCGCCGCGCAGCAGCCGCACGCACTTGCCGTCCTTCAGGTCGATGGCGGGAAACAGGATCATGGCGGCGGCGGTTTAGCGCGCCCGGCGGTGCGACGCCACCCCGTTCGCCGTCAGCTTCTGCCGATGCCCAGAATCCCGCCGATCAGGCGGCCGATATGGAACTTCGTCCATATGTCCGCCGCAGCAAAACCGGGCCGCACCTGCACAGCGCCCCAGTAGCGCGCGAGTGCCGGCCGCCTGGGGATCTCCGCGCCGAGACCGGCGAATTCCATGCGCCCGAGAAACACGGTCCAGACGACATCGGCAACGCCATAGGCGGGCGGCACCAACACCGCGCGGCCATCGCTCAAAGTCTGCTCGAGCCGGTCCATGAAGCCGATGGCCTCGGTGCGGCGCCGCTCCGAAAGCCTGACGACGGCGTCCGGTTCGAATGTGCTGACGCGCTTGGCGAAGACCGCGGCACGCGCCTCGTAGACGGCCGCGAGATCGGGATTTGCGGCGGCGTGCGCCAGGAGTTGGCGGCGGATCGCCTCGAGCCGCTTCGGGATCATGATCCGCGCCAGGGGATTGCGGGCAAGGATTCCACCGAAGGTCAATTCCTCGATCGGATAGCCGTAGTGAAGATCGAGCCAGGCTTTCGTCACGGGGTCGGGCGTCGAGCCGAGCGCAAACTCGGCGATGTCGCGACTCTGATCGAGAATGCGATCGGCCAGCACCAGTGTCGGCACGGTCATGCCCGGATTGAGCCGCACATAGTCCGGCTGCTGCTGACCCAGCCGGAAATGGATGTCGACGAAGACGCGCTCGTGGGCGATGCCGCCCTCGGCGAGCGCGAGGCGCGCGATCATCGAATAGTAGGACGACGGCGTATGATAGAGGCGGGGCTTTGCGCTGGAGACTTTGGCGGACTCTGTCATGGCCGGGCCTCGCGGACGAAGGAGCCGCGGACTGTGCAGGATGCGACCAGCGCGTACAACCATGCGGCAAGGCTTAGCGTCTTGGCGTGCCTGCTCCACTCTCCCTTGTGGTGCGTCGGATTCGATCCACGTTTTCCAGCCAATCCACCGGGAAGCCTTTGAAACCGTGCTTGTAGGCTTGTGCGACGAGGCAGAAAGTTCTTCTCACGAAGCGTGGTGGTCGCATCACGTGGAGAGGGGCCGAAAGGTTCCTCGCGGTGGCGAAAGCCGCTGAAGGGTTCTCGGAGTGCCCTGCGAACTCGTCCGACGGGACGATGCGCGCCCCTCGCGAGGGAGAGCGCTGGCAGGAAAAAGCAGCCGGGGATTCGTTGCGGAAAGTCCATGCGCATGGACGGTCTGCACCCGAGGATGGTGATGGCGAGCGGGGATCTCGCAATTTCACTAGCCCGTCGTGGTCCTTCCAGGGCTACGGTGGACCGCGCCCCGCGGCGGAACGTGACGAGCGTTCTGTCAGGGACGTATGAAGCGGCGAAGTCGGGCAACCGGCTTCGCCGTTTTCTTTTTGGCCCCGTTTTCTTTTTGGGCCTGCCGTCGCTAATCTCCGGCCATGACCCGCCACACGCCCGACCTGCTGGCCGCCGACCTGGCCGACCTCACCGCCATTCGGCGCGACATCCATCGCCATCCCGAGACGGCGTTCGAGGAGGAGCGGACCGCGCAGATCGTGGCCGACAAGCTCACCTCGTGGGGCATCGAAATCCATCGCGGGCTTGCCACGACCGGTGTCGTCGGCACGCTCAGGGGCAACCGGCCGGGGCAGAAGACGATCGGGCTGCGCGCCGACATGGACGCGCTGCACCTGCAGGAGAAGAACGACTTCGACTACACCTCGTCGGTGCCCAACAAGATGCATGCCTGCGGCCATGACGGTCACACCACCATGCTGCTGGGCGCGGCCAGGCGGCTCGCCGCGGCGCCCGACTTTGCCGGCACGGTGCATTTCATCTTCCAGCCCGCCGAAGAAGGGCTGGGCGGCGCGCGGGTGATGATCGAGGAGGGCCTGTTCGACAGGTTTCCCTGCGATGCCGTCTACGGCATGCACAACATGCCGGGCTTTCCGGCCGGCCACTTCGCCATCCGCCCCGGCGCGATGCTCGCCTCGTCCGACACCTGGGAGGTCACCTTCAAGGGCACCGGCGGCCATGGTGCCATGCCCGACCGCGGCACCGATCCGACCTATGTCGCGGCACAGTTCATCGTGGCAGTGCAGGGTATCGTCGGCCGCAACGTGTCGTCGAGCCAGGCGGCCGTGCTGAGCGTCGGCCACATCATGGCGGGCACGGCGGGCTCGCCCAATGTCATTCCGTCGGAGGTGCTGATCCGCGGCACCGCCCGCAGTTTTTCACCGGCCGTGCGGTCGTTGCTGGAGCGCCGCCTCGCCGAGGTCGCGGCAGGTATCGCCCAGGCTGGCGGCTGCGAGGCCGTGAGCACGTACCATAGACGCTATCCCGCGCTGATCAACGCCCGGGAGCAGACGTCGATTGCGGTCGAGGCGGCGGCGCTGACGGTCGGTGCCGAGAACGTCGAGCGCAACGTGTCGCCGATCGCCGGCGCCGAGGACTTCGCCTTCATGCTGGAGAAGAAGCCGGGCGCCTACATCATGATCGGCAACGGCGGCACGGACGAGGGCGGCTGCCACAACGTCCATTCGCCGCTCTACGACTTCAACGACAAGATCCTGACCACGGGCGCCGCCTACTGGATGAACCTGGTTCGGCTCGAGCTGGGCGACGCGGCCTAGCCTCCAGGCGAGTCGCGCCGCCGGCCGCGCGCCGTCAGCGGCTGATCGGCTCGATAGCGAGTTCGCTGCCGCGGCGCTGGATCGTCTTGTCGATCGCCGCCCGATCGAGCCGGGTGCGGTCGTCGCCCTCGATCAGCCAGGCGACACCGCCGGCCTGGCCGACCTGGCGGGCCCGGCGCAACGCGTCGTCCAGCATCTCGTACGTTGCAGGCAGCAGACGATGTTTAGCCGCCTGAAATTCCTTCTCGGAGGTGCAGACGTAGCCCACCGTCCACCAGAGCCTGTAGGTCATGCGAGTTTCCCATCTCTGCGACCCACTGCGGACCGAACGCCACCCTACCTCTTTTTGCCTGCCGTCGATATGCCGTCGGCCTGGCGCCTGCTGCGGCGAGGCAGACTTTCGCTGGCATCAGGCGCCGTGGTCGAACGTCCATTCGCCGCCGGCCAACTCCCAACTCCAGCCGTCGTGCAGATGCGCGACCGTCCGCGCGTCGCTGCCGAGATCGAAGATGGTGGCGATCTCCGCCGCCGGAGCAGCGTTGGACGCCAGGGCCGCACCGCGGCCGTCGTCGAGCGGGCCAGCTTGGGCGGACAGGTCGGTCGTCGGCAGGATCAAGCCGTCGGATAGGCCGCCGAGCACGACCAGCGGATCATCGATGGGGGCGCTCATAATGAGGTCGGCCCCTGCCAACTGGCCACTGCCAACCGGCCCGTCGACGTGAACGTCGCCCGGTTCGCCGAACAGTCGGTCGAGGGGTGCCCCGTAGGCGGCGACATCGAGGCCGGCACCGCCCCAGTGCGACTCGCGGGTGGCGTAGATGGGAAGGTCGCTGCGGTCGAATTCGACCAGATCGGCACCGACGACGAATGTCGGATCGAGGGTCGAGCTTCCGGAGGAGGCCGAGGGACTCATGAAAAATGGCTTTCGTTCTTAAGAACTGAAGTATTAGTTCAAATATACTGAACAAATCATTGAGAATAAAGAGAGAACATCCGTCTTTTGAAATTCGTCAGGAATTGCAAAGGCTTGGGTTCGGACGGGCTCTGGCCTAGGGTGCCTGTAGCGGCACAAATGCTCTGGCGACAGCGAGCAAATGCTTTGGCGACACGCCCGCCCCGTGCCACAGATAGGCGCCAAGGATACAGACCAGCAGGACGCCCCGCCATACCCGCTGCCGCCAGCCCCTTCGAAAAAGGCACTGGCGCCCACCTCTCGAAAGCCTTTCAATGCACCCTCGATGGCAATAGCCGGCCGGTTCGAAACGACGGCTCCCAGGTCGCCAGCGCCTCGTCTTGGTCGCGCCGCGGCGCCTGGCCGTCGGCGACCAGGTCGATAGCCTCGCCCAGCAGCCGGACGCCCATCGGTCCCAGCTCGCGCCGCCACAGGCTCTCGGCTGTATCGTTCGGCCGGATGAAGCACCAGTCCTGAGCCAGCACCGGTCCGCCGTCCGGCCGGTTGTTGAGCCAGAACACCGTCCCCCCGGTTACCCGCTCGCGCATGTGGATCGC
The DNA here is from genome assembly GCA_019745575.1 of Reyranella sp. Classification (GTDB taxonomy): domain Bacteria; phylum Pseudomonadota; class Alphaproteobacteria; order Reyranellales; family Reyranellaceae; genus Reyranella. The sequence goes on along the minus strand of JAIETA010000034.1, from coordinate 3,770 downwards.
CCACCGCACGGCGTCGCCACCGCGGTGCAACGGCAACAGCGAGGGATGGTAGCCGATGCCGCCCTTGGGGCACCGTGCCAGCGTCTCCTCCTCGATCGGCCAGGTGCAGTGTGCCGACACCACCAGCTCCGGTATCTTCTGCAACCAGCCGGGGTGGCCGATCGAGGCCAGGGTGATCGCCTTCACGCCGCCGCCGGCAGCGGCCGTGGCGAGCCTGCCGCTGGCGCTCCGGTCCCAAACCGCCACGACTTCGTGGCCGCGCCGGCGCAGCTCGCGCAAGGTCTGCTCGCCCAGCCAGCCGGAGCCCGCCAGCAGCACCCGCATCACGCCGCCCCGTAGTAGCGGAAGCCCTGCACCGCGCGGAAGTGACCACCGTAGCCGGCGCTGATGGCGGCCGACACACCGGAGCGCTCGGCCGACTCGACTATGGTCTGCGCCGACCGCGCCTTGTTGCCGCCGAAGAGCATGGCGCTGATCTGCTCCCAGCACGGATCGCGGCGCAACGCTGCCGCGAGTCCTGGATGCGACGTGTGAAACAGCAAAGGTACCCGGATGCCGTGGCGGTTCCGGCCGGTCCGCCAGCGCTCGCCCACGGCATTGAGGAAGCGCATGCCGACGCCAGCGCCTTGCCACTCGGGCATGACCACCAGACGGCATGCCCGGCCCTCGACCAGGCCTGGCCGCGTCGACACCGCTACATGAACGACCGGCTGCTCGCCGACGAAGCCGACGTAGTTTGTCGCCGCTATCATCTTCGGCAGCTTCAGATAGTGATGCGGCTCGAAGAGCGGCCAGTAGCGCCAGTCGGTCTCGAATAGATCGAGTTCGATTGGCGGCCGGCGTCGAAGTCCCCTCCCGGAGAACTCCCCCGACGCGGTGTCGTATATCCAGTCCGGCGCCAGCCAGTCGACGATGTCGTAGTGGCAGGACAGAAGCACCGCCTGCCCGCTGCCGCGCTTCCAGGCCTTGCCGAACGCCAGCGCACCCACCTTGGCGATCTGCCGATCGACCACACTGGTGAACTCGTCGATCACCACCCGCGCCGGCCGGCTCGCCACGACGCGCGCGAGGTCGGCCCGAAAGCGCTCGCCCGTCGACAGCACCTCGTAGGGCCGCAGCCACGCCGGAACGCTGCCCAGGCCCACGGCAGCCAGCGCCGCAGTCACGTCGTCGAACGGCGCCTCCGGCGCGATGGCATCGATGATCGGCTTCCGGCCGGGCCACGCTGGGATGTAGAAGGCGCCGGCGCCAAGTATCCTGCGACCGATGCTCGATTTTCCCGAGCCGCTGGGGCCGATCACCAGACCCAGCTTCCAGTCGGGCGCGTCGATCGGCAGTTCGGCCTCGATATCGAAGGTGGCGCCGCTCTCCACGTTGAACAGCGACTTGACCCGCGCCGCGCGGTAGCTGCGCGCCTCGGCACAGCGATGATGGATCGAGATCCTCATACGGTGACCACGCGGAGGCGATAGCCCAGCCGGCGCAGCTGGTTGAAGACGTTGCGCTGATCGCGTTCGTCGGCGCAGACGACGATGACGGCGAACTGAGATCTATGTCGGTAGGTGATCCGGTCGCGCGGAAGCGGCATGATCTTGGCCATGGGAAGCGTCTTTCTTCTGACGCTCCGGGCGCTCTGGGGGCGGGCTCGCGGCCCTGTAGACGACGTTGAGGGTGCCACAACGTGGGCACTTGATCTCTATACGCCGCACGTCGCCGCGCAGCAAGAGGCGGCGGCACCGGCCGCACCGTATGGACTCCATGACATGACTCGTGCTGACTGCCCGCTCCGGTGATCGCCGGTGGCGGGGTGGCCGTGGCTAGGCCAGTGACGGTCATGCGCGGTGCGTCCGCGCGGTTTGCGGCGTTGACGCGCCGCTGCCCCCGCCGATCACGACGAAGGGGATAGGGATGTGCAATCTCTACACGCTGCGCCTGTCGCGCGACGAAGTCCGTCACCTGCTTAAGCACTACAAGCTGATCGGCAAGGAGTGGGCCGAGGTCATGGCGCCCGAAAACGCCATCGTGTTGCTGCCGTCCCGCAAGAAGGCGGCCTGACCGCGCGTCAGGACCTGAAGCCCGTGTGCCCCGAGGGGCCGTAGAAGGCCCGATGATCCATAGGCGGCGGCGATGGCCGCCGCTGCTGCTCCTCGGGCGGCAGGGTCCAGTCGATGCCACAGCGCTCCGACCAATCTCGCAGCACGGCCGCCTGCAGCGGACATCTGAAGGCAAAGACCGCGACGTCGTCGCCGCGCAGCTCGCTGCCCTCGAACCACTGCGCCTTGTCGCGCGGCGCCGCGAGATGGCGCAGCTGGGCGTCGACGTGCGCCAGGCGCCACAGCCGGCAGTGCGGCAGGCGCACCTGGTGGCGGAAGGCGCGGCGGTAGTCGGCGACGATGCGGGCATAAGCGCGGGGCATGGCCCGAGGCTAGATCGGCGCCGGCTTCCGAGTCTGCCGTCACTTTGCCGGCACCGTCGACGCCGGGACACCATGGCTAGCGGGCCTCCCGAAACAGATCGTCGAGCGGGTTTCGATCCGCCCTCGAGGACGCCGCGCCGGCACGCCAGCCGCGCACCCGCGGCCGGAATGCCTCGCGATACTCGACGTCGGTCATCTCCTCGATGAGCGCCGTGCAGATCAGCACGCGCGCCAGGAAGCTCCAGTCGGCGATCTGCTCGCGGTAGCGGAAGCAGAGCCGATACATGGCCAGCCGCTGGGCCTCGCTGATCGGCCGGCCGGTCTCCATTGCATGCGCTACGCCGACCATCATTCGCTCGGCGCTGTTGTGGACGCCGAACGACACGCGCTTCAGTTTGGCCACGCACTGACGGTCGACGATCCCGAAGCACTGGCGGGCGGCGTCAGCCATGGGCCGTCGCTCCGAGCGCGTCGATGCCGGCGATGAAGAGATCCTGCGCCCGTTCAATCTCGGCCGGTGTGGTGGCTGCCCGCACGCCGTCGTCGGCGCGGAGGAAGGCCCGCTCGGCCGTAGCGTGCATTGCCGAGACGGCCCGATCGCGCGCGCTGGCCATCACGGTCCGGGCGCGATGACGCTCGGCATCGAGTGGATCAAGGCTCACGCCGGCCATCCGGTCGTCTCGTTGATGCCGGCGATCACCTCGGCGGAGCCGGCGTTCTTGCAGTCGCCCTTCAGGGCGGCGTAGCGGATGCGGATCGCGGTGAAGAGGTCGTCGACCTGCTGCGACAGGGCGACCATCTCGGCGGGCGTGAAGACCGGCCAAAGGTTGTTGCGCGTGCGGTAGGCCATGCCGCCGGGCGGCCAGGTGAAGCCTGCGGTGTTCTGGATCACGAACCCGGCGCGAGTGGCGCGCGCGGCGAGGTTCTGCCGGCTCTCGGCGTCGATCTGGATGGCGTCACCGTCGCCGAACGGCAGGCCGCGTTCGATGGCCGCGTGATAGGCCCTGTCGATCGCCGCGCGCTTTGCCGCGCGCAACGGCTCCACGTCGATCGGCGGCGCCACCGGCACGCCGCCTTGCATCAACCATCCTACGGCACAGCCCTGGGGCGCCGCGACGAATGTCAGCGACTCGTGGAACTGCTCGGCCGGATCGCCTTCGATCTCGACCAGCTCGATGACCTTGCCCTGCTCGATGCGTGCGTACTTCATGGCCTACCACCTCAAAACAATGCAACCGGGATCGCCGGCGTATCCGGCGCCGCCGTAGCCCGCGACCCAGCCGCCGCGGCGGTTGAAGCGCGGCGTCCGGCCGGGCGGCGGCGAGTGGCCGCCGCCGCCCGACACGTTGATGCC
>JAIETA010000213.1 GCA_019745575.1 Reyranella sp. | reverse complement strand
AACTCGATGAGCTGCTGCCATGGACCTACCTCGCACCGAGCGAGTTCAAGGCCGTGGCCTGAAGACGACGCTTACGATGCCGGGCAGCCGCCAGCGGCTCACCTTGCCCCGAGGATCGCCCTCGATCCGGTGCGCGAAGTATCTGGCCACCGCCTCCTCCGTCACCTCGGCGTCCAGGATCGGCAGATACTCGGGCTTGCGGGCGAAGATGCCGATGTTGGCGTTGTCGCCCTTGTCGCCCGACCGGCCATAGGCCAGCGCCACCAGCGGCACTGTCTCCGTCGGCCCCGACGACGGCGCTGCGAGCGGCGGCGCCTCGACCGGCAGCGACGTCGCCTCGAAACCGCCGCTGCGGGCGCCCTCCTGCAGCGCGATCCGGTGGCCGCCGACGTCGACCGTGACGGGAACCTGGCTCTTGGGCACCAGGCAGGAGAACATGCGGATCACCGGCGAGGGCGAGACACGGCCGGCGCCGAAGCTGCCCGCCATGCCGACGACGCCGCCGGTCGACATCGGCGCGATCTCGCGGCCGAGCAGCGCCAGCGCCTCCTTCTGGTCGTGCTTGGCCGCGATCTTCACCACCACCTCGCGGCTGTCCTGCGCACGCGCGTGCGGGCCGTAGGTCGCCTCGGCGCCGATCACTTCGATGCTGACGTCGCGGAAGTCGGCCATGCCCTTGTCCTTGAACAGACGGCGCGTCTTCTTGACGATCGACTCGGCGCTGTGCCGGCCCTTCGCCGCCGCCTCGCGCCCGCCCAGCATGAAGATCGAGGCGAACTTGAAGCCGTCGGGAAACGTGGTCGACACCTTGTAGGTGTCGGTCGGCGGCCGGCCGCGGGCGCCCGACACGCGGACGCGGTCCTTGCCCAGCTGCTCGTAGCGCGCCTCGGTGAAGTCGCACACGACATCGGGCACGATGTAGGCGCGCGGATCGCCGATCTCGTAGAGCATCTGCTCGGCCACCGTGGCGGTGGAGATCAGCCCGCCCGTGTTGTCGGGCTTGGACAGCACGAACGAGCCGTCGCTAAAAACCTCGGCGATCGGAAAGCCCATGTTGTCGTAGTCCGGCACCAGCCGCCAATCGGTGAAGTTGCCGCCGTTGCACTGGGCGCCGCACTCGATGATGTGGCCGCACAAGGTGCCGGCCGCGAGCCGGTCGAGATCCTCCGGCGTCCACGAGAAGGCATGGATCAGCGCGCCCAGCGTCACCGCCGAGTCGACGCAGCGTCCGGTGATCACCACGTCGGCGCCCTCGGCCAGCGCACGGGCGATCGGGAAGCCGCCGAGATAGGCGTTCATGCTGACGATCTTCGCGGGCAGCTCGGCGCCGGTATCCATCTCGCGGATACCGGCGGCGCGGAACTCCTCGGCGCGCGGCAGGATGTCGTCGCCCAGCACGACCGCCACCTTGAGCGTCACGCCGGCCGCCTCGCAGGCCTTCAGGACGGCGTCGCGGCAGGCCTGCGGATTGACGCCGCCGGCATTGGTCACCACCTTGATCTTCTTCTCGGCGATCTCGCGGGCGAGCGGGGCCATCACCGCCGTGACGAAGTCCACGGCGTAGCCGGCCTGCGGGTTGCGCAGTTTCTGGGCCGCCATGATCGACATGGTGACCTCGGCCAGATAGTCGCTCACCAGATAGTCGACGTTGCCGTGACGCACGAGCTGCACGGCGGCGGTTTCGGTGTCGCCCCAGAAACCGGAGTGGCAGCCGATGCGGACGGTCTTCGACATGTCCCAGAGTCTTTCCGACGAGAGCAGGTCCACTTCTTCTCCTCTCCAGCGAAGCTGGGGAGGTGGCCCGTGATACGGGCCGGAGGGGTCATGAGTCCCGCTCGTTGCCTATGACCCCTCCGTCACCGTAAGACGGTGACACCTCCCCTTGCAAGCAAGGGGAGGAGAGTTCCGATTCGATCGTTCCCGAAAAGACTTCAGCCCTCCGGCTCGATGCCGGCTTCCTTCACGAAGCGTGCCCATTTGGCGATCTCGGCCTTCTGGAAGGCAGCGAGGTCGGCCGGCGGGCCGAGCTTCAGGATGACGTTGAAGTCGCGCATGCGGGCCTGCATGTCGGGCTTGGCATATTCCTCGCGCACGATGGCATTGAGACGGTTGACGATCGCCTCGGGTGTCCTGGCCGGCGCGAACAGCGCGTACCAGGCGTCGAGATCGAACTCGACGCCCTGCTCGCGCATGGTCGGCAGGTCGGGCAGGTTGGGCGAGCGCTGGCTCGAGGTCGAGACGATCGGCTTCAGCCGCCCACCCCTGATGTGCGGCAGGCCTGTGCCGACATCGATGAAGGTGTAGTGGATGGTGCCGGAGATGACGTCGGTCAGGGCCGGCGGCGCGCTCTTGTAGGGCACGCGCAGCACGTCGATGCCGGCGATACGCTTGAACGATTCGCCCGACACCGTGGCAGTGCTGGTGCCGGCGCCGTAGGAGAGCTTGCCCGGATTGGCCTTGGCGTAGGCGATCAGTTCCTTGACGTTGTTGAAGGGCGCGTTCGGCGTGGCCACGATCAGGAACGGCGCCAGGCCGAACAGCGCCACGCTCTCGAAGTCCTTCACCGGATCGTAGGGCAGGCTCTTGAACAGGCTGGGGTTGGCGGCATGCGAGCTGTTGGTCGTCATCATCAGCGTGTAACCGTCGGGCGCCGCGCGGGCGACAGCCGCCGCCGCCACGCCGCCATTGGCGCCGGGCTTGTTGTCGACCACCACCGGTTGGCCGCCGACCGCCGCCAGCCTCTCCGCGAAGATGCGCGCCATGGTGTCGGTGCCGCTGCCGGCCGTGAACGGCACCAGGATCGTGATCTGTTTGCTGGGATAGGCCTGCGCGCGGGCCGGCGTGGCGAGCGCCAGGGCGCCGGTCGACAACAGCAGCGTGCGGCGCTCGATCATGGCATTCACCTCTTCTTGCGGTTCACGAAAGCGGTCATCGGCACGATGTGCTCGCCATCGCTCACGGATTGGGCGAAAGCGTCGATGCCGGCCTGTACGGCTTCGTCGAGCGGCAGCCGTTCCCAGCGCCGCATCAGGCGCTTCTGCGCCCGCACCGCGAGCGGCGTGCCCTCGACGATCGAATGCACGCAGCGTTCGACCGCCTCGGCGATCTTCGCCGCCGGCACCACCTCCTCGACGAGCCCCCAGGCCTCGGCCTTGGCGGCGCCGATATTCTCGGCCGTGAGCAGCAGCCACGACGTGCGGCCCCAACCGATCAGGCGCGGCAGCAGCGCCGCCTCGACCACGGACGGGACCCCGACCTTGACCTCGGGCATGCCGAAATGGGCGTCGTCCGCGGCGATGCGGATGTCGCAGGCCGCCGCCACTTCCAGGCCGGCGCCCAGCGTATAGCCCTCCATCCGGCAGATCACCGGCACCGGGCAGTCGCGGATCGACTGGCAGAGCTTGTGGATCAGGGTGATGAACGCGCGGCCATCCTCGGATTGGCGCATCGCCGCCATGTGGTTGATGTCGGCGCCGCCGATGAAGGCCCGGCCGCCGGCGCCGGAGAACACCACGACGCGCAGATCGTCTTCCGTGGCCAGCGCGCGGAAGGCCTGGGTCAGCTCGCCGAGGGCCGGCGGGTTGAGCACGTTGAGACGCCGCGCGTTGTCGAACACGAGATGGGCCACCACGCCCTGCGGCCGCCGTTCCCGGCGGATCTCGATCTTGTGGGCGGCTGTCGCCATGACGTTTCGCTCCGTGGCTCTTTTGTCTTGGGGGATTTTCCCCTATTAGAGCCGCCGAACGATCCTTCACAAGAGCGAACCGGAAGGCCAGTCCTCGTGCCCGACATCAATCTTTCGGCCTACTCGGTCTTCGTCCCGCCCGATCCGTTCGAGGACCATATCGGGCCGATCTACTACAAGCTCTCCGGCGACACGCGGGCGGCAGGCGCCGTCCACTGCGTGCTGCCGACCCACGCGGCTCACGGCAACTACTCGGGCGGCGTGCACGGCGGCGCGCTCCTGACCTTCGCCGACTACGCGCTCTGCCTGGTGGCCGGCCGCGCCGCCGACGGCGGCACCAACAGCTCCTTCGCCGTGACCGTGAGCATCGCCGCCGAGTTCCTCGACGGCGCGCGGATCGGACCGCCCGTCGAGGCGCGCGGCGAGCCGCTGCAGGTCACCGGCCGGCTGGCCTTCGCCCGCGGCAGCCTGACCCAGGAGGGTCGGACGGTCGCATTGTGGTCCGGCGTCTGCCGCCACGTGGCGCGCGCCAAGGCCATGGCACGCAAGCAGGAGAACGCCCCCCGCCAGGCCGCCGCCGCGGAGCAGACCGTCCCGGCGGGCTTCGAGCCGTTTGCCACCGCCAGCGCCTATTCCCGCCACATCGGACCGCTCTATGTGCGGCCGGAGACGGAAGGCGTGTCGGTCCTGCAGCCGACCCTGCCGCGCATGTGCAATTCCGGCGGCGCCCTGCACGGCGGCTACCTGATGAGCTTCGCCGATTCGGCCATCACGCGCGCGGCAGCCCTTGCCACCGGCCTGGCGCCGTCGACCGTGTCCTTCGCCGCCGAATTCCTGTCGGCCGGCGACACCGCCGCGCCACTGGCGACGCGGGTCGAGATTCCCCGTCGCGGCAAGTCGATCGCCTTCCTGCGCGGGCTGGTCGAGCAGGACGGCCGCAGCCTGCTCTCCTACTCGGCGACGATGCTGCTGCGGCCGAAGGGGTAGAGTCTTTCCGACGTGGATTGAACCACCAGAGTCGGACTCATTCTCTTCCCCTTTGCGGACTCCGCAAAGGGGAAGTGCCCTCGTCTTACGAGGGCGAAGGGGTCATGAGGCTCAACGGGGGCTTCTGACCCCTCCGTCGGCGTAAGACGCCGCCACCTGGTCGCTATGGCCGCATCGGCCATAGCGACGACCCGAAACGGGGGAGGAAGGCGATTCCATGTCAGTCGGAATGACTCTAACCGGCGTCGACGCCCGCCTGTTCGGCGACGCGTCTCACTTCCCGGCTGAACATGTCGTGCAGCCGCCGCACGCTGGGCAGATCCTCGGCCTTGGCGGCGCGCTCGACGGCCTCGGCCAGCTGGCGCAACGGCCCCGCGCCGATCATGCCCGACGCGCCCTTCAGCCGGTGAGCGGCGCGCGCGATGGTCGTGCAGTCGTCGCTGCCGACGATCTCGCGTTCGGCGCCGCGGGCGGTGCTGAGGAACTCGCGCTCGACCTCGGCGAGGGTCTTCGGGTCGTCGCCGAACAGTTCGACGAGCTTGTCGCGGTCATAGGCCTTGTTCATCCGGCGTTCCTCATGTGACGCGTTCGGTGGCGGCCGAGGTCGGCTCGCCCTTCAACCAGATATCGAGGGTTGCCCTCAGCTGCTCGATGCCGACGGGCTTGGTGAGAAAGCCGTCCATGCCGACCGCCCGGCTCTTCTGTTCCTGCTCTTCCTGGGCACTCGCCGTCACGGCCAGGATGGGCGTGCGTGCCCGCTGTCCGGCGGCCTCGCTGGCGCGAATCCGCCGCGTCAGTTCGAAGCCGTCCATCGTCGGCATCTGCAGATCGGCGAGCACGAGGTCGTAGGTGCCGCGGCGCCAGAGCTCGAGCGCCTCCTCGCCGCCGGATGCCGAGTCGGTCGATGCCCCGGCCAGTTCGAGCTGCCGGGCCAGGATCTTGCGATTGACCGAGTTGTCGTCGACCACGAGGACCCGGCCGCTCAGGCGATGCGGCAGGTGCGGCGTCGCGACGACGGCGGCCTCCACGGCCCGACCGCTCGCCCGGGCCACGGCACGGATCAGCACGTCGCGCCGCCACGGCCGTGGCAGGCCGGCGGCGGTCCCGGTCGCAGGCGGAGGACCATCGTGCATCGCGACCAGCCGGCCGCCGTTGCCATCGGCCATCCGGATGCCGACGAAAGAGGCATCCGGCGGGACGAGCCGGACGGTCGCGCCGGCATCGACAAGATAGCGGGCGATCGCCGCCGCCTCGTCGGGATCGGGCAACGCGAGCGCCAGCGACAGGCCGGCCAGCGGCGACACGGCGGGCGGCAACGCGGAAGATGCCGGCGCCAGCCGTACGGTGACGATGAAGGTCGAGCCGACGCCCGCCTCGCTTTGGACCTCGACGTCGCCCTGCATCGCTTCGGCAAGGCGGCGCACGATCGACAGGCCGAGCCCGGTGCCGCCGAAACGCCGCGTCGTCGAGCTGTCGGCCTGCACGAACGGCTGGAACAGCCGGTCGCGCTGCTCGGCGGTGAGGCCGATGCCGGTGTCGGCGACGCGGATGCGCAGCGTCGCGAGGCCGGCGCTTTCCAGGGTGAGCCGGACGGAACCCGCCTCGGTGAATTTTATGGCGTTGCCCAGCAGGTTGAACAGGATCTGCTGCAGACGCAGCGGGTCGCCGATCACGCGGTCGGGCGCGCCGGCCGCCACGTAGGCCACCAGCTTCAGCCCCTTGGCGGCGGCCTGCGGCGCGAGCGTCTCGGCCGTGCCCTCGATCAACTCGACCGTCGACAGTTCAATCGCCTCGAGATCGAGCCGGCCGGCCTCGATCTTGGAGAAGTCGAGAATGTCGTCGATGATCCGCAGCAGCGACGCCGCCGAATGCCTGACCGTCGCCAGCGAGTCATGCTGTTCGACGGACAGCGACGTGCGTTCCAGCACATCGATCATGCCGAGCACGCCGTTCATCGGCGTGCGGATCTCGTGGCTGACCGTCGCCAGGAAGGTCGACTTCGCCTGGTTGGCGTTCTCGGCGTCGTGCTGGGCGGCCAGCGCAGCGTCACGCGCCAGGCGCGCCTCGTCGTAGGCGACCTGCAGCCGGCGGGCGAGGTCGTCCTTCTGGTAGGCGAGCGCGATGTTGTCGTACTGCCAGCGATGGACGTCGCGGACATAGGCCATCAGATGGCCGACATAGGCGCCGCCGGCGATGCCGATCAGCTGGAAGAAGGGATCGGTCGACGTCACCAGCACCAGCAGCAACGGCGCGGTCGTGGCCATGGCGAAGGCATAAAAGGTCGGGGGGTGCGCGGAGCGGATCGGCACGGCCGTGGTGATGGTGGCCAACAGGACCAGGCCGAGCAGCATGCGCTGCAGTTCGAAGTCCTTCGACGCCAGCAGGAATCCGGCCGCGCCCCAGCAGGCCCCCGCGAGGAAGGACAGGCCGGCGAACCACCAGCCCCAGCGGCCGACAGCCTCGTCGCTGGGCTTGGCCCGCGCAAAGCGGCGGCGGAGGATGTCGAAGGCGAAGGTGACGGCGACGTGCGCCAGGAAGGGGATCGTGAGCTCGAGCAGATCGATCTGCCGCCAGTAGATCGCGGCGATCACCGGCCACAGGACGAACGAGAAGTAGCGCGACTGGCGCGAACCGTCGAACAGGCGCCGGATGAGTTCGGCGCGGACGAAGGCCTCCTGCCGGGGCGTTCCGCCTTCCACCGCCTGACCGGCGGCGGGATCAGCCGCGACGACCGACATCGTCCTTCATCCGCGCCGACGCCCAGTGCGCCGATCCCCGGCATGCCGGGGCCAAGCGTCCGATTCCGACCGACGGTTGCCCGGCTGTCCACGGGCAACCACAAAGCCGCAAGTCCCCAAGACGTTCGCCTGACGCAAACGCGCGACCACGGCCGGTTCCGGTTCGCTTTTTTGATGATGGGGACAACATGTGGTGAGCCTATGGCGGGCAGACCCAATTACTGTATCAAAAATGTTAAGATATGGCTATAATTCATTGGAATTAAATGGTATTTTCTCACCATTAGAAGTCATTCATTTCGGAATATTGATTATGCAGCAACCCTCCATCCTGCTGGTCGAGGACGACGCATTTCAGCGCAAGGCGGCCGAGACCTATCTGATGAACCATGACCTCAAGGTCATTGCCGTCGAGAACGGCGCGCAGATGCGCCGCCAGATCTCACGGGCCATGCCCGACCTCGTGCTGCTCGACGTTCAACTGCCCGGCCAGGAGGATGGCTTCGCGCTCGCCCGCTGGCTGCGCGAGAGCAACACCCGGGTCGGCATCATCATGCTGACCGCGGCCGGCGATGCCGTCGACAAGGTGCTGGGGCTGGAAAGCGGTGCCGACGACTATGTCGCCAAGCCCTACGAGCCGCGCGAACTGCTGGCCCGCTGCAAGAGCGTGCTGCGGCGCTCGGTCAACAAATCCACGCCATCGCTGCTGGAACGGGTCCGCATGGGCGCTTACACCCTCGACCTTCCGCGCCGCCTGCTGCTCGATCCGGCCGGCCAGGACGTGGCCTTGACCTCGGGCGAGTTCGACATCCTGAAAATCTTCGCCGAGAACCCGAACCGGCCGCTCAGCCGCGACTGGCTGCTGGAGACCACCAGCCACAGGAGCCGCGATCCCTTCGACCGCGCCATTGACCTGCGCATCACCCGCATCCGGCGCAAGATCGAACCGGCCCCGGAGAAGCCGACCGTCATCCGCACCGTTCGGGGGGTCGGCTATATGTTCGTGCCGCCCATGGAATGAGACGGCCGGAATGAGCTACAAGGGCGGCCCCGGGACCATCCGGGTCGGGACGGGCCCGTAGTTCAGTGGTTAGAACGAGCCGCTCATAACGGTTATGTCGCAGGTTCGAATCCTGCCGGGCCTACCACCCCGTCTCTATCCCCGCAGCACCCAGACCATGCCGGCGCCGACGGCGAGGCCGAGCGCCATGGTTCCCGACAGTTCGGCGTAGCGCAGGTAGGTTCTGCGCAGCACCTCGAGGAGCTGCGCCGGCGGATAGTTGGCCGGCAGGTCGGCGCCGCGATTGAGCTGCGTCCACAGTTCCGTCGACTTGTGGTTCCGCCGGGGCGCGTTGTAGGCGAAGAGGCCGAGCGCGGCGCAGTGCAGGGTCATCAGGATCGCCCCGGTCTTCAGGCACAGCAGCAGGTCGTAGGAGAGGCCCCACATCACCGTCAGGACGGCGAGCAGCATGAAGCCGCAACCGCGGCGAACGGTGGCATCGGCAAGATACTCGATGCGGTCCATCGCGCCTCTCCGGCGGCAAGGCTAGTGCGCCACGCCCGATATGAGCAAGAGCCGAACGAAGGCGGGAAAGCACAGAACCAGCGACAGCAGCGCCCAGATCCAGTTCGGTCCGGGGGCATCGCGCGAGGCCGGCAGGAAATGTTCGAGCACGGCGACCGGAATACCCGCCGCCAGGAGCATCGTGGTCGAGAGGATGAGGCTCGACAGGTAGAAGGTGACGGACGGGTCGGCCGGCAGCCAGGGCGGCGCCCACAGGAAGCTGTAGGCGGCGACGAGCTGGACGAGCGGCGAGAAGATGCCGTTGAACACCGCCAGGCCCAGGACCAGGGCGAAGACCTGATGCTTGACCATGTCAGGCGCCACCCGGCAGCTGTGGCGTCATGCCGAAGCCCGCCATCAGGAAATAGGCGCCGAGCCGGATCCAGAACAGCCAGAACGAGGCCACCAGCGGCATCCAGCGCGGGCCGATCGAACTCGGCGTGATGAAGCGCGCGGCAACGACTGCCCACTCGGTGAGCCACACGAACGATCGCCAGATGTAGTTGCGCGGCTGGACCGCCGGCATGAAGAACGACAGCGCCCAGCGGCCGACGCAGGCCCAGGCGACCAGCGACAGGCCGTAGGTCAGGATCCAGAAGGGCAGGTAGCCCCAGAAGAAATCGGGCTGGCTCATCGACCCCAAAACGGAAAGGGCGGAGCTTGCGCCCCGCCCTTCCCTAGATCAGCCGCGAGGGCCGATCAATGCGCTGCTTCGACGTTGCGAACCGACCCGGACGGGGTGCGGATCGAGTCGATGAACTCCTGCATCTCGCGCGACGCGGGCTTCGACAGGTAGCCGGCGACGAGCATCGCCAGGAAGGCCGCCGGGATGCCGAAGATGCCGACCGAGATGTTGTTGATGCCCCAGATGTAGGCGACATCGCGGCCGCGGATCTTGACGATGTTGATGTCGCCCAGCCAGCTCATGCTCGCCTTGACCCACGGACCGTAGAACTCGGTCGCGAGCAGGAAGAACATGCAGAGGCCGAAGCCCACCACCATGCCGGCGATGCCGGCGGCGTTGCCGGCCCGCTTCCACCAGATGCCGAGCACCAGGCCCGCGAACAGGCCGGCGGCGGCGATCGAGAAGGCCCAGGACACCAGGAACAGGATGTCCGCACCCAGCGTGCCGGCGACGTAGGCGGCCACGATGGCCACCATGGCCAGAAGGATGCGGCTGATGACCAGCCGGCGCTTGGTGTCGGCGTTGGGGTCGATCATCTTGTAGTAGATGTCGTGGCTGAGCGCGTTGGCGATCGCCAGCAGCAGGCCGTCGGCGGTCGAGAGCGCGGCGGCAAGACCACCGGCCGCGACCAGGCCCGAGATGACGTAGGGCAGGCCGGCGATCTCCGGCGTCGCCAGCACCACCGCATCGGTGTGGAGCCGGAACTCGGAGAGTTGCAGGATGCCGTCGCCGTTGCCCTTCACCCCGGCGCAGAGCCTGTAGACCTCCGACGCGTTGGCCGCGTCGCAGGCGCCGACGAGGCCGATCTTGCCCCACGAGGCGACCCACGCCGGCAGCTGGGCGATCGGCTGGCCGATCACGTCCTGGTAGACTTCCAGCTTGGCGAAGGCGGCATAGGCCGGCGCCGTGAAGTAGAGCAGGAAGATGAAGAACAGCGACCACGCCACCGAGTCGCGCGCCTGCTTGACCGACGGCGTCGTGAAGTACCGCATCAGGATGTGCGGCAGCGACGCGGTGCCGACCATCAAGCACAGGATCAGCGCGAAGTAGTTCCACATCGCCGTCGGGCTGTAGTTGCCCCGGGCATCGACGAAGGCCGCGGTGTAGGGCTGCGTCACGCCGAGGGTCTTCTCCAGCACCTCGATCTTCTCCAGCGCCTGGCCGTACATCAGCTGCGGGATCGGCACGCCGGTCACCTTGGCCGACATGACGATCACCGGGATCAGGTAGGCGATGATCAGGATGATGTACTGCGCCACCTGGGTCCAGGTGACCGCCTTCATGCCGCCCAGCATCGAGCACACCAGGATGCCGATCAGGCCGACGAAGCAGGCGATCTCGAAGCCGATGTCGAGGAAGCGGGCAGTGATGATGCCGACACCCACGATCTGGGCCACGACGTAGACGAACGACGCGGTGATCAGCACGACCACGGCGAGGCCGCGGGCGACGTTGCCGCCGTAGCGGGCGCTGAAGAAGTCCGGCACCGTGAACTGCCCGAACTTGCGCAGATACGGCGCCATCAGGATCGACACCAGCACGTAGCCGCCGGTCCAGCCGAGCACGAAGGCGAGGCCGCCGTAGCCGCCGAAATAGAGCGAGCCCGCCATGCCGATGAACGAGGCAGCGCTCATCCAGTCGGCGCCGGTCGCCATGCCGTTGTAGAACGCCGGCACCGTGCGGCCGGCGACGTAGTACTCGCTCACCTCCGACGTCCGGGCGAGGTAGCCGATCAGCGCGTAGACGCCGATCGTCAGGAAGATGAAGAGATAGCCCAGCACCCGGTTCGGAACGCCGAAGACTTCGAGGATGCCGATGAAGATCGTGAAGCCGACGAAGGTGCCGGTGTAGATGCCGTAGACCTTGCCGAGATTGGCGAGAAACCCGCCCTGCATGGCTGCCATGGTTGTTCTCCCCTAGCCCGTTATTCGTCCTGGACACCGAATTCGCGATCGATCTTGTCCTGCGACCTGGCGTTCCACACGCACATCAGGACGAAGGCGATCAACGAGCCTTGGGCCGCCATGTAGTAGCCCATGGGGAAGCCCAGGATATGGATCTTGTTCAGTTGCGGCGCGAAGAAATGGATCACGAAGCTGAAGAAGAACCATGCGGCGAGGATCACCCACATGAGGTTCCGGGTCTTGTGCCAGTAGGCGGCCTGCTGCTCGCCCGTCAGTCTCTTCTCGGCCATTGTCCGCTCCCTCCAGTCGACCTTGCTGGGAGCACCCGATGGATTCGCCGCGATGCGAACGCGAATTTCGTCCTAGCCTTGCGTTTCCCATCGCCAGCGCTTCTCGGGCGCTTGGTCTTTTTCCTGCCTTAATTCACTACACGACCGGTAGTATGCTTACAATGAGCGACACCCCATACTTTAGTCTAATGGGCTGGGGACTTCGGGGTGATAGGCAGGGCGCATGTTGCAGCAGCTCAAGGCCCGGTTCTTTCCCGGGCGGATCGCCGCGCGGCCGACGCTCCGTCGGTTCGTGAGCGGCGAGGCGTCGTATCTGGCGCAACGGGCGACCTACGAGTTCTCGCGCAATACGCTGGCCTGGCACGGCCAGCACGTCCTGGGCGACGCCAAGTTCAACGAGGTCTTCGCGGTCTGCCGCTGGGAATCGTTCGCCGCCATCGCCGCCGACATGACGTTCCTGGTGCGCGCCCATCTGGCCGGCGGCCCGTCGCTCGATGCGCCGCTGCTGCAGGTCTACGCCGAGGTCCTGGGCGAGTATCCCAATCCCGTGCACCGGCCGGACGGCTGGGGCGACTGCCTTGCCAGCCTGCTGGCCCGCTTCGGCGGCATCCCCGACGGGCGGGCGCCGGACCTCAAGGCGATGGGCTACAAGACCGGCCGGTTGATCTATGGCAAGGCGCCGGTGACCGCCAACAACATAGAAGAGGAAAGCGCCGTGCTCGGCGCCGCGGTGACCTTCGGCCTCATCTCGTTCAACGACCGGCTGCCGCGGCGGCTCGACACGGAGGCCCTGATCAAGGATCTGCCCAGCCGCCAAGCATGACGATCTCCGACATCTTCGACCGCTACCTCGGGCAGAAGCAGGCGCTCGGCCGGCTGCGCGTCGTGGCGCACACGCCGCTCGTGCGGCTTCCCCTGGTGGCGATCGACTGCGAGACCACCGGCCTCGATGCCCGCCGCGACCGCATCGTGTCGATCGCGGCGGTCAGGATCGCGACCGGCCTGAAAGTCGTCGATCCACCCGCCCTCGACCTGCTGATCGATCCACGGATACCCATTCCCGCCCGCGCCGTGGCGGTGCACGGCATCGACAACGGGCGGGTCGCGGGCGCGCCGACCTTCAGCGAAGCCTACGACGACATCCTGGCGGCGCTGGCAGGCTGTGTCGTCGTCGGGCACTACGTCAGCTTCGATCTGGCGATGCTCGCCAACGAGGCGCGGCGCAGCGGCCTGGTCTGGCGGGAACCGCCCCACTTCGACACGGTCGAGCTGCTGGGCGGGCTGGGCCAGGCTCCCGACAACGTCGACCTCCAGGACCTGCTGTCGCGTCTGGGCGTGGAGCCGCGGGGAACCCGGCACAGCGCCGCCGGCGACGCCCGCATGGCCGCCGACCTCTTCGTCGTCCTCGCCCAGAAACTGATCGGCCAGGGCCGCGGTACCTTCGGTGGCGCCATGGCCGCCCATCGCGCGCCGAGGCGCTGACGGCCGTGGACACCGCCCCTCTGGAGCGGCTCGACAGCTTCCCCTACCGCCATAGGGTCGCCGACCTGATGTCGGCGCCCATCGTCGCCATTGCCACCGGGGCGAGCATCGCCGAGGCGGCACGCACCATGATCGAACGGCGCGTGAGTTCGGTGGCGGTGCTCGACGGCGACGGCCGGCTGGCCGGCATCGTCACGGAGCGTGACGTGCTGCGCCTGGTGGCGCGCGATGCGGCGGACTTCGCAACCGCCGTCGGCCAGGTCATGACGTCGCCGGTCCACGGCATCGCCGCCGATGCCCTGGTCTATCGCGCCCTCGCCCGCATGGCGCGGCTCGGCGTGCGCCATCTGCCGGTGATCGACGAGGCCGGCCGGCCGCTCGGCATGCTGACGGCACGCAGCCTCCTGAAGCAGCGGGCGTCGCTCGCGCTCACGCTGGGCGACGAGATCGACCATGCCGCGGATGCCGCGGCGCTGCGCGCGGCGTTCGACAAGCTGCCAGGGTTGACCGCAGCGCTGCGCCGCGAGGAGGTCCCGGCGGTCCAGGTCTCGGCCGTGATCGCGGGCGTGACGCGCGACGTGACGGCGCGCGCCGGCGAACTCGCGCTGGCGGCCATGCGCGACCAGGGAAAAGGCGACGCCCCGGCAAAGTGGTGCCTGCTGGTGCTGGGCTCGGCCGGCCGCGGCGAGACGCTGCTCACGCCCGACCAGGACAATGCCCTCATCCACGACGGCGACGAGGCCAGCGATCCATGGTTCGCGGCCTTCGCCGACAAGCTGAACGCACTGCTCGACGCCGCCGGCGTACCGTTCTGCAAGGGCGGCGTGATGGCCGGCAATCCGGCTTTCCGCCGTCCTCTTGCCCGCTGGCGCGAGGCGATCGACGCCTGGATCGACCGACCGCAACCCGCGGCGCTCCTGAACGTCGACATCTTCTTCGACTTCACGCCCGTCCTGGGCGAGCGGACGCTGGCCCATGCCTTGCGCAGCCATGCGGTGGCCGCCGCGGCGAAGTCGCCATTGTTCCTGCGTCTGCTGGCGGCGACCGGCGAAGGCGGCGGCAGCGCCTTCGACCTGCTGGGCCGATTGCGGCTGGAGAGCGGCCGTGCCGACCTCAAGCTGCGCGGACTCTTTCCCATCGTGGCCGGCGCCCGCGCCATCGCCCTGGCCTGGGGCTCGGCCGCGACGTCGACCGACGCGCGCCTCGCCGAAGCGGCGGCCAAGGGCGGCCTGCCGGCCGATCTGGCCGCGGACCTCACGGCCGCCCGCGCGACCATCATCGAGGCCATTCTCGATCAGCAGCTCGCCGACATCGCCGCCGGCCAGCCGCCGTCGACCCGCATAGACCCGAAGCGGCTGAAGCGCGC
>JAIETA010000231.1 GCA_019745575.1 Reyranella sp. | reverse complement strand
CTTGCGCATATCTGCCTCCAATACGGAG
This sequence comes from Reyranella sp., assembly GCA_019745575.1. GTDB lineage: Bacteria > Pseudomonadota > Alphaproteobacteria > Reyranellales > Reyranellaceae > Reyranella. The sequence continues at coordinate 14,622 of JAIETA010000231.1, read as the reverse complement.
GCCACTCTCTCAACTTATCCGCGGTCCGAAAACCCGGGGGCAGGTCAATTGGACCTATGTCGGACACAGTGCGTAAGCCTATATCGGAGCCGGTTCGGCGGCTTGAGATTTTCACGGGAGCCGGGCGGCGGCGGAAGTGGAGCGCCGAGCAGAAGGCGGCAGTCGTTGCCGAGAGCCTTGGCGGTGTGGAGTCGGTGAGCGCGGTGGCGCGCCGTCACGGTCTGACACCGTCGCAGCTGTTTGGCTGGCGTCGACAAGCGAGCGGCCGTTCCGTCGTGCCTGAAGACGACGCTTACGGCATGCCGGTTGCGAAACACCAGGAAGGCCGGAGCCTCCGCGCATCGAACCGTGACATATCGCCAGTCCGGCGCGGCTTCGACGACGATCTCGGCGTCGGCGAGGTACTGGTTACCCGCATCGACAAGCCCGACACCTACGAGTCCCTGCGTCACCTTCAGGGCCAATTCGGCGGCAAAGGGAGGTTTCAACCCGGAGACGAGGGGCCTCAGGTCGATCCGGCCGATCGGAAAGAATGCCCCCTTGTTTCCCGTGAAGTTCCACAGGACATGAGCGCCACCGTCGAGGATTACCGGCTGGAATTTGAGATCGATGAACTTCGCTGCGTCGATGGTCCGGCCCATGCCGGCATATTCGAGATCGAGCCAACGGAAATTGTGCGAGGCCAGCTCGCAATCCAGAACGGTCTTCAGAATCGCGGGCTGGAGGCGCCGGCGAACCTTCTCGACGTCGTGCCATTCCACCCAGGGTGTCCGCTCGCCATCGGTGCGTGTTCCCCAGGTTTCGAACGGCATGGAGCCTTCGCGGAGCCACCGCTCCTGGGGGTACACCAGTTCGATCCAGCGTCCGCCGACTTTCAGGCGACTGAGGGCGGCCATCGCCTCCCGGCGGGCGATATCGAAGGGAACGTGGTGGATGGAGCCGATCACGAAGATGGCGTCGTAGTCGGCCGGCAGGGCGTCGAATGACAGGTCGTCGCCGATCAGATGGGTTTCGACGGCGATCCCCTTGATGCCGGCGACCCGGCGAACGACCTCGAGGTTGCCCGGCACGATGTCGGCAAACGTCCAGCGCGCACCCTGCGCGGCGAAACGCAGGCCGTCGAAGCCGAGCCCGCCGCCCAGTTCGAGCACGCGGCGACCCTTGAAGAAATCGCGGTAAAGCGGGTCCAATCGTCCCACCACGCCGGCGGCGCGGCGCGCGGCCAGGGCGTCCCATCTTGTCAGGAATTCGTCGTCGGGCAGATCGAGCAGATTGTCGGAAAACACGCGACGATCGACGTCGTCACCCCCGGGGACCTCCCGCCACTTCTCCCGGTAAGGCTCCAGAGAGCTCATCAGAACAGTTCCTCCCGCATCGTCTGCCGCAGCGTCGTTAACGCAACTTGGCACACGCTTCAATCGCCCGTCGAGGTTCGCCGCACGTGCGCCGGACCGCCGGTCCATGTCCAACACACAAACAGGAGATCAAATGGGTCCTCCCGACATCCACGACATCGACAAACGTCTCAGCAGCCACGAGGCGGTTTGCGCCGAACGCTACGGTGCCATCCGCGAGCGGGTCAGCCGCATCGAGGCTCTGGGCTGGTCGACGCTCGCGGCGATGACGACCACCCTGGTCGGTGGCCTGTCGTGTGTCGCCTGGTTCTTTTTCACCAAGATCCTTCATCTTTCGTGAGGCAAACATGCTTGCATTACTGGGTTCGATCGTGGGCCTTCTGGGTTCACTGGCGCCGCGCGTGATCGGCTATTTCGAGCAGAAGCAGAACCATGTCCAGGAGCTCGAGATGCTCCGCACCCAGGGCGACTTCCAGCTCCAGCTGATCCAGGCCGGCCACGCGGCCAAATGGGCGAGATCAACGCGCACGCCGACATCCAGAGCGAACTGGCGGCTTTTGCTGCGGCCTTGAGGCCATCGGGCGTGCGCTGGGTGGATGGCTTCAACGCCTTTGTGCGGCCGTTCCTGACGCTCTGCTTCTTCGCCCTCTACGCCGCCGTGAAGGCGGCGCAGTTCGTCATCCTGCAGCAAGACCACAGCGGTGCCGCTGCCACGATCCTCTCGATGTGGGGCGAGGAGGATTGGGCGGTGTGGGCCGCCATCGTGACCTTCTGGTTCGGCAACCGCACGTTCAACAAGGAACGGGGGCGAGGATGAGCCGCCCCAGCAGCCCACGGGCCACCGGCGAGGCCGGCATTTCCCTGATCCGGGCTTTCGAGGGCTTCTCGGCCGTACCGTACATCTGCCCGGCCGGGGTTCTGACCGTCGGCTACGGCCATGTCGTGGCCGACGGCGAACGCTTCGACGCGCCGCTCTCGGCGGAAGAGGGCGAGGCGCTGCTGCGCGCCGACCTGCCACGCTACGAGCGCGCGGTCTGCCGGCTGATCGAGATGCCGCTGTCCGACCCATGTTTCGACTCGCTGGCGAGTTTCACCTTCAATCTTGGGGAGGGAGCGCTGGCGGCCTCGACCCTGCGGCGCCTGGTCAACGCCGGACGCCTTGCCGAGGCGGGTCCGCAGTTCGACCGCTGGGTTTTCGCCGGAGCGCGAAAGCTGGCCGGTCTCGTCCGCCGCCGCGCGGCCGAGCGGGCGCTGTGGGAGCGTGGCGTGGCGGACAATTCGTGACGATTCCGAACAACGATCGTCAGAGGTTGTTCGGCCGCGAATTGCATATCGACTGTTGCTTGACTTCAGGTGCCGTGGTTTCTTCCGCCACACCCGGGAGAACCGGAAGAGTTCGTTGGAGGAAATCTACATGAATCGACGGCAGTTTATCGTGGCCGGCAGCGCCGCCGGTGCGCTCGGCCTGACAGGCGCTTTCGCCGGCTCCGCGGTCGCGCAGGCCCAGCAGTTCTCGATCGCCACCGGTACGACCGGTGGTGTCTACTATCCGCTGGGCGGCGCCATGGCGAATATCCTCAGCAAGAAGGTGCCGGGCTGGGCGGTCACCGCCGAGGCGACCAACGGCTCGGTCGCCAACATGCACATGATCCGTGACGGCAAGGCACAGATGGCACTCACCCAGTGCGACACCGCCTACGATGCGATCAAAGGGCTGGACAAGTTCGTCGACAAGCCCGTCGAATCGCGCACCCTCTGCGTGGTCTACCCCAACCTGGTCCACTTCGTGACCATGGAGGGCACCGGCATCAACAAGCTCTCGGACATCAAGGGCAAGCGCATCTCGACCAGCGCGCCCGTCAGCGGCTCCGAAGTCATGGCGCTGCGTATCATCGACGAACTGGGCCTCAAGGTCAGTGACTTCAAGCGGGAGCGCCTGGCGCCGGCCGAGAGCACCAACGCCATGAAGGATGGCAAGCTCGACGGCTACTTCTTCAATGGCGGTCCGCCTGTCGCGGCAATCACCGACCTTGCCGCGTCGCAGGGCGTCAAGATCAAGCTGTTGCCGACGGCCGAACTGGTTCCGGCCCTCAACAAGAAGTACGGTCCAGTCTTTGCCGGCAGCGCGATCCCGGCGAAAGCCTATCCGAACCAGGATGCCGCCGTGCCGACCATCGCGATCTGGAACATCCTGGTCGTGCCGGCGTCGATGAAGGACGAGCAGGCCTACACCATCATCAAGACCGTGTGGGAGAACTATCCGGACCTGCTTGCCACGCACAAGGCCGTCACCGATATGACGCCGGAGAACCAGAAGCAGGCGAACTCTTCGGTGCCGTTCCATCCCGGCGCCATCAAGTTCTTCGCTGAAAAAGGCATCAAGCTGTCGTAGAATCGTCGGCAAAGGCAGGTCGGGGCTCCCCAGTGCGGGAGCCCCTTCTTCTTTGGGGATTGGGCACGGCATGACGATCCAAGGCGAACTGCTGAGCGATGAAGAGCGCCGCAAGGTCGAGGAGCTGATCGAGCAGGAAGACGGCGCGATCCACAAGTTCGCCGGCTGGTGGGGCAAGGCGCTGACCTCTGTCGCCGTTGCCATGACGTTGTTCCACCTCTACGCTGCGGCCAGTACCATCAACCAGCAATCGTTGCGCGAGGTCCATGTCGCCTTCGCCCTGTCGCTGGTCTTCCTGCTGTTCCCGATGGTCAAGAGCTGGCGCAATCGCGTTGCACCATGGGATCTCGTAGCTGCAGGTCTTTCCGTGGGTGTCATCTGGTACATGATGACCGGCGGCACCTGGACCAATCTTGCGGGCGCCGACGACTTCCTCGATCGTTACGTCTCGCCGAACCGCATGGATGTGGTCGTCGGGGTCGTGCTGATTGCGCTGGTGCTCGAGGCGACGCGCCGCGCGACAGGTTTGATCATGCCGATCGTGTCGTTGGCGTTTTTCGCCTATGGCCTATGGGGCAACTACCTGCCCGCGCCGTGGACCCACAAGGGCTATCCGATCGTCGATCTGATCGCCGAACTCTACATGACACTGAACGGCATCTTCGGCTCCGCGATCGACGTGTCGGCCAGCCTTATCATCCTGTTCACCATCTTCGGCGCCATCCTCCAGGCGTCGGGCGCAGGGCGCTTCTTCATCGACTTTTCCCTGCTCGCCATGAAGGGCCAGCCCAACGCCGCCGGCCGCGCCGTCGTTCTGTCGTCGTTCCTTCTGGGCGGTCCGTCGGGCTCGGGCGTGGCCACCACCGTCACCATTGGAACCGTGGCGTGGCCGATCATGCGCCAGGCGGGCTATGGCAAAACGGCAGCAGGCGGCCTGCTGGCGGCGGGTGGTCTTGGTGCCATCCTCTCGCCGCCGGTTCTGGGCGCGGCCGCCTTCCTCATCGCCGAGTATCTCAAGATGTCGTACCTCGACATCGTGCGCATGGCGATCATCCCCACTTGCCTCTACTATTTTGGCCTGCTGGTGATGACGGAGATCGATTCGCGCAAGTACAGCCTGCGCGCCGTCGACCCGCAACTCGACATGACCTTGCGCCAGCTTGTGCTGCGATACGGTTTCCACTTCTCGTCGCTGATCTCGGTCATTGTCCTCATGATCTGGGGCTACTCGGCGACCTACGCCGTCTTCTGGTCGATCCTGCTCGCCATCGCGATGAGCTTCCTGCGTGCCGACACCGCCTTGTGGCCGGGCCGGCTGTTTCGCGCGCTGGCCGACGGGTCGATTCAGGCGCTGGGTGTGGCTGCCACGTGCGCCTGTGCCGGCATCATCGTCGGCATCATCACCAAGACCGGCCTGGCGCTGAAGTTCTCTTCGATCGTCATCGATCTTGCCGGCGGCTCGCTGTTCTGGACGGCGATCTACACCTCGCTGATTGTCTGGGTGGTCGGCCTCGCGGTGCCGGTGACGGCGTCCTACATCATGTGCGCAGTCATAGCGGCTCCCGCCCTGATCAAGCTTGGCGTGCCCGACTATGCCGCCCACATGTTCATTTTCTACTACGCCGTGCTGTCCGAGGTATCGCCGCCGACCGCGCTGTCGCCGTTTGCGGCGGCCACGATCACGCGCGCCGATCCCTACGTCACCACCTTGCAGAGCTGGAAGTATGCGCTGCCCGCCTTTCTGGTACCGTTCGTCTTCGTGCTCGACCCGATCGGCACGGGTTTGCTGCTGGAATTCCCCAAAGGAATGACCTGGGGGTGGGCGGTCTGGGTGACGATCGGTGCAGCTTCCGGCGTCCTGGCGCTAGCCTTCGCCGCCCAGGGTCACATCGTGCGCCGGCTCGGCGTGGCGGTGCGCACGGTGTGCTTCGCCGCCGGCCTCTCCCTGATGTTCCCGGATCTAATCGACGATTGGGTAGGCGGCATGGTTGCCGCGCGTCTCGTCGGTATCGCCCTCCTGGGCGCCGTGATCGCCTATGAGGTCATTCGGTGGCGGGGTGGCGCACGGCCCGCATCATGAGCGTGCACTGACGTACATAGACCTGGTTGGCGCCGTTTCTCCGGCCTTCAGTGGATATCGAGCGAGAGCGGCGAGATTACCGCGCCGTCGCGGCCGAGGTAGTCGTGTTTGGTCGAATCCCGCAGCATGCGCGCCTGCGCCTCGGCCACGCGTTCCATGGTGGCGGCGGGATCCAGATGCACCGGATTGCCGTCCTTCAGCACGACCTCGCCGTCGACCAGCACGGTGCGCACGGCGCGGTCGGCAGCGTGGAAGACGAACGACCGCAGCGGATCGCGCGCCGGCTGCATCAGCGGGTGGCTGAGGTCGACCAGCACGATGTCGGCCGCCATGCCGGGGGCGAGGGCGCCGATGTCGTCACGGCCGAGCGCCGCCGCGCCGCCAAGCGTCGCCGCCTCGAAGGCGCCGGCAGTGTCGAGGCTGCGGATGTCCTCGCTCATCAGGCGGCCGGCCACGATGGCAAGCCGCATCTCTTCGATCAGATTGTGCGGTGCGCAGTCGGTGCCGAGGCCCACGTTGACGCCGCGCCTGCGGTAGCGGCCGACGTGATCCATGGCCAGGCCATAGCGCGCGAAGGGCTGCGGACAGTGTGCCACCGAGGCGCCCGCCTCGGCGATCAGGTCGAGGTCCTTTGAGGTATGCCAGCGGATCTGCGGATGGTCGTCGAGCAGGATACAGTGCGCCAGCACGGTGTCGCCCTTCAGGAGACCCTGCGCCGCCGCCCACTGGATCGGCGTCGTGTTGTGGCGGCGGATCATCTCGCGCACCTCGACCACGGACTGGGCGATATGCGTGGAGAAGCGCAGGCCGCTGTCGTCAGCATGCTTGCGGCCGGCCGCGAACAGCTCGGGCGTCACCGTGTCGATCTGGGCGGGGAAGACCATGGCGTCGAGCCGGCCGGAGTTGTGCGCCTCGGCGTCGGCCATGACTCGTTTGGCCTTCTCGAACTGCACCAGGCCGCCGGCCTCGTCCCACTTCCAGGTCACGGTCTGCGGCGAGGCCATGCCCCAGCGCGCCGACGCAAAGGTGGGCGCCGCATAGAAGCGCATGCCGCTCTGCGCCATCGTCTCCAGCCAGCCGTCGAAGGGCAGCGTGACATCGCAGGCCGTGGTCGTACCGGCGCGCAGCATCTCCGAATAGGCGAGCGTCGCCGCCCCCCGCCGGCCGTCGTCGCCCAGCCGAAAGGCCTGCAGCCGCTCCATCAGGCCGGTCATCTGCTGCTCGGGCACGCCGTGGTCCTCGCGCACGCCGCGGTAGCCGGGCTCGGTCGAGGGATGGCTGTGGATGTTGACGAGGCCGGGCAGGGCCAGCATCCCGCGCCCGTCGAGTGCCGGCTCGCCGGCCTCCTGCGGTCGCGCCCCGGCCGGCGTGATCTCGGTGATCCGGCCGTCCTTCAGGAACAGGTCGACGTCGCGGCGGTAGACGTGACGGGAGGTGGCGCCGTCAAGCACCACAGCCCACGGAATGTTCCGGATCGAAGTGGGCCGCGCTGTCATGATCTGTCCTCCCGAGGCACAGCTCTTGCATGAGGCATGCCAAGAGAGGATAGAGTCGGGACCCGGCGAGAACAAGGAGGCTGGTCATGCGGCGCGTGAAATGGGCATTGGCAGCGGCGGCTGCAGCGATGCTGTCGGCTTCGGTCCAGGCCCAGACCCTGAAGGCCGTCATGGGCTCGGACGTCAAGATCCTCGATCCGATCTGGACGACCGCCTACACCGCCCGCAACCACGGCTACATGATCTACGACACGCTGTTCGCCCTCGACGCGAACCTCGCCGTCAGGCCGCAGATGCTGGAGGGCTTTACCGTCAGCGACGACAAGCTTGTCTACACCTTCACGCTGCGCGACGGGCTCACCTTCCATGACGGCCAGCCGGTGACCGCCGAGGATTGCGTCGCCTCGATACGACGCTGGGGCTCGCGCGACTCCATGGGCCAGAAGCTGTTGAGCTTCACCAAGGAGCTGAAAGTAGTCGACGCCCGAACCTTTACCCTGACCTTGAAGGAGCCCTACGGCCTGGTCGTCGAGTCGCTGGCCAAGCCCAGTTCGCTGGTGCCCTTCATCATGCCGAAGCGGATCGCCGAGACGCCGGGCACGACCCAGATCACCGAGTACGTCGGATCCGGACCGTTCGTGTTCCGCCGCGACCTGTGGCGGCCGGGTGAGTTGTTGGTTTACGAGAAGTTCAAGGCTTACAAGCCGCGATCCGAGCCGGCCTCGGGCCTGGCCGGCGGCAAGGTGGTCCATGTCGACCGTGTCGAGTGGCTGGCGATCCCTGACATCCAAACGGCGGTGAACGCCCTGCTGACGGGTGAAATTGACCTGATGGAACAGCCGACCATCGAGATGCTGCCGCTCTTGGAGAAGAGCAAGGACGTGCAGGTCGTCGACCTCAACCCGCTCGGCAGCCAGTACAACTTCCGATTCAATACGCTGCACAAGCCGTTCGACAATCCCCGGATCCGCCAGGCCGCGCTCTACGCGCTGAACCAGAAGGACATCCTGCAGGCCGCCATCGGCGATCCGAAGTACTTCAAGGAGTGCAAGGCGCTGTTCATCTGCGGCACGCCGCTCGCCACCGACAAGGGTTTCGAGGACAAGCTCAACTCCGACTTCGCCAAATCGAAGGCCATCTTCAAGGAGGAGGGCTACGACGGCACGCCTGTCGTGCTGCTGTTCGCCACCGACACCAACACCGGACGGTTGACGCCGGTGGTGAAGTCGCTGCTCGAGCGCGGCGGCTTCACCGTCGACATGCAGGCCATGGACTGGCAAACCGTGATCGCCCGGCGCTCGCGCAAGGAGGCGCCCTCGGCCGGCGGCTGGCACGGTTTTATGACCGCCTGGGTGTCGGCCGACCTGCTCGATCCCATCATGTCGGCCTTCACCAGTGCCGCCTGCGAGAAGGCGTTGTTCGGCTGGCCGTGCGACGCCAAAATCGAGGAGCTGCGCGACGCTTTCGCCCGCACGACCGATCCGGCCCGGCGCAAGGCGCTCGCCGAGGCCGTCCAGGTGCGGATTTCGGAGTTTCCGACCCATGCCCAGCTCGGGCAGTACAACTTCCCTTCGGCGCGCCGCACCAGCCTCTCGGGCAACCTCGAGGCGCCGGTGCTGGTCTTCTGGAACGTGAAGAAGAGCCGCTGAAAGGGCGGAAATGGTGCTGCCGGACAGGATTGAACTGTCGACCTCTCCCTTACCAAGGGAGTGCTCTACCACTGAGCTACGGCAGCAAGCGGGCGGGGATATGCCATAGGGGGAGGGGCGGTTCAACCGCTGCCGCCCGCCGAAACGGGCGCCTCGTGGCGGCTTGCCGCGCGACTTGGGCTCTGCCTACCCTCGGGCCATAGGAGTTCTCCAACCGGCCTGGGGGAAACGCATGGACTGGCGCCCGATTTCGGCTGATTCGCACATCACCGAGCCGCCCAACTGCTACCTCGACCACATCGACCCGGCCTACCGGGAGCGCGCACCGCACGTCGTCAACAAGGACGGCATGGGCGACATCTATCTGGTCGACGGCATGAAGACGCCGGTGCCGATGGGACTGATTGCAGCCGCTGGCGTGGCGCCGCAGGACATCAGGATCGGCGGTGCCAGGTTCGAGGATCTGCATCGCAGCGGCTGGGATCCGACGACCCGGCTGGCAGACCAGGACAGAGACGGCGTCGCCGCCGAGATCATCTATCCCACAGTGGGCATGCTGATCTGCAACCACCCCGACTTCGACTACAAGAAGGCCTGCTTCGACGCCTACAATCGATGGCTCCAGGGCTACTGTGCGCATGCGCCGGATCGTCTCGTGGGCCTTGGCCAGACCGCAATGCGCAGTATCAAGGAAGGCATCGCCGACCTCGAATGCATCAAGGCGATGGGATTCAAGGGCGTCATGATGCCGGGCAATCCTGGCGAAAAGGACTACGACGATCCGGCATTTGATCCGTTCTGGGAGGCCGCAGTCGCGCTGGAACTGCCGCTCTCGTTTCACATTCTCACGACCAGCGGCGACAACTCGCTGAGCAAACCACGCGGCCCCAAGATCAACGGGTTCCTCAGCATCATCCGAGGCTGTCAGGACATCATGGGGATGCTGGTGTTCTCGGGTGTGTTCGAACGGCATCCGAAGCTGCGCGTGGTCTGCGTCGAGGCTGATGCCGGCTGGGCGCCGCATTTCATGTATCGCATGGACCATGCCTACAAGCGCCACCGCTACTGGATGAAAGGCCAGGAACTGGCCCGCTTGCCGTCCGAGTATTTCCGCGAGCACATCGCGCTCACCTTCCAGGACGACTTTACGGCCTTCCAGTTCGCCGATCACCTCGGTCCGCAACAGCTGATGTGGGCCAACGACTTTCCGCATAGCGACTCGACCTGGCCGTGGAGCCAGGACGTGCTCAAGGAACAGACCACCCATCTCGCGCCGGATCTGCGCAAGCGGATTCTGCGCGACAACGTGGCGGAGCTTTACAAGCTGGCGGCGTGAGCGCCCTCGCGGCCCGGCCAATGTCGCGGCTTCAGCCGGGGCGAACCTGGTAGAAGCAGACGAAGTCTCCGAGGGGCACCATCTTCCAGCCGTCCATCGGATAGTCGACGAACGACCTCAGGATGGCGTCCGCCTTGCCGTCGCTGAGCAGCCTTTTCTGGACCAGCACATAAAGGCGATCGACGCGCCCTCGATAGACCTGTCGCCTGAGTTCGTCGATCGGCTCGAAGTCCGCGTGGTTCGACAGGACGCGGGCATGCCTGAATTCGAGACCGATCTCGGGCGATGGCACGAGCACCAGCGGCGCCTCGGCACCCGGCGTGACGGCGTCGATCTTGCGGATGAATTCCAGGACCTCGGCCGTTGTCCCGCTCTGTCTGAAGCCTCGGATTCCAAGGGGGTGATGCAGGTTGGCTTCGGTGCGGACGGCGAATGATGCGACGCCGTAGAGTGACGCGACGGTGGCGACGGCCAGGAAGAGAAGCCGCAACGACCGGCCCGGCACCTCGAGGAACGTGTGCACTACGCCCACGAGGAGAAGTTGCGAGACGACCCTGAAATGACGTTCCTCCAGGCTCACCGATCCGCCGCGGACCAGGATGCCGACGATCACCACGGTCGTCGCCGCGGCGATGATGGTCGTGAACCGGAGATATTCACCGTGGCTTCGCCTCAACTGCCAGCAGGGGAGCACGAGGAACAGCAATGCCGCCGGCAGAAGTGCGTAGTAGATCGCATCGACGGACGTCAGGACCGGCCGGCGGGGATTCAGAAACAAGTAGCTGCCCAGATCTCCCAACGACAGGCTGGCTCCCCAGAGCGAGCTGATGGCGAAGGTCATGTAGAACGCCAGCCCGTGCGGGTGCACGTCGGCGGCGATCGAGGCGGCCGTGGGGCCTCGAACGTACCATCCGTAGTAGAAGGCCAAGGCCATGGTGACGATCGTGACGGCCGCGACGCCCAGTTTGCGAATGGTGTCGCGCCTGCGCCAGGCTTCGTCGCCGCAGGCCGCTGCGCCACATATCGTCGCCGCTGCCAGGATGATGCCACTCAGCTTGGCGAAGAACAGGAGGAAGGCTCCCGCGAGAAGAGGCAGGATGGCGCACCATCGCAGATCCCGGAGTGTCCAGGCGAGCAGGATGAACCACGGCGCCACGCCGAACAGCAGCACCTCTCCGCCGGTGTAGATGCTGAAGGACAGGTTGAACGAGCGGCTGCAAGTGATGAGCGCCAGGGCGACCATTGTCGTTCGCAGGGGAAAGCCGAACCTTCGGTAGAGAGCGAACCAGCCCGCCAGCCCCAGTATCGAGAAAAGGGCGGTCACGAGCGCCATTGCCAGCCCCAGACTGAGGCCCAGCTGCTCCAGTAACCCTGGCAGCACGTGCTGGCCTGGCGTCCAGGTGGTCATGAATCGCGTGACGTCTTTCGAAATGTCCGCAGGGTCCGGTGGCTGCGAGGTGTTGAACGCCGGAGTGCGCTGACCTGCATCCCAGCCGTAGAATCCCCAGCCACTGTCGGAGTACATCGCGGGCCGGACAACGATGCTCACGCAGGTAAAGGCAAGCGTGAGGATGGCGATCAGGACGAAGCAGAGAACAGGGACCGATGCCGGCGTATCGCGGAAGAACTGTGTTGGCACTATTGTGGGTCGCGGCATTCGGTAGGGGAACGTGAGGGGGCTAGCCGACCATAGGGTCGGGGGCCTGGGGGAGCAACCCGGCAGCCGCGGATTGGGCTTGGAGCGATCGCCGGTGCCGGCATAATGTGTGTTCGGCGCCCGCCGGCGCTGACGTCTTCAAGTCCTCTTGAGGCGTCGTTCCTTTCAATGGTCTAGCTGATGCAGTCGCTGCCGCCGGCGGTTTCGGTCGTCGTTCCCACCTTCAACGAGGCGCAAAATCTGACCCGGCTGGTGGCCTTGCTCGACAAGGCGCTGGCTCGCGTCGCCTGGGAAGTGGTTTTCGTCGACGACGACAGTCCCGACGGTACATGGAAGGTGGCCAAGCAACTGGCCCAACAGGACCCCAGGGTGCGGTGCATTCGACGGGTCGGGCGCCGTGGGTTGGCCGGCGCCTGCATCGAAGGTGTTCTCAGCTCGGCCGCCCCTTTCATCGCGGTGATGGACGCCGATCTGCAGCATGACGAGGCGATCCTGCCCCTCATGCTATCGAAACTACAAAGCGACGAAGCCGACATCGTCATCGGCAGTCGCGCCGTCGAGGGCGGCGAGAGCGCCACGGGCTTCTCGTCGAAACGGGCGTTCGCCAGCCGCGTGGCGACACGTCTTGCCGGCCTTGTCATCGGCCGGCAGGTTTCCGATCCGATGAGCGGCTTTTTCGCCATGAAACGGGAGATCTTCGAGGCGGCGGCATCGCACCTCGTCCCGTCAGGCTTCAAGATTCTGCTCGACATCCTGGCGAGCGCAAGCAACGACACGCGCGTCCTCGAGATCGGCTACCGATTCCGGTCGCGCCAGCAGGGCCGCTCCAAGTTCGACGTCCGCGCCATCCTGGATTTCTTTGGGCTTCTTCTCCATCGGCTGACCGGCGGCACCGTATCCGTCCGCTTCCTGTTCTTCATGATCGTCGGCGCGATCGGCGTCGTTCTGCATCTGGCGGTCCTGCGTCTGGGACTTGTGTTGGCGGGGTTGCCGTTCGAATGGGCTCAAACGGTCGCAACCCTCGTCGCCATGACGTCGAACTTCTTGGTGAACAACCTGCTCACCTACAGCGACATGAAGCTTCGCGGCGTGGCCGCGTTCTTCGGGCTTATGAAGTTCTACGCTGTGTGCGGTATCGGAGCTCTTGCCAACATAGGCGTGGCGTCTTGGCTCTTCGTCGGCAACAGCGAGTGGTGGATCGCCGGTGTCGCCGGCGTCATCGTCGGCGCCATCTTCAACTACACCATGAGTTCGATCTTCGTCTGGCGGCAGCACCGCGACTGATGCCGGTTACTACCTGAACGCCGCCCGCTGGCGCCCCGCAAGATGCAGCTCAGGCCTCGCGCGGCACCGGCAGAACGCGCCAGCCGAACAGCTTCAGCAGCGGCCGATGGTGACCGTAGTCCTCGGCGTAAAGCGGCGGGCACCACGGCGGCTTGATGGCGAGCCCGGACGCCACCTTGCGGCGTGTCGGGTCCAGCCACCACACGGCGCAGAGGTCGCGGTCGCGCCCGAAGCCGATCCATAGCACCACACGGCCGGCGCGCAGGTAGCGGTGTCCCTGCCGGTGCTCGGCACTGACCAGTCGTGAAGCGTCTGACAGCAGAGGCCTCCCAGGGTGGTGGCGGCAAATGCCCTGTGGATAAGTATACAACCGTAGCGGGCTTTGTGCGAGCGGGTTTGTGCGGAAGGGCGTCGGTCAGGAACCGCCCGTCGGCCGCCCGGGCAGCCGCGCCCATTGCGTTGGATGCAGTTCGGGATACTCGATCCAGGGGCCGGTTTCGGCAAAGCCTTGGTCGAGCGCGCCGACGTCGCTGACCCAGTAGCCGAGCGGGCGCCGATTTGCGTCAAATCGCCAAGTGCCGACCACGATCTCGCGGGCGACATGGCCTTCGAGGCCGGGGCAGAACAGCAGCAGCGGGCCCTCGTCCTTGGGTGCCGTCGCGATCGGCTGCCAGACGATGGTCGAGGCTTGGCGCAGCCGCTCGATCTCGGCCGCGGCCCGCCGCAAAAGATCGAGATCGCCGGCGTGGCGCCCGCCGTGGCCGCCGGTGCGCAGCTCTTCGACTATGTCCGTCATCTCCGCTCCGACCCGTAGGTTTCCGTCAGCCGGAGACTACACGGAATTCGGGGCGGGGATCTCTCAGCGCGGGCGGGCCCGCTGCGCCGCGGCGAGGTCGGCGCGGGCCTGGCGGACGGCGGGATCGCGCGGGTCGATGCGTTCGGCCTCGTCGAGGGCGCGGTCGGCCGAGGCGAAGTCACCCAGCACCATCGCGGCCCGCGCGCCGGTCAGCAGCATCGTCACCCGCATGTCCTGTTGGCCGGGCGGGCTGGTCTGGCGCTGGGCGGCGCGCAGGTCGCGCCGGGCGTCCATCACCTCGGGTGTGTTGGGATAGAGCCGCTCGGCCTCGTCGAGGGCGCGGTCGGCAGTAACGAAGTCGCCGCGGTCCATGGCGCGCCTCGCCTGGTTGAGCAGCGGCGTGAGCTGGCCGCGCGCGGTGCGCTGCTCGGCGATCTCGCGGCGGGCCGCGGCGGTCTCGGCGAAGCCGGGGATGGTCGTGTCGGCGCTCTGCAGCGCGCTCTCGGCGTTGCTGAAGTCGCCGGCGGTGGCGAAGCGGCGGGCATCGGCGATGTAGCTGCGGGCCTGGCTGAGCTGG
>JAIETA010000114.1 GCA_019745575.1 Reyranella sp. | reverse complement strand
CAAGCGCGATCCAGAAGCGGTTGCGCATGTCGCGGACCATGGCCTGCATATCCATGCCGCCGCCGTGGCCCATTTCGTGGGCCATGGCGTCGCTCTTTTCGCCGCCATGTGCCTTGTGGTCGACCATCGCAGCCGCCGGCATCGTCGCAGCCGGTGCCATGCCCGCATGGTCCCCGGCCTGCACGAGGGTGACCTGGCTGATCGGGGACGCCGGCTGGACCCGGCGCGGCCTGGTGGGGTCATCGCACAAGTGCCTGGGCACGACTTCGCCTGAACAATGAAAGCCGCAATCCGCGATCGCGGCCCGGATGGCGGAGAGGCTGGTTTCGCCGGGATCGTACCAGATCGTTGTCGAACCGGAGACCGGGTTGACCAATGCCCGGTTGACATCCGCGACGTGCCGCAGCTGCCGTTCGATCCCGTGAGCGCTGAGGACCGAAAACAGGTCGCCGACTTCGAGGGTGCTGATCTTCATGGAAGCCCTATCCCGCACCTGGTGCGCGGCCCGATGTTGGTCCGTCAAGCAAGCCCCTGGAGATGCCCTCGGATCGACATCCACATCACGAGCTTCGGCGGCGAACCGCGAAAACAATGACGCCGATGACAACGAGACAGACCAGGACCACCGAGATCACACCGAGTCCACCCATTCCCCAACCCGTCGCCCATCCCCAACCTTCGCTCCCATCCATCGTCATTGTTGTCCTTAGAAGCGAGGGAGTTCCCCCATTGCTGCTAACGGACTCCAAGTCCGAAGGTTCCGACCTAGTCTGCACCGCGACTGGACGAGTGTCTGCAATCTCAGTTGCGGGTCGCAGGAAGTGTTCGGCCGTCCGACACATGTAGAGTTGCGTACGGACGGGCCGTCGTCGCACTGTCATGGTTCGTCGTTGTTGGCGAAGCCGTGAGACCAAGGTACCGTATCGGCGCAATGATACCGCACTCCCAGAGCAACTGGTTCCACGCGCTCAGAGTCTACCTGATCGCCTCCACCATGCTTCACGTCGTGTGGGAGGGACTACAGCTGCCGCTTTACGCAATCTGGAGCGCCGGCACTACGCGTGAAATTGCATTCGCCGTCCTCCATTGCACCGTCGGCGACCTGATGATTGCGAGCTTGTCGCTTTTGGTCGCAGTGCTGGTTGTCGGCAATCCCGCATGGCCATCTGAAAGGTTCGTCGCCGTGATGGCGACAACGATCGGCATCGGCATTGGCTACACTGTCTACAGCGAATGGACGAACACGGTTGTTCGCAAGACTTGGACCTATTCCGGACTGATGCCGATAGTTCCCTTTCTTGGCGTGGGCTTGTCTCCGTTGATGCAGTGGTTGATCGTACCGACTGTTGGATTCATGGCAGTTCGACATCGATACAAACGGCAATCGAGCACCAACAAGTAGTTTCGCCGCCTCTGCTGGCGCTGGGCGCCGGCATCACCATGACGCAAAGCCGCACCGTGCTGCAGATCGTGGCGCCCGCCACCCACCGCGCCCGCCTGATGTCGCTGTTCCAGCTCGGCCTCGGCGGCGGCGGCACGATCTGCGCCGCCTGGGGCATCCAGGCCGCGCTGCTGCTGTCGGCCGCAGCCATGGCGGTGCTGATCGCGGTGGTGCTGGCCCGCTCGCGGCTGTGGTCGATGCGGACGGTGGAATAGGGGCGAGCGTACCGTTGCGGAGAATAGCGAGCTTATTCTCCGCATTGGATGCGGGCCTGACGCCGGCATGGGCTTGCCGGGCCCTGGCCGATGGCTCCTGAGCGCGCGGGACGCGCGCGGTCCGAAAGATCATGAATCCGTTGGACCGCGCGTGTCCCGCACTCCTGTCATGGCAGGCATGCAACCAAAAAGTTGCAGAATCCGCAGGCTATAAGCTATCTTTCTGTCAGGCTGGCGCCAGGACCGCGTCGGCCTTTTCATTTTTCGGCACGACCTGCCCGCGGCCGCCCGCGGGTTCGCCTGATGGCCTGGTGCAGCCGCCGTGGGTCCTGACCCATGGACAGTTCCAAGAACGACCCCGTCTCAACGCCACGCCGAATTACGACGTGCGGACAGACACTTAACGACGCCCTGGGCACAGGGCGCGCCAGGGCTGCGCCGATCGGCGTACTGTCGATTGTCATAAAAGCCCATCGAACAAGGCTTTTGGGCGAGTCCGGCCCAACCGTGGGCCCAACACTGCCACGTTTCGAGTGGGCCCAATGGATGGGCCAGAAGCCCGATTTTGTTGGCTTCCCGGCGTGCGGGAAGCCGAGATTCGCGTCGTGGATTTGGGCCCTTTTCCCGAAGTTGGGCCGCCTACTCCGCGGCGGCGCGGCGCCCTAGTCCCAACGTCTGCCACACGTCCGTGAGCGCCGCGACCAGCCGGGCCATGTCCTCGTCGCCGTGCAGCGGCGTGGGGGTGAGCCGCAGCCGCTCGGTGCCGCGCGGCACGGTGGGGTAGTTGATGGGCTGGACGTAGATGGCGTGGCGGTCGAGCAGCAGGTCGCTCGCCTGCTTACAAAGCGCGGCGTCGCCCACGGCCACCGGCACGATGTGGGTGACCGAGGGCATGACCGGCAGGCCGGCCGCCGCCAGCCGCCGCTTCAGCGTCGCGGCGCGCTCCTGGTGGCGGACGCGCAGCTCGGGGTGGGCGGTCACGTGGCGGACGCTGGCGAGTGCGGCGGCGGCGATGGCGGGCGGCAGCGAGGTGGTGAAGATGAAGCCGGTGCCGCAGGAGCGGATGAAGTCGACCGTGGCCGCGGTCGAGGCGATGTAGCCGCCGACCACGCCGAACGCCTTGGCGAGCGTGCCCTGGACGATGTCGACCTCTGCCGCGGCACCATCGCGCTCGGCCACGCCGGCGCCGCGGGCGCCGTACATGCCCACGGCGTGGACCTCGTCGAGATAGGTGAGGGCGCCATGGCGGTGCGCCACGCGGCAGATCTCGGCGATCGGCGAGATGTCGCCGTCCATGGAATAGACCGACTCGAAGGCCACGATCTTGGGTTTCGCCGGATCGGCAGCGGCCAGCAGCTCTTCGAGGTGGGCCGCGTCGTTGTGCCGGAAGATTTTTCGCGCCGCGCCGGAGTGGCGGATGCCGGCGATCATCGAGGCGTGGTTGAAAGAGTCCGAGTAGATTTCGCAGCCGGGCAGCATGGCGCCCAGCGTCTGTAGCGTGGTCTCGTTGGCGACGTAGCCCGAGGTGAAGACCAGCGCCGCCTCCTTGCCGTGCAGGTGGGCCAGTTCGCGCTCGAGGGCGGCGTGCAGCGTGTTGGTGCCGGAGATGTTGCGCGTGCCGCCGGCGCCCGAGCCCTGGGCGCCGATGGCCGCCTGCATGGCCTCGATCACGGCGGGGTGCTGGCCCATGGCGAGATAGTCGTTGGAGCACCACACGGTGACGTCGCGCGTGGACTGGCCCTCGCGGTGCAGGCGCGCGCGCGGAAAGGCGCCGGCGATGCGCTCCAGTTCGGCGAACACGCGATAGCGGCCCTCGTCGCGCAGGCGGTCCAGGTGATCCGAAAAGAAGGCCTCGTAGTCCATCGACGCTCCCCCGGCCGATCCTAGCCGGATCGCCCGCCGGCAGTAGGGGCATTTTGGTCGCGGCCGGCCTTGATCCTGCGCAAACCGCCGGGATCGGCCGGGAAACACGGATTCGTGATGGCAGCCGGTCCTGGATGCATCCGGCGTGCAGGCTCCGGCCGGCCGACGGCGGGCTGGTTTCGCGCGATCACGCGTTCGCGGTGCCGGGGACACGACGGCGTCACACGCACGTGATGGCGCGCGGGTGCATCCGCAGCACCTGCCCTCCGCGTAGAGCGTTCGAGAGTGCGGCAACCGCGCCGCGCTCCGCACAACGCCCTGGAGGGATACATGTCAGAGTCGATCGATCTTCGCCGTCGCGGCCTCATGCGCGCATCCGGCGTCACCCTGCTGTCGGCATCGGCCGTGGCGCTGCTGGCCGGCTGCGAGAAGATGGCCGTGGCGCAGACCGGCAACACCGCGGGCGACGTCAGCATCCTGAACACCGCGCTCAGCCTCGAGAACGAGGCGATCAGCGCCTACCAGATCGGCGCCGGCAGCGGCCTCTTGCAGAAGCCGGTGCTGGAGATCGCCGTGCTGTTCCAGACCCATCACAAGGAGCACCGCGACGCGCTGATCGCCACCATCCGCAAGCTGGGCGGCACGCCGGTGGCGGCCAAGAGCGACGCCGAGGTCGCGCAGGCGCTCAATGCCGCCTCGCTCAAGAACCAGGCCGACGTGCTGCGCCTGGCGCAGCGGCTCGAGCGCGGTGCCGCCAACGCCTATATCGGCGTCATCCCGTCGTTCGGCGACAAGGCGCTGGCCCAGGTGTCGGCGCGGCTGGCGGCCGACGAGGTGATGCACTGGACGGTGCTGTCGCAGGCACTGAAGGATCCGCTGCCGGCCAAGGCGCTGAGCTTCGGAGCCTGAGCTTGCGCGGGCTGGCATTCGCCGCCGCGGCGGCTCTCGTCCTGGGCACCGCGGCCGATGCCGCGGCAGCCGACGCCGCGCGCGGCCAGGACCTCTACGAGTCCCGCTGCGGCGGATGCCACTCGCTCGACGCGAACCGCGTGGGGCCCGCCCATCGCGGCGTCTTCGGGCGCACCGCGGGCACGGCGCCGGGGTTCAGCTACTCGCCGGCGGTGAAGAACTCCAGCGTGGTCTGGAACGACCGGACGCTGGATGCCTGGCTCACCAACCCCCAGGCGCTGATCCCCGGGCAGCGGATGAACTTCAGGGTCGCCACGGCCGAGGACCGGGCCGACATCATCGCCTATCTGCGCCAGCAGTCGGCGCGGTGAGACAACTTCGATCCCGGCGGTTTGCTCCTTGCCGGGAGGGGCGGAGGTGCGCCGGTCGCATCCCCCGGCCGGTGCGCTTCCGCCCGCTTTTTCCCAGGAGAGCTTCTCTCAGATGAACAACGCCGCGACCATCGCGACGCTGAGGAACAGCGAGACCGACAGGAGCGGCAGCGCGCCCAGCCACCTCGTCTGGGCGGGCAGGCCGTCCCAGTGGCGCAGCGTCGGGACGGCGGCCCACAGCGCGAACAGCAGGCCGACGGCCCAGAACAGGAAGGCCAGCGGCATCGCGAGGTTGGTCTGATCCTCGGTCGCGGTGGCGATGCCGAAGCCGATGAAGGCCGGCGGCAGCGCGGCCGTGAACAGCGCGACCGCCCAGATCGCACGGGTCCGGATACGCTGCGCCGTGCCGTGGGGCGGCGTCCCCTGGGGCGGCATCCCGTCGCCGGAACGCGCCGTACCGTCCGGCACGTCAGCCCTTGAAGTGGCCTTCCGCCGCGAGCTCGGCCTGCGTGGCATCGAACGCCTGGCGCAGGCGGCCGAACAGGTCGGCGAGTTCCGTCTCGTTGATGATCAGCGGCGGGCAGATCGCGACGCGGTCGCCCATGTTGCGGATGAAGAGGCCGCGCGCGACCGCGTGGTTGTAGACCTTGGTGCCGGCGGCGCCGACGGCGCCGAGTTCGAACGGCGCCTTGGTCTTCTTGTCGGCGACGATCTCGATGGCGCCCATCATGCCGACGCTCATCGCCTCGCCGACCAGCGGATGGTCGGCGAACGATTGCACGTGCTTGTGGAAGACCGGGCTCAGCCGCTTGGCGTGGCCGAACAGGTCGGTCTCCTCGTAGATCTTCTGCGCCTCGAGCGCGACGGCGGCGGCGACCGGGTGGCCGGAGTAGGTGAAACCGTGGCCCCACGTGCCGATCTTCTCGGCCTCGCTCATCAGCGCCTGGTAGACCTTCTCGGTGATCATGACCGCCGAGATCGGCAGGAACGACGCCGACAGCGCCTTGGCGCAGGTCAGGATGTCGGGCTTGATGTTCATCGTCTGGCTGCCCCAGACGTTGCCGGTGCGCCCGAAGCCGCAGATCACCTCGTCGGCGATGAACAGCATGTCGTACTTCCTGCAGACGGCCTGGATCTTCTCGTAGTAGCCCTTGGGCGGAACGATGACGCCGCCGGCGCCCATCACCGGCTCGGCGATCATGGCCGCGACCTCGTCGGCGCCGCCCTCCTTGACGATCAGTTCCTCGAGTTCCTGCGCGCAGCGCGTGGCGAACTGCTCCTCGGTCTCGCCGTCCTTGCCGAAGCGGTAATAGTGCGGGCAACTCGTGTGGACGATGCCCTGGATCGGCAGGTCGAAGGAACGATGGTTGGTCGGCAGGCCGGTCAGGCTGCCCGAGGCCACGGTGATGCCGTGATAGCCTTTTAGGCGGCCCACGATCTTCTTCTTCTTCGGGCGGCCCAGCGCGTTGTTCATGTACCACACCATCTTAACGACGGTGTCGTTGGCTTCGGAGCCGGAGTTGGCGAAGAACACCTTCGACATCGGCACCGGCGCCATCGCCTTCAGCTTCTCGGCGAGGTTGATCGCGGGCTCGTGACTGCGGTGGTTGAAGGCGTGATAGAAGGGCAGCTGCTTCATCTGCTCGTAGGCGACGGTGGCCAGCCGCTCGTTGCTGAAACCCAGCGCCGCCGACCACAGGCCGGCCATGCCCTCGATGTATTCCTTGCCGTCGTCGTCCATGACGTAGACGCCGCGGCCGCGCACGATGGTGAGCGGACCGCTCTGCTCGTGCTTCTTGAAGTTGGTGTAGGGATGCAGGTGGTGGGCGATGTCCCGCGAGGCGTTGGAGTTGCCGCGGAAGCTGCGTGAGACGTCGTTCATGGCCGCACCCCTGGAACCGGAAAGCCGGCACGATAGCCGGCGATTGGCCTATCTGCACTGTCCATGACCAACAATTTTTCTGGCCGATTGACGCCGCCGCGGCGGCGGGGCAACTTGCCGGAAGGTATGCGTCGGCGCATAGCTGACACGCATGGAAGTATATGCTGCCCGGAAAAGAGGCGGCGACTCATCGAGGGGTAACGAACATGACTTTCAAGATGCGGCATTCGTTGGCGCTATCGGCGCTCGTCTGCGTCGGGCTTTCGCTGGCCACGGCGGCGGACGCCAAGACGTTCAAGTGGGCCAATTCGGGCGACGTGAGCTCGATGGACCCCTACGCACGCAACGAAACCTTCCTGCTGACCTTCACGTCGAACATCTACGACCCGCTGGTCCGCCGCGACAAGGATCTCAAGCTCGAGCCGGCGCTGGCCGTGAAGTGGGGCCAGACCGACCCCACCACCTGGTTCTTCGACCTGCGCCAGGGCGTGAAGTTCAGCGACGGCACGCCGTTCACCGCCGCCGACGTCGTCTTCTCGCTCAACCGCGCCAATGGCCCCGGCTCGAACCTGGGCGGCAACTTCGTGTCGGTGAAAGAGATCAAGAAGATCAACGATCACCGCGTCGAGGTGATCACCAAATATCCCGATCCGCTGCTGGCCGACAAATGGGCGGCGATCGCCATGATGTCCAAGGCGTGGGCCGAGAAGAACAACGCCGTGAACTCGGCGGACATGACCAAGAACGAGGAGAACTTCGCCACCCGCAACGCCATGGGCACGGGCGCGTTCATGCTGAAGGAGCGCCGCGCCGGCGAGCGCACGGTCCTCGTTCCCAATCCCGGCTGGTGGGACAAGGCGCAGCACAATCTGACCGAGGTGATCTTCACGCCGGTCGCCAACCCTGCGACCCGCGTCGCCGCAATCAAGGCGGGCGACATCGACATGATGTACGAGGTGCCGCCGGCCGACACCGAGAGCCTGAAGCGCGAGGCCAACGTCCAGGTGATCGAGGGTCCCGAGACACGAGTCGTCTTCCTGGGCTTCGACCAGGAGCGGCCCGAGCTGCTCGAGTCCAACGTCAAGGGCAAGAACCCGTTCAAGGACAAGAAGGTGCGCGAGGCGATCCACCGCTCGATCGACGTCGACGCGATCAAGCGCACCGTGATGCGCGGCCAGTCGTTCCCGACCAACCTGATGGTCGCGCCGGGCATCAACGGCTACACGAAGGACCTCGACAAGCGCCCGGCGCTGCTCAAGCCGGAGGAAGCCAAGAAGATGCTGGCCGACGCCGGCTATCCGAACGGCTTCGAGGTCGGCATGGATTGCCCCAACGACCGCTATGTCAACGACGAGAAGATCTGCCAGGCCGTTGTGGCGATGCTGGCCAGGATCGGCATCAAGGTGAACCTGCTCGCCCAGACGCGCAGCAAGTACTTCGCCAAGATCCTGCGCAAGGGCGATTATAAGCCGGGCGATACCAGCTTCTACATGCTGGGCTGGTCGCCGGCCGCCACCTACGACGTGCACAACGTCTTCGAGCAGCTCATCCAGACGCCCAGCGCCCAGACCAAGAAGGGCCTGTTCAATGCCGGCGGCTACTCCAACCCGGCGGTCGACAAGCTGGCCGACGCGATGGAGCAGGAGACCGACAAGGCCAAGCGCGACGCCATGATCAAGGACGCCACCAAGCTCTATGTCGACGACTTCGCCTACATCCCGCTGCATCAGCAGGCGGTCGTGTGGGCGGCGCGCAAGAACATCGAGCTGGTGCAGCTGGCCGACAACAGCTTCCCGCTGCGTTTCGTCCAGGTGAAGTAGCGGCGCGCCGCAACGATCGGACCCGGCTGCCGTCAAAAGCGGCCGGGTCCGGTTCCGTTCGGGCGTCAATCCTGCTACGCCTGCGGCCTGGCCTCACAACCTTCAGATGTTCGTCTTCATCCTAAAACGCCTTCTGCAGTCCGTCGCCGTGCTTCTTGCGGTGGGCTTCGTTGCGTTTTCGCTGTTCCGCTACGTCGGCGACCCGATCAACGCCATGGTCGGCCAGGACACCTCCGCGGAAGAGCGCGAGACGCTGCGCGAGAAGCTCGGCCTAAACGATCCGGCACCGATCCAGTTCCTGACCTTCATTGCCAATGCCGCCCAGGGCAAGTTCGGCCTGTCCTACCGTACCTCCGAGCCGGTCGGCCGCATGATCCTGGAGCGCGTACCGGCCACGCTCGAGCTGTCGTTCTGCGCCGCCATCTTCGCCCTGTTCGTGGGCGTCCCAATGGGGGTCTATACCGGTCTCTATCCCAGGCACTGGACCAGCCAGCTCTTCCAGGCGGTGTCGCTGATCGGCGTGTCCCTGCCGACCTTCCTGATCGGCATTGTGCTCATCCTGATCTTCGCCGTGTGGCTGAAGCTGCTGCCGTCGTTCGGGCGCGGCGAGACCGTCGACCTCGGCTGGTGGACCACCAACTTCCTGACCTGGTCCGGCCTCAAGGCGCTGATCCTGCCGTCGATCACGCTCGGCTTGTTCCAGCTCACGCTGCTGATGCGGCTGGTGCGCTCGGAGATGCTCGAGGTCATGCGCACCGACTACATCAAGTTCGCGCGCGCCCGCGGGCTCACCAATCGCGCCATCAACTTCGGTCACGCGTTGAAGAACACCCTGGTGCCGGTGATCACCGTCGCCGGCCTGCAGCTCGGCGCCCTGATCGCCTTTGCCATCGTCACCGAGACGGTGTTCGCCTGGCCGGGCGTCGGCCAGCTCTTCATCCAGTCCGTGCAGTTCGCCGACATTCCGGTGATGGCGGCCTACCTGCTGCTGATCGGCCTGCTGTTCGTGGTCATCAATCTCACCGTCGATCTGCTTTATTTCGCCGTCGATCCGCGCCTGCGCAGCCAGGGCGGGGCGGCCCGCGTGGCGGGCCACTGAGATGGCGACGGGCGCGGCGTTCTCCGGCTGGCTGCATCGCGCGGCCGACAGCGACATCTGGTGGAGCTTCAAGTCGTCGCCGATGACGATCGCGGCGGCGACCGCGACCTTCCTGATCGTGGCCGTCGCCTTCCTGTCGCCCGTGCTGGCGCCGCACACGCCATTCGATCCGGCGACGCTCAATCTCAGCGACGGGCTGAAGCCGCCGGTCCTGCTGTCTGCCGACGGCGACTGGCGGTTCCCGCTCGGCACCGACGACCAGGGCCGCGACATTCTTTCGTCGATCATGTACGGCACGCGTCTGTCGCTACTGGTGGGGCTCGCCTCGGTGGTCGTGGCCATGGCGCTCGGCATCGTGCTCGGCCTGCTGAGCGGCTATCTCGGCGGCACGGTCGACGCGGTCATCATGCGTGTGGCCGACGTCCAGCTCACCTTTCCGGCGATCCTTGTCGCGCTGCTGATCGACGGGGTGGTGCGCGGCCTGATTTCGGTCAAGCGTCACGACGAGATCGCGGTCTTCGTCATCGTCGGCGCCATCGGCCTGTCGTTCTGGGTGCAGTACGCGCGCACGGTGCGCGGCTCGGTGATGGTCGAGAAGAACAAGGAATACGTGCAGGCGGCGCGGGTGATCGGCCTGTCGCCGTTGCTGATCATGGTCCGTCATGTGCTGCCCAACGTCACCGGGCCGGTGCTGGTCATCGCCACCATCAACCTCGGGCTTGCCATCATCACCGAGGCGACGCTGTCGTTCCTCGGCGTCGGCCTGCCATCGACGCAGCCGTCGCTCGGCACGCTGATCCGCCTCGGAAACGAGGTGCTGCAGTCGGGCGACTGGTGGATCACGGTGTTTCCTGGTGCGACGCTGGCGGCCCTTGTTCTGGCGGTGAACCTGCTGGGCGACTGGCTGCGCGACGCCCTCAATCCCAAGCTGCGCTGATGGCCGCTCCGTCCAACAATCCGCCGCTGCTCGAGGTGAAGAACCTCCGCGTCGAATTCCCGACGCGGCGCGGCACGCTTCTGGCGGTCGACGACGTGTCGTTCGACATCGCGCCGGGCGAGGTGCTGGGCGTGGTGGGCGAGTCGGGGGCCGGCAAGTCGCTGACCGGCAACGCCATCATCGGCCTTCTCGAGCCGCCGGGCCGCATCGCCGGCGGCGAGATCCGCCTCGAAGGACGGCGCATCGACGACCTGCCCTACGAGGAGATGCGCAAGGTGCGGGGCGCCCGCATCGGCGCCATCTTCCAGGACCCGCTGACCAGCCTCAATCCGCTCTATTCGGTGGGCCACCAGCTTATCGAGACCATCCAGACCCACCTGCCGCTGTCGTCCGCCGAGGCGCGCACGCGGGCGCTCGACCTCCTGAAGGAAGTCGGCATCCCGGGCGCCGAGACCCGCATCGACCACTATCCGCACCAGTTCTCCGGCGGCATGCGGCAACGGGTGGTGATCGCGCTGGCGCTCTGTGCCGGTCCGCGCCTGATCGTGGCCGACGAGCCTACGACGGCACTCGACGTGTCGATCCAGGCGCAGATCATCGCTCTGCTCAAGCGGCTGTGCCGCGAGCACGGCACGGCGGTGATGCTGGTCACCCATGACATGGGGGTGATCGCCGAGACCGCCGACCGCGTCGCCGTCATGTATGCCGGACGCATCGCCGAGATCGGGCCGGTGCGCGATGTCGTCAAGCACGCCAAGCATCCCTACACCAAGGGCCTGATGGGCTCGATCCCGAGCCTCGGCGTGCGTACCGAGCGCCTGACCCAGATCGACGGCGCGATGCCGCGGCTGACCGAGATCCCCACCGGTTGCGCCTTCAATCCGCGCTGTACCGAGCGCGGCGGGCGCTGCCTCGTCGAACGGCCCGACCTGATGGCGGTGGGGGCCACGCGCGCCGCCTGCTGGCAGCACGATCGCGGCGGTGTCGGGCCGGCCATCGTCCGGGAGGCGGTCGATGCCTGACGGCAGCAGCGGCCAGTTCGTCCGCATCGCGGGTCTAAAGCGCTACTTCGACGTGTCGGCGCCGTGGCTGGTGCGCATGCTCGAACGCCGGCCGCGCCAGATCGTGCAGGCGGTCGACGGCATCGACATCGAGATCGCCAAGGGCGAGACCTTCTCGCTGGTGGGCGAGTCCGGTTGCGGTAAGTCGACGGTGGCGCGGCTGGTGGTCGGCCTCTATCCGCCGACCGCGGGTCGCATCGAGTTCGACGGCAACGACATGGCGGGCCGCCGAAGCGGCGCCGACATGGCGGCGCTGCGCCGGCGCATGCAGATGATCTTCCAGGACCCGTATGCCAGCCTCAACCCGCGCTGGCGCGTGTTCGACATCATCGCCGAACCGATCCGTGCCTTCGGCCTGTCGAGCGACAAGGCCGACCTCGAGAAGCGGGTGGGCGACCTGCTGCGCCAGGTGCGCCTGACGCCGGCCGACGGGCGCAAGTTCCCGCACGAATTCTCCGGCGGTCAGCGTCAGCGCATCTCGATCGCCCGGGCGCTGGCCAGCCAGCCGGAATTCCTGGTGTGCGACGAGCCGACCTCGGCGCTCGACGTCTCGGTGCAGGCGCAGATCCTGAACCTGATGGTCGACCTGCAGCGCCGCTTCGGGCTCACCTACCTGTTCATCTCTCACAACCTGGCGGTCGTCTATCACATCTCGACGCGGGTCGGGGTGATGTATCTCGGACGCCTGGTCGAGGTGGCGCCCACCGAGACGCTTTTTACGAGGCCCAAGCATCCCTATACACGGATGCTGCTCGACACGATTCCCGACCTCGACATGACCGGCCGCCAGCGCAGCCCCGTCGCGGGCGAGGTGCCGAGCCCGATCAACCCGCCGTCCGGCTGCACCTTCCACCCGCGCTGCCCCTTCGCTCAGGACCGCTGCCGGGCCGAGCGACCGGTGCCCATAGCGATCGAGGGGGGCACGGTGGCCTGCCACGCGATCGAGGAAGGCCGCCTGCCCGTCGAGGAACGGACCTACGTCGCCAACAGCTGACGGGGGCATGGACGCCCCGCTCGGGGCGTGATGTGCGCAGGCGCATGGCGGCGGTGCTTGACCCATCAGGCGGCTGCCGTACGATCCGCAACCATATTCTGGAGATTGTCCATGCCGGTCATTAATCGCATTGCCTCGTTTCACCGCGACATGACGGCATGGCGACACGACATTCACAGCCATCCCGAGACGGCCTTCGAGGAAGTGCGGACGGCAGATATCGTCGCCGACAAATTGAAGTCCTTCGGGCTCGAGGTTCATCGCGGCCTGGCCAAGACCGGCGTCGTCGGCGTGCTGCGGTCGGGCACCTCCAGGCGGGCGATCGGCCTCAGGGCCGACATGGACGCGCTCGACGTCCACGAGACCAACCAGTTCGATCACAAGTCGACGATCCCGGGCAAGATGCACGCCTGCGGTCATGACGGCCACACCGTGATGCTGCTGGGCGCCGCCAAGTATCTGTCCGAGACCAAGAACTTCGACGGCACGGTCTATTTCATCTTCCAGCCGGCCGAGGAGAACGAGGGCGGCGGCCGAGTCATGGTGGAGGAGGGGCTGTTCGAGAAGTTCCCGGTCGAGGGCGTCTACGGCATGCACAACATCCCGGGCATTCCGGTCGGCAAGTTCGCCGTCCGTCCGGGGCCGATGATGGCCGCCTACGACATCTTCGAGGTCGTGGTGAAGGGCGTCGGCGCGCACGGCGCCATGCCGCATCACGGCATCGACCCGGTGGTGGTGGGCTCCCATATCGTGACGGCGTTGCAGTCGATCGTCGCGCGCAACGTCGACCCGATGGATACGGCCGTGGTCTCGACCACGCAGATTCATGCCGGCGACACGTGGAACGTCATTCCGCAGGAGTGCGTGCTGCGTGGCACCGTCCGCACCTTCAAGAAGCCGGTGCAGGACTTGATCGAGAAGCAGATCGAGAAGATCGCCCGCAACGTCGCCGCCGGCTTCGGCGCCGAGGTGACGAAGTGGCGTTACGAGCGGCGCTATCCCGCGACGGTGAACAGCACCCAGGAAACCGAGTTTGCCGCCCAGGCGGCGTCGGCGCTGGTCGGGCTGGAGAACGTGAACCGCAATCCGACGCCGGCCATGGGCAGCGAGGACTTTGCCTGGATGCTGCTCAAGCGGCCGGGCTGCTATATCTGGATCGGCAACGGCGACGGCGAGGGCAGTTGCATGGTTCACAACCCCGGCTACGACTTCAACGACGAGATCCTGCCGATCGGCGCCTCGTACTGGGCGACGCTGGTCGAGCAGCAGCTCGCCCGTCAGGCCGTGCCGCGAGCCGCGGAGTAGGGATCGGGCACTCCACGGCTTCCGGTCAGTTTGCTGTCGATGGTGCATCCCTATCGCAATGAACGGATAGGCTTGGCGACGATTCACGCCAAGCAACTAGCCGTTGCTCCGCCGTTCCGCCGCTTGCTGGGCGCCGAGATCGTGGTCGCGCCCGACCTCGACACCGACAGTCTCGGAACCTTCTCCGGCGAGATTCCGAGGCCGGCACCGGTGGTGGAGACCTGCACGCTCAAGGCCGAGCTCGCCTTCCGCACCCTGGACGTCGACTGCGCGGTTGCCAGCGAAGGCAGCTACGGCCCGATCGATCGCCTGCCGCTCAGTCCCAGCGGGGTCGAGGTCATGGCTTTCATCGACCGCCGGCGCGGCGTACGGATCGTCGAGACTCTGGCGACGCATCGCACCAACTGGCGGCTGCTGCGTTTCCAGGCGGGCGACCCCGGGGTCGCGGCCGCCGCCCGGGCGCTGGGTTTTACCGACTATGGCCTGTTCGTGATCAGCAGCAGCGACGGCAGCCAGCCGGTCAAGGGGCTAAAGACCCTGGGAGATGT
>JAIETA010000154.1 GCA_019745575.1 Reyranella sp. | reverse complement strand
ATCAGGACGCGCTCCGGGAAGCGGCCTTCGAGGCGCTTGCCCAGGGTCTCGCCCTTGATGCCGCCGGGATGACCGGTGTGCCAGTAGAAGACCTCGCGCTCGGCCTTGCGGCCGGTCAGGCGGACCTTCTCGGCGTTGATCACGACGATGTTGTCGCCGCAGTCGATGTGCGGGGTGAAGGTCGGCTTGTGTTTGCCGCGCAGACGCGAGGCGATGATGGTGGCCAGCCGGCCGAGCACCAGTCCGTCGGCGTCGATCAGCACCCACTTCTTCTGCACGTCGGCAGTCTTGGTGCTGGGAGTCTGGTTGGTGATGAGGGCGTGCATGGTTCTTTCTTCCAATGAGCGCGCGCTTATGGGCGGCGTGGCAGACGCTGTCAAGTCACGCCAAATATTCTCAATGAATCAATGACTAAGAATGTGGTAATATAATACCGCGATCTATCTCTTTGGCGGAATGGCATAAGTCACCGTCGCATGGGCGACCGGCTCCGCCGCACCGTCGCTCCAGATGGTGAAGTCGCCGACAGCCAGCGTCTTGCCGAGCTTCATCAGCCGGCCCTCCCCGATCACGTCGACCGGCTCGGGCTTGCGCATGAAGTTGATGTTGAGATTGGTGGTGACCGCCAGCGCCACCGGCCCGAGCTGGCCCAGGATCAGCAGGTAGAAACTGCAGTCGACCAGCCACATCAGCGTCGGCCCCGAAATCGTGCCACCCGGCCGCAGGTGCCGCTCGTGCGCCGGCAGCCGCACCCGGATGGTCTTGTCGTCCAGATGCTCGATGCGGAGATCGAGGTGGCCGGCCTGCGGAAAATGCTCCGCCAGGAACGCCTGCAGCTCGGCGGGCGACATCACCGGCATGACGCAACTCCCTTTCTCTGGCATCCTCGTGCCATGACAGCCGCTCCCAACGAACCCGTCCTGCTGCGCCGCGACGACGGCCGCGTCGCCATCCTGACGCTCAACCGGCCGCAGGCGATGAACGCCCTCTCGGGCGAGCTTATAGACGCGCTGCAGGCGGAATTCGACCGGCTCGCGAAGGACCGCGAGATTCGCTGCGTCATCATCGAAGCCAACGGCCGCGCCTTCTCGGCCGGCCACGACCTGCGCGAGGTCCGCTCGAGCGACGATTACGGCTTCCACTTCGATCTCGTCACGCGCTGCAGCGCCATGATGATGTCGATCCGCCGCCTGCCCCAGCCGGTGATCGCCAAGGTCCATGCCATCGCCACCGCCGCCGGCTGCCAGCTCGTGGCCGCCTGCGACCTTGCCGTGGCCTCGGCCGACGCCAAGTTCGCAACGCCGGGAGTCAATATCGGGCTGTTCTGCGGCACGCCCTCGGTGCCGCTCGGCCGCAACGTCGGGGCCAAGCGCGCCCTCGACATGCTGTTCACCGGCGAGCCGGTGAACGCCGAGACCGCGCTGCGCGACGGGCTACTAAGCCGCGTCGTGCCGGCCGCCGACCTCGATCGCGCGACCATGGAGATGGCGCGCACCATCGCCGCCAAGTCGCCGCTCGTGCTGGCCCAGGGCAAGGAGCTGTTCCACAAGCACATGGAAATGGACGTCGAGCAGGCCTATGCCTACGCCACCGCCTACATGGCCGGCGCCATCAAGCGCGAGGACGCCAAGATCGGCATCGACGCCTTCGTGAACAAGCAGCCCAATCCGGAGTGGAAGGGGCGGTAGATGGACGACAGCGTCAACATCAGGGTCCGGGTTCCGGTCGATCTGAAGGAGCGCCTCGACTCGCTCGCACGAACCACCAAGCGCAGCCAAAGCGAACTGACCGCAGACGCCTTGCGGCACCTGGTGGACCAGGATGACAACGAGATCGACCACATCCGGCGGGCGCTCGAAGAGTCCCACAAGCCCGAGACCCGCCTCGTGCCGCACAAACAGGCGATGACCTGGATACGCTCACGCGGGACCGCAACCCCGCTTCCCAAGCCAAGAGGCCGTCGCCGCGCCCATCCATGACCCCGCGCGAAATCGTCTGGACGGCATCGGCCCTCGCGGAACTCGACGAACTTGTGGCCTATATCCGCCGCCAGGATCCCGTGACAGCGATTCGTGTCGCCGAGCGAATCGACGACCGTGTCGGCGCGCTGCTTGCGCATCCGTCGATCGGCCGGCCAGGCCGCGTGCGCGGCACGCGCGAACTCGTCATCGCGCCCTTCGTCGTCGCCTATGAGTTGACCGGTGACCTCATCGTCATCCTGACCATACTGCGCGGACGCCGCCGTTGGCCTCGGTCATTCCGTAGACGAGGGAAAGGAATCCGCTCGAAGTGAAAGGGGTGCTAATCCCCCTTCCCTTCAGTTTTCGAAGACGAGGCACGTGGTCGTTCCGTGAGCGAGCAAACGGTTCTGCCCATCCGTGATCCGCCCTTCCGCGATGCCCACACGCCGTCCCCGGTTCAACGCGACGCCTTCTGCTTTGATCAATCCCGTCTCGGGGGTGATGGGTCGCACGAGCGAAATCTTGAATTCGAGGGTCGTCTGGCTGAGGCCTTTTTCCAGGGTCGTCCAGATGGCCAGCCCCATGCAGCTGTCGAGCAGTGTGGCCGCAAGACCGCCATGCACGGTGCCGGCCGGGTTGAGGTGGCTGTCGTTCGGCGTCAACGTGACAACCACGCGCCCGCTCGCCGCCTCGGTCACGTCGTAGCCCAGCGTCCGGGCGATCGTGTTGAGGGGCAGCGTGCCGTCGACGAGCCCCTGAACGAACTCCAGGCCGCTCATCTCCTTCCGCCTCTCGGCGGCGACGGTTCCATAGGTCTTGTTGGCGACACGGCTCGGCATCTCGGCTCCTGGCAGGACAACACATGCACCCGCCAGCCTATCGGCTGCCCCGGCGAACCGCTCGCGGAAATCGGACCCCACTGGCGTATTGACGGGTCGGGACGCGAGGCCGTTAACTCCGACGAACCAATACAAATACGGACAGAGGGAGAGCGCCTATGCGGACCGTAAAATTGTCCCGACGCGCGGCTGTCGCCTCGGCGATGGCGGGTGCTGTAGCGTCGGCGGTTCCGGCAAGGGCGCAGGATTTTCAGCCGGGCAAACCCATCACCATCGTGGCGCCCTTCGGGCCCGGCACGACCAACGACATCATCGCCCGCCTGCTCGCCCAGGACATGAGCGTCACGCTGGGCCAGAGCGTGATCGTCGAGAATCGCCCCGGCGCCACGGGCAACATCGGTGCCGACTATGTCGCGAAATCGCGGCCAGATGGCCACACGCTGGTGATCGCCTCGCTCAGCAACATCATCAACCAGGCCACCGGCAACGCCACGGCCAACCTTCTCGCCGACTTCACGCCCGTCGGCTTCGCCGGCGGTGTGCTCTATGCGCTGCTGGTGCCCAACGAGCTTCCGGCGAAGAACGTCGCTGAACTGGTCGAACTCGCCCGCAAGAACCCCGGCAAGCTCAACTTCTCAGGTTTCGTCGGCGGCGTGCCGCAGTTCCTGGGCGAGATGCTCAATCGCGCGGCCAGGATCGACACGGTGATGATCCCCTACAAGAGCACGACCGACGCGCTGCCCGATCTGCTGACCAACCGCGTCCAGATGTGGTTCACGCCCGTCGCCTCGGGAGTGCCGGTCTACAACAACAAGCAGGCCCGCATGCTGGCCGTCACCGGCGAGAAGCGGACGGCCGTGCTGCCGGATATCCCCACCTTCAAGGAACTCGGCTATCCCGACATGGTGGCCGAAGTCGCCTTCTACCTGCTGGCGCCGAAGGGCACGCCGCAGCCGATCGTCGACAAGCTCTACCGCGCCGCCGACAAGGCGCTGCAAAGCGCCAAGGTCAAGGAGTCCTTCGCCGTCCAGGGCATCGAGGACAAGCGCGGCGGCCCCGCGGAACTCGGCGCCTATCTCGCCAGCGAACTCCGTCGCTGGGGCGAGATCGTCAAACTCTCGGCGCCGGCGAAGTAGCCGACGCCGGCGTCTGCGTCTTCCAGACCGCGAGCTTCCAGCTCGCCTCATCGAGTTTAGCTCGCGGAGCCGGCCATCGCGCGTCTCTTCAAAACCTTGACGACATAGTGGCGCAATCGCTGCGGTGTCTGCCTTCGATACACCTTCCTGCCGAGATAAAAGATGCCCAAAGCGATGGCTAATAGCGCAGCGAAGAGGGCACGACCTCCTCCCCGAGATAATGAGAAAGTGTGTGTGATATAAACAAAAGTTCCCCAGTAGAGGATGAACCCGACGATGGTCGCTCCGAGCAGGAGTGCCGCAAACTGAAGGACATATCGAGGCGACGTGGCCTTCTCGTAAAAGGAAGTATCCTGTTCGTCCGCGGCAAGTCTTTCGGCCTCGTTCACGACTTCTAGCGCTTGATCTGAAGAGAGGCCTTGCAGTTCCGGTATGCCGGCTAATCCCTTCTTCAGTAGCGTACGAGTGGATGGGTCGATTGCGCCCACCATGACATTCGTCTCGGAAGTCTTACCGTAAGGTTTCTTGCCTCACGCTCTACCGAAAGTTGGTGCTTTGCAACCAATTGCGCGGGAGGGTTTGCTAGCGCGCCGCCGGATGAATGGCGACAGTCGAGTGCTATCGGATTTGCGTGCGATTGGTCCAGAAGAAGAGCGCGCCTTGCGGCGCGCTCCCTGAAGTCCATTTGCCGGCGCCTACTGCCGCCAGTCGCTGCCCTTGCCTTCGATCTGGCGGAGGGCGGCGTTCCAGTAGGTCATGCCGTATTCCGGATGGGCGCGCATCTGCCGGGCGCGCTCGCCGTACTGGCGGATGACGTCGGGCTCGATCGGCGTCGGCTCCTCGTCGAGGCTGCGGGCGATGACTTCTACCTCGCAGGCGCGTTCCAGCATGTACATGCGCCGGAGCGCGCCCGGGATCGTGGCGCCGACCGTCAGCAGGCCGTGGTTGCGCAGCACCACGGCGTTGCCCTTCTGGCAGCTCACGCCCAGCGAATCGCATTCCTCCTGCGAGGTCGGCATGCCGTACTCGTGATAGACCAGCTCGTCCCACACCGAGAGCACGTCCTGGCTGATCGGGCGCAGCCCCTGCTTCAGGACCGAGACGCCGGTGCCGGCCCGCGTGTGGGTGTGCAGGACGCAGTTGGCGTCGGGCCTGGCCTTGTAGACGCCGGAGTGGATGGTGAAGCCCGCCGCGTTGAAGCGGCCGTCCTTGCTGTGGACGTTGCCGTCGATGTCCATTTTTACCAGGCTGGAGGCGGTGATCTCGTGGAACAGGTCGCCGTAGTTGTTGATCAGGAAGCACCTGGGCTCGCCCGGAATGCGCACCGTCATGTGGGTGTCGATCGTGTCGGTCCAGCCGAAATGGTCGGTGATGCGGTAGAGGGCGGCCAGGTCGCAGCGCGCCTGCCATTCGGCCTCGGTCATGTCGCGGCCCTGCTGCATCACGCTATCCATGGTTCAATCCCTTCATGTAGGTCGACGGCACCACGCTCTTGACCGACTGCGCCCGCTTGGCGAGCCAGTAGGCCTGCGGCGGCGGCACCGAGGCGAACTGCTTGTCGACGCCGAGTTTCTGGGCGGCATCCATCGGCCAGTTGGGATTGTAGAGCAACTCGCGGGCCAGCGCGATCAGGTCGGCCCGGCCTTCCTGCAGGATCTGCTCCGCCTGATCCGCATGGACGATCAGCCCGACCGCCATGCTCAGGATATCGGCGTCCTTCCTGAGCCGCTCCGCATACGGCACCTGATAGCCGTAGGTCACGGGGCCGGCACTCACCACCGGTGAGCCGCGCATGCCGCCGGAGCTGCAGTCGATCACGTCGACGCCCTTGGGCTTCAGGATTTTGGCCAGGGCCACGCTCTGGTCGGGCCCCCAGCCGGCATCGTCCTCGACCGAGAAGCGTACGAACAGCGGCTTCGATGCCGGCCAATGGGCGCGCACGCTCTCCACCACCTCTATGGCAAAACGCATGCGGTTCAGGTCGCTGCCGCCATACTCGTCGTTGCGCACGTTCGAGAACGGCGAGAGGAACTGGTGGATCAGGTAGCCGTGCGCCATGTGCAGGTCGAGCACGTCGAAGCCCGCCTCGTGGGCGCGCCGCGCCGCCTGCCCCCAGCGCTCGACGACCTCGGGGATTTCCGCCCGCGTGAGTGCCCGCGGCGCCGGATCGCTGTCGGGCGAGTTGAGGCCGCTCGACGACACCAGCTCCCAGTCGTCCCAGTCGTCGATCTCGGCCGACGGTTTTAGCGGCCCGCCGCCCTCCCACGGCCTGAACCGCCGTGCCTTGCGGCCGGAATGGCCGAGCTGGATGCCGGGCACCGAATTGTGCAGGCGGACGAAGTCGACGCAGCGCCGGAGCCCGGGCACGAAGGCGTCGTCCCACAGGCCGAGATCGCCCACCGTGCCGCAGCCGCGCCGCTCGACCTTGGTCGACTCCATGATCACGAGGCCCGCGCCGCCGGCGGCGTAACGGCCGGCGTTCATCAGGTGCCAGTCGGTCGCGAAACCCTTGACCGCCGAGTACTGGTGCATGGGCGCCACGACGACGCGGTTCTTCAGGGTGACGTCACGGATCGAAATCGGTTCGAAAAGCCTGGGCCCCGCCATGTATAGTCCCCACCATGAACGTCGATCACGACCGCTACACCGACGCCTACCTGCGCAAGATCCTGCGCGACACCCGGACCATCGCCATGGTTGGCGCTTCCGCCAACTGGAATCGGCCGAGCTATTTCGCCATGAAATATCTGCTCGACCGCGGCTACAAGGTCGTTCCCGTCAATCCCGCCGCCGCCGGCCAGGAAATCATGGGCCAGAAGGTTTTTGGCTCGCTCGACGAACTGCCCTTCAAGGCCGACATGGTCGACATCTTCCGCAATTCGGAGGCGGCCGGCCCGATCACCGACGAGGCCATCAGGCATGGCGCCAAGGTGGTGTGGATGCAGTTGGGCGTCGTCAACCCGGATGCCGCCCGGCGCGCCGAGGCCGCCGGCCTGAGAGTCGTCATGAACCGCTGCCCCAAGATCGAGCATTCCCGACTTGCCGGCACCATCGAGTGGCATGGCATCGCGAGCGGCGTCATCTCCTCGAAGAAGCGCGCGCTCTAAGCCATCATGAAATTCGGCGTCTTCGATCACATGGACCGCGCCGGCGCCGATCTCGGCCGGCAGTTCGAGGACCGCCTGCGGCTGATCGAGCTCTACGAGCGCGCGGGCTTTTACGCCTATCACCTGGCCGAGCACCACGCGACGCCGCTCGGCATGGCGCCCTCGCCCAGCGTCTTTCTCGCCGCCGTGGCGCAACGCACCACGACGCTGCGCTTCGGACCGCTGGTCTACACCCTCAATCTCTATCATCCGCTGCGCCTGATCGACGAGATCTGCATGCTCGACCAGATGAGCGGCGGCCGGCTGGAACTGGGCGTCGGGCGCGGCATCTCGCCCTACGAGGTCGGCTACTACGGTATCGATCCCGCCACCGGGCCGGAGCGTTTCGCCGAGGCGCTGGAAGTCATCCTGAAGGGATTGAGCGAGAAGCGGCTCACCCACCGAGGCAGCTACTTCGCCTTCGACGACGTGCCGATGGAGATGCAGCCG
Organism: Reyranella sp.; assembly: GCA_019745575.1. GTDB lineage: Bacteria > Pseudomonadota > Alphaproteobacteria > Reyranellales > Reyranellaceae > Reyranella. The sequence continues at coordinate 6,901 of JAIETA010000154.1, read as the reverse complement.
GTGCAGCGGCCGCACCCGCCACTGTGGTACGGCGCCAACTCGCTGGAGAGCGCCGACCGCCTCGCCCGGCAGGGTTGCAACGTGGTGGTCGGCATGGCAGCCCTTGGCGTCGGCCAGTTTGCCGCGCGCTTTCGCGCCGCCTGGCAGACGCTCGGCCGCGACGCCGCCGCCCTGCCCCTGATCGGCCTCAGCCGCCATGTCGTGGTCGGCGACAGCGACCGCGAGGCCCAGAGTGCGGCCAGACGCGCCTACGCCCTTTGGTACGACGCCCTGATTCATCTCTGGCGGGCGCACGGCGTCGGCCTGCCGCGCCAGATGATCCCGGCAGATTTCGAGGGCGCGCTGGACGGCGGCTACATCGTCGCGGGTTCGGCCGCCACCGTTCGCGATCGGCTGAAGCGCGACAACGCGACCGCCGGCATCAACTACTGCATCTGCCGGCTGGCCTTCGGCGACCTCACGTTCGAGGAATCCGCCCGTTCCGTCGACCTGCTCGCCAGGGAAGTGATGCCTGCCCTTTAGGGTTTCGAGATATGCATTCCGGCAGGCGACTTTCCTCAGAGTTGAGTGTAGAATAACAGGGCAACCCTCAGTCACATAAAGAAAATATGAAATTCGCCGTTTTCGACCATCTGGACCGGTCCGGCCCGGACCTGGGGCGGCAATACGAAGACCGCCTGCGGCTGATCGAGATCTACGAATGGGCGGGCTTCCACGCCTATCACGTGGCCGAACACCACGGCACGCCGCTGGGATCGGCGCCCTCGCCCGGCCTGTTCCTCGCCGCCGCCGCCCAGCGCACCAGGAAGCTGCGCCTCGGGCCGCTGGCCTATCCGCTCGGCCTCTATCATCCGCTGCGGCTGATCGAGGAGGTCTGCATGCTCGACGTCATGAGCGGCGGCCGCCTCGAACTCGGCGTCGGCCGCGGCGCCTCGCCCTACGAAGCCGGCTTCTTCGGCATCGAACCCAGCACCAGCCAGGAACGCTTCGACGAAATCCTGGAAATCCTGCTCAAGGGGCTGGGCGCCGACCGGCTCGACCATGACGGCCGGTTCTTCACCCTGAAGGACGTGCCGCTGGTGATGCAGCCGGTGCAGCGCCCGCACCCGCCGCTGTGGCACGTCACCCGCACGCTCGATAGCGCCGACCGGCTGGCCGGGCTCGGCTGCAACGTGGCGCTCGCCATGCCGACCCACGATGCCGGCCGCTTCACCGCCCGCTACCGCGCCGCCTGGGCAGCACTCGGCCGCGCGCCCGAGGACATGCCCTTCGTCGGCAACACCCGCAACGTCGTGGTGCTCGACAGCGATCGCGAAGCGGTGTCGGCCGCCCGCCGCGCCTTCCACGTCTGGTACGACTCGATGGTCCATCTGTGGCGCGCCAACGGCGTAGAACTGCCGCGCCAGATCTCGACGCCCGATTTCGACGAGGCCGTCGACCAGGGCTACATCGTCGCCGGCTCGCCGGCCACGGTGCGCGACCGCATGCTGCGCGACCAATTCATCTCGGGCATCAACTACAGCATCTGCCGCTTCGCCTGCGGCGACCTCACCTTCGAGGAGTCGGCGCGTTCGGTCCGCCTGTTCGCCCGCGAGGTGATGCCGGCGCTCGTGCCGGAGCGCGACGGCGGCGCCGCCCGCGCCGCCACCGGCACCCTGGCCCGCGGCCTGCGCTGGCTCGACGAGGAAGACCTCTCCCAGGTCGGATTCCTGTTCCGCTAGGCCCTTTCGGCGAGAGCTGCCCGCGGCGCTCGTGCCTGCCCGAACTTTTCAGGCCAGCGCTCACCCGATTCCGCCCCGCTGCTCGACGTAGAGCGCACACTTGGCAAGCGTCGTCACCTTGCCGTAGTCGGCCTCCGGAATCGCCACACCGAGCTGCTTGCTGATCCCGATCATGAAATTCAGGAAGTCCATGGAATCGAGGCCGATGTCGTTGCGCAGATCCTGGTCGACGCCGATCGTCGAAGCGTCGAGGTCTGGGGCGACGGCCTCGAGGATCTTTCGCAGGCGATCGATCGAGGCTGGTGCACTCATAGCGCCTCCGGAGCCTGCAGGCGGCTGTCGATGGCCACGAGCAAGCGGCTGCCGCTGACGCCGTCGCTTGCGCGGTGGTCACCGCTGACGGTGGCATAGACGGTCGGTCGCACCGCGACGGCACCGTCGAGGACGGCCGGCGCTGGACGCACCGCGCCGAAGCCGACAATGGCAAGTTGCGGCGGATAAATCACGCCGTAGACCCGTTCGGCGCCCCGCTCGCCCAGGCTGGTGATCGTGACCGTGGGGTCGGTCATCTCCGACCCGCGCAGCCGAGCCGTGCGGGCCCGAACCACCAGATCGCGCAACGCCGCCATCAACTGGTCGACAGTCTTTCCGTCGGCGTCGTGGATCGCCGGCGCCATCAGCCCTCCGCCGCGAAGCGATATCGCCCAGCCGACATGGACAGCCGACGACAGTCGAGGCTCGCCGTCGATCCAGAACCCATTGAGCTCCGGCACGTCCTTGAGAGCGAGGGCCGTCGCCTTGAGCAAAAGCACCCCAACGAGCAGCCGGTTTTCGATGTCGCGGCGCGCATTCTCCGCGGCGAGCCATTTTAGGGCACGATCCATGTCGATCGGCAGACCGAGGTAGTAATGCGGGATCTCGCGTTTCGACCGTGCCATCGCGCCAGCGATGGCCTGCCGCATGGCGGCGGGATCGAAGCCGCGTCGCGTCTTCCCGCCCGCGGCACGGGCGGTCTTCGCAACCGCGGCTTCGACGTCAGCCAGCGTGATTGCGCCGCCCTGTCCGCTGCCGACGACACCCCGCGGATCGACGCCGAGTTCGGCAGCGCGGCGCGCCGCGGCCGGCGACAAACGCAGCCTCTCGCCGGCCGGTCGAGGCGGCGGAACAACGGCCGGCTTGAAAGCAGGCATCGATGGCATCACGGCCTGCGGCGGCGCCGATGCGGGAACCGTGGCCACCTCGCCTGAGTCGATCCGCGCCAGGACCGCGCCCACCGGCACCTCAGTGCCGACCGCCACCACGATCTCGGACAGCACACCGTCCTCGAACACCTCGACCTCGAAGGAACCCTTCTGGGTCTCGACGACGGCGACCACGTCGCCCTTGGCGATCCGGTCACCGGGCTTCTTGAGCCACTCGACGACTGTGCCCTTCTCCATGTCGGCGCCCAGCGATGGCATGCAAAAGTCGCTCATGCTGGGCGCACCAGGGCGCGTGCCGCCAATCGGATGCTCTCGGCCTGCGGCACCGACGCATCTTCGAGGTGCTTGGGATAAGGAATCGGCACCTCGACCCCGCACAGCCGGGCCGGCGGCGCATCGAGTTCATAGAAGGCCTGCTCGACGATGCGCGCGCTGATCTCGGCCGAGAGTCCGCCCGATCTCCAGCCCTCGTCCACGATGAGGACGCGCCGAGTCCGGGCCACCGAAGCCATGATCGTGGCGTCGTCCAGCGGGCGCAGCGAGCGCAGGTCGATGACCTCCGCCTCGATGCCGTCGGTGGCAAGTGCCTCAGCTGCAGCCAGGCATTTCGGCAGGCTGCCGCCATAGGTGATGATGCTGAGGTCCCGCCCCGGCCGGCGTATCGCCGCCCCTGCGATCGGCACCGGTCCAGCGGCGGGGCTGAGCTCGCCTTCCATATTGTAGAGCTGCACATGCTCGAAGATCAGTACCGGGTTGGGATCCTCCAATGCGGTCCACAGCATGCCGCGGACATCCTCAAGCGTGGCCGGTGCCACGATCTTGAGGCCGGGAATGTGCGCGTACCAGCCTTCGAGGCTGTGCGAATGCTGCGCCGCGACCTGGCGGCCCGACCCCGTCGGCATGCGCATCACCAAAGGAACCGCGAACTGGCCGCCCGACATGTGCGGAATCGTCGCCGCGTTGTTGACGATCTGGTCGAGCGCCAGCAGGCTGAAATTGACCGACATCACCTCGACGATCGGGCGCATGCCGCCCAGTGCGGCGCCGATACCGGCGCCGACGAAGGCCGATTCCGACAGCGGCGTGTCACGGATGCGCTCCTCACCGAATTCCTGCAGCAGGCCTTTGCTCACGGCGTAGCAACCGCCGTAGCGGCCAACGTCCTCGCCCATCAGGAAGACGCGCGGATCGCGCAGCATGGCCTCGCGGATCGCCTCGCGCGCGGCCTCGCGATACGTCGTCTTGCGCGGCGCCGTGCTCATACCGGCACCTCGTCCATCAGCACATACTTCTCGAGATCGCTCAGCGGCTCCCACGGCGAGGCCTCGGCGAAGGCGACGGCCGCGTCGACTTCGGCGACCGCGGCGGCTGACAGTGCCGCCACGTCGGCGCCACGCAGCAGCCCCGCCGAAAGCGCCCAGGTCTGGAACCGCTTGATCGGATCTCGCTCCTTCCAGCGTTCGACTTCCGCCTTGTCGCGGTATAGCTGGGCATCGAACATCGAATGCGCCCGGAACCGGTAGGTCATGCACTCAAGGAAGACCGGCCCGCCGCCGCCGCGGATGTGCTCGACGGCGCCGCGGGTCGCGGCTTCGACAGCGACGACGTCCATACCATCCACTCGGCGCGAATTGAGGCGATAGGCCGCCGCCTTGAGATGGATGTCGGTTTCCGACTCCGTACGCTCGACCGCACTGCCCATCGCATAGAGGTTGTTCTCGCACACGAACAGAACCGGGAGCTTCCACAGCGCGGCGAGATTGAGCGATTCGTGGAACTCGCCTTCCGCCACAGCGCCCTCCCCGAACAGGCAGACGGCGATGCCGGGCCGCTTTGCCATCTTCTCGGCGAGCGCCAGCCCCACCGCGAGCGGCAGGCCGCCGCCGACGATGGCGTTGCCGCCGTAGAAACGAGTCGGACGGTCGAAGATGTGCATCGAGCCGCCACGGCCGCGGCTGCTTCCGCCGGCCTTGCCGTACATCTCGGCCATCGCCGGGCCCATCGCGACACCGCGCGCCAGGGCGTGGCCATGGTCGCGATAGGTCGCCACGACGCTGTCGTGCGGCGCCAGCGCCTCCATGATGCCGACGGCGTTGGCTTCCTCGCCGATATAGAGATGGAGGAACCCGCGGATCTTCTGCTGCGTGTAGAGTTCGGCGCAACGCTCCTCGAAGACGCGGATGCGCATCATCTGGCCCAGCAGACGGCGGGCATGCTCGTGGGTGAGGCGCGGCTTGGCCGTCATTTTTCGTCGCTCTCCAGGGTCGAGAGGTCGCCCTCGGGCAGGCCGAGTTCGCGCGCGCGCAACAGGCGCCGCATGATCTTGCCGCTGCGCGTCTTGGGCAGGTTTCCCCGGAAGGCGATCTCGCGCGGCGCCACGGCCGGCCCGAGACGCCGGCGTGCATGGGCCATCAGGTCTCGTTCGAGTTCCGGACCCGCCGCGTAGCCCGCCTTGAGGGCGACGAAGGCTTTTATGGTGTTGCCGGCGACCTCATCGGGTTTGCCGATCGCCGCAGCCTCGGCCACAGCGGGATGCTCCATAAGGGCGCTCTCGACCTCGAAAGGTCCGACCAGATGGCCCGCCGTCTTGATGACGTCGTCGGAACGCCCCACGAACCAGAAGTAGCCGTCGGCATCTCGCTTCGCCATGTCGCCGGTCAGGTACCAGCCGTCGGCGAAGCATTTGCGGTAGCGCTCGTCCTCGCCGAGATAGCCGCGGAACATCGAGGGCCAGCCGGCTTTAAGCGCGAGTTCGCCCTCGATCCCCGGCTCGGCCACGACCCTGATGCCGGCCGCGGTACGCTCGACGATCGCTGCTTCGATGCCCGGCATCGGCTTGCCCATGGATCCGGGCTTCACCGGCAGGGCGGCGAAATTGGCAATCGCGATGCCCCCTGTCTCCGTCTGCCACCAATTGTCATGGAACGGCCGGCCAAACGCCGCCTGGCTCCACATCACCGCTTCGGGATTGAGCGGCTCGCCGACGCTGGCAAGGAAGCGCAGCGACGACAAATCGAATTTGCGGGCGACATCCACGCCCACCTTCATCAGCATGCGGATCGCCGTCGGCGCCGTGTACCAGACGCTGACACGCTGGCCTGCAATGATCGCGTACCACCGCTCGGCGTCGAACTCCATCTCGTCTACGATGCTGGTCACGCCGCACACCAGCGGTGCGATCACGCCATACGACATGCCGGTCACCCACCCCGGATCGGCCGTGCACCAGAAGACGTCGCCGTCGTGAAGGTCGAGCGCATACCGGGCGGTGACCGCTTGGGCCACGACGGCGTCGTGGACCAGCAGTGCCCCCTTGGGCCGCCCCGTCGTCCCGCTGGTGAAGTGCATCAGGGCGCGATCCTCCGGCCCGGTCGCCGCCACGGCATATCGGTCATCCGCCGCGGCCAGCAATGGCGACAACGCCCGTACGCGCTCCGATTCGTCCTCGGCCACGCCGTCGATCAGAAGCACGAAGCGCAGTTCCGGCAGGCCGGAGATAATGGGCGACACTTTGCGGAGAAAAAGAGCGCGGGTCGTCACCAGAACCGCGCCGTGCCCGATCTCCAGGCGGGCGCGGATCGGCTCCGGACCAAAGGCGGCGAACAGCGGACAGAAGACGGCGCCGCGCTTCAGCGTGCCCAGCACCGCGCCGTAGAAACCCGGCACTCGGCCACAGAGGGAAAACACCGCCGCGCCGCGTTCGATGCCCAATTTGTCGAGAACACTGGCGAATCGGCTGGCGGCGCTATCGAGGTCATTGAAAGACAGCTCCGTGACCGCGCCATCGCGGCCGAGATGGCGGATGGCGATTCGCCCGCCCCGCCCCTCAGCGGCATGTCGGCCGACGGCTTCGTAGGCGATGTTGAGGCCGCCGCCCGGCAGGCGGGCCAGCGTCTTGCGAGCCTCGCTCCAATCGAAGGACGCGCGTTGTCCGTCATAGTCGTGCAGATTGGGCGACGGCCCCACGCTGCCGATGGT
>JAIETA010000007.1 GCA_019745575.1 Reyranella sp. | reverse complement strand
CGCCGTCGAGCGGGCCGCCGGCGGTCGCGATAGCATCGGCCTCGGCATGCGGCCGGCCGCCGTCCTGCGTGCGGCCGCGGGCGACCACGCAGCCTTCGCGCACGATCACGCAGCCCACGGCGGGGTTCGGCCAGGTGCGCCCGAGCGACCGGCGCGCCAGCGCGAGCGCCGCGCGCATCATCGCGTCAGTCCTTGAGGTTGGTCTCGGCGAGGTCGGAGATGAACTCCTCGAAGTCCCGGGCCTCGCGGAAATTGCGATAGACCGAGGCGAAGCGCACATAGGCCACCGGATCGAGCGCGCGCAGCGCGTCCATCACCAGCTCGCCGATCTGCGTCGAGGGAATCTCGCTCTCGCCGGAGCTTTCGAGGCGCCGCACGATGCCGTTGACCACGCGCTCGACGCGTTCGGGATCGACCGGCCGCTTGCGGCAGGCGACCGAGATCGAGCGGGCGAGCTTGTCGCGATCGAACTGCACGCGCTGGCCGTTCTTCTTCACCACCGTCAGTTCGCGCAGCTGCACGCGCTCGAAGGTGGTGAAGCGCGAGCCGCAAGACGGGCAGTAGCGCCGCCGGCGGATCGCCGAATTGTCGTCGGTCGGTCTCGAGTCCTTAACCTGTGTGTCCTCGTGGCCGCAGAATGGACAGCGCATCTCGTTCCCCCGTTATTCTATGTCTTGGCGCGTCGTCAGTCGCGGTAGATGGGAAAGCGGGCGCAGAGTGCGTGCACCTTGGCCCGCACCTGCTGCTCGACCTGGGCGTCGCCGTCCGGACCGTTTCGCGCGATGCCGTCGAGCACGTCGGCAATCAGGTGGCCGATCTGGCGGAACTCCGCGACACCGAAGCCGCGCGTCGTGCCGGCCGGCGATCCCAGCCGCACGCCCGACGTGACCGTGTACTTCTCGGGATCGCCCGGAATGCTGTTCTTGTTGACGGTGATGCCGGCGCGGTCGAGCACCTTCTCGGCCGACACGCCCGTCGCCTTCTTGGGCCTGAGGTCGACCAGCATGACGTGGCTGTCGGTGCCGCCCGAGACGATGTTCAGCCCGCGCTCGGTCAGCGCCGAGGCAAGTGCCCGGGCATTGTCGATGACATTCTGGGCATAGACCTTGAAGTCGGGCCTGAGCGCCTCGCCGAAGGCCACGGCCTTGGCGGCGATGATGTGCATCAGCGGACCGCCCTGCAGGCCGGGAAACACCGCGGAGTTGATCTTCTTGCCGATCTCAGCGTCGGTCGACAGCACCATGCCGCCGCGCGGCCCGCGCAGCGTCTTGTGGGTCGTCGTCGTCACGACATGGGCGTGCGGCAAGGGGCTGGGATAGACGCCGGCCGCGACCAGGCCGGCATAGTGCGCCATGTCGACCATGAAGAAGGCGCCGATCTCGTCCGCCACCTTGCGGAAACGCGCCCAGTCGATGTGGCGCGAGTAGGCCGAGGCGCCGGCCACGATCAGCTTCGGCCGTTCGCGACGCGCCACGTCCTCCATCTGGTCGTAGTTGATCAGGTGGGTGTCGGGCTTGACGCCGTACGAAACCACCTTGAACCACTTGCCCGACTGGTTGGCGGGCGAGCCGTGAGTGAGATGGCCGCCCTGGTCGAGCGCCATGCCCATGAAGGTGTCGCCGGGCTTCAGCAGGGCCAGGAAGACGGCCTGGTTGGCCTGTGCGCCGGAATGCGGCTGCACGTTGGCGAACGAGCAGCCGAACAGCTTGCACGCCCGCTCGATGGCGAGCTGCTCGGCCTTGTCGACCTCCTCGCAGCCGCCGTAGTAGCGCCGGCCGGGATAGCCCTCGGCATATTTGTTGGTCAGCACCGAGCCCGCCGCCTCGAGCACCGCCCGCGACACGATGTTCTCCGAGGCGATCAGCTCGATCTGCTCGCGCTGGCGGGCGAGTTCGCCCTCGACCGTCGCGTGGACCGCCGGGTCGGCCTCGGCGAGGCTTCTGGTGAACATCGGCAGAGGCGAGTCTGACATCTTGGCAGCGGCTTGGCTCATGTCGTTCAGTCCTTCGAAAGCTTGGCGACGCGGCCTTCGTGCCGGCCGCCTTCGAACTTGGTCGCGAGGAAGACCTTCAGGGCCTCGCGCGCGGCCTCCGTCCCGATCAGGCGCTGGCCAAAGGCGATCACGTTGGCGTCGTTGTGCTCGCGCGACAGCCGGGCCGACGTGACGTCGTGCACCAGAGCGGCCCGCACCTTGGGATTGCGGTTGGCGGCGATCGAGATGCCGATGCCGGTGCCGCACACCAGGACGCCGCGCGGCACGCGGCCGGATGCGATCGCCTCGGCCATCGCCTTGCCGAAGTCGGGATAGTCGACCGACGCCGTCGAACTGGTGCCGAGATCGAGCACGTCGTGACCCGCTTGCTGCAGGTCGCGTTTGAGCAGTTCCTTCAGGTCGAAGCCGGCATGATCCGACGCGACCGCGATGCTGGCCCCCGCCATCCCGACGATCGATCCCCTCTAGCTGTTGATCCCCCGGATACCATATCCGGGGTGGCCGCGCCACAGCGCCCCAAAATCGTGGAAAGCGAGCCACAAGACCCTGAATCCCAAAGAGAAAGGCCCGGCACGCGCCGGGCCTTCCCTGATGTCGTCCAGTGCTTACTTGACGGTCGGGAAGGACTTGCCGTCCTTCCAGACATAGATGTCGTAGACGGCGTTCTTGATGTCGCCCTTGGCGTCGAACTCGAGCACGCCCACGGCCGAGTCGAACTTGCCCGAACGCAGCGCCGCGGCGACCGCCGCCGCGTCGGTCGACTTGGCCTTGTTGGCGGCGTCGGCCCACACCTTGACGGCGGCGTAGCTGAACAGCGTGTAGCCTTCCGGATTGTACTTGGCGTCGCGGAACTTCTTCACGAGGGCGGCGTTCTTGGGGTCGTCCTCGGCCTTGGGCGGGAACGACATCAGCACGCCGTTGGTCGCGGCCCCGCCCAGTTGGGCGAACTCGGCGGTCTCGAGCGAGTCGAAGCCCATCATCTGGGCGGCCAGTCCCTGCTCACGCGACTGCTTGATGATCAGCGCGCCGGCCGTGTGGTAGCCGCCGAGCACGAGGATGTCGACCTTGGCCTGCTTCATCTTGTTGATGATCGCGGTGAAGTCCTTGTCGGTGTCGTTGTAGGCCTCGTACATGGTCTCGCGGAGACCACCCTTGTTCAGAGCCTTCTTGGTCTCGTCGGCGACGCCTTTGCCGTAGGGCGACTTGTCGTGGAGGATCGCGACCTTGGCGCCCTTGTGGAACTTCAGGATGTACGCCCCGACCGTGGCGCCCTGCACGTCGTCGCGGCCGCAGGTCCGGAACACCGTGGTGTTGCCCTTGGTCGCCGCCTCGTCAGTGAGACGCGGATTGGTCGAGGCCGGCGTGATCTGCAGGATCTTGCCTTCCTTGTAGATGTCGGATGCCGGGATCGACGAGCCCGAGCAGAAATGGCCGGCCACGAAGACGACCTTGTCCGACACCATCTTGTTGGCGACCGCCGTCGCCTGCTTGGGATCGCAGGCATCGTCGCCGATGATCAATTCGAGTTTCTGGCCGTTGACGCCGCCGGCGGCGTTGATGTCCTCGATCGCCATGGTGGCGCCGCGACGAAGTTGCTCGCCGAACGCGGCATACTGACCGGTCATCGGGCCGGCCGAACCGATCTTGATTTGCGCAAACGCCGGCATTGCCATCATGGCGACCGCGGCGACGGCAAGCGGACCGTACAGCTTCTTCATGCGAGTCTCCCTCTCCTTAGCCCCCTCCACGGATGTGGAGCATTAGGTCTAGATTAGTGCCGCGGCTCCCAGCCCAGCAAGCCTTTGCGCCGGTACAGCCAGGGATACTGCCGGACCATCTGGCGCGCCCGCGTCAGACGATAGGCGAACGAACCCAGGGCCAGCTGCACCGCCCAGCCCAGCAAGAATCCGGCCACGGAGCCCAGTTCGCCGCCGGCCAGCGCATAGTCGAGAAAGCGCAGCGTGGCCGAAAGAAGTCCGGTGTAGAAGACCACCTGCCCCCAATGGCGCCAGGTCAGGGCGACGGCATGCCCGGTGGCCAGCGATGCCGGCCCGACAAGCACCAGGTTGAGCACGACGACGTTGAACAGCGTGTCGCCGAACCACTCGAACATGAAGGCGTCGAGCGGGCTCATGCGTGGCCGCCTTCGAGGTAGGCAGCCCTGACCTCGGCGTTGGCCAGCAGCTCGCGGCCGGCGCCGCTCAAACGCACCCGGCCGTTGGCCAGAACGTAGCCGCGGTCGGCCAGGCGCAGGGCATGATAGGCGTTTTGCTCGACCAGGAAGATCGTCACGCCCTCCTCCCGCGCGATCCGGCCGATCACCTCGAAGATCTGGCGCACGATCAGCGGCGCCAGCCCGAGCGACGGCTCGTCGAGCAGCAGCAGCCGCGGCCGGCTCATCAGCGCGCGGCCGATCGCCAGCATCTGCTGTTCGCCGCCCGACAGTGTGCCGCCGCGCTGGTCGCGCCGCTCGGCCAGCCGCGGGAACATGGTGAAGACGCGCTCGAGGTCGTGCGCGAAGTGCGCGGGCACTCCCAGCGTGGCCCCCATCTGCAGATTCTCGAACACGCTCATGCGGGGAAAAATGCGCCGCCCTTCCGGCACCTGGGCCACGCCACGGCGGACGATCTCGTGCGTCGGCAAGGCGGTGATGTCTTCGCCGTCGAGCCTGACGGCGCCGCCGCTGGCGCGCGGGCTGCCGCAGATGGTCATCAGCAGCGTCGACTTGCCGGCGCCGTTGGCACCGATCAGGGCCACGATCTCGCCCCTGGCGACCTCGAGGTCGACGCCATGCAGCGCCTGGATGGCGCCGTAGAAGGTCGTTACTCCCGCGACCGCGAGCATCGGCTGCTCAGCCATCGCGGCTCTCCTCGTCGGTGCCGAGATAGGCCCGGATCACGGCGGGATCGCGCTGCACGTCGGCCGGCGCGCCCTCGGCGATCTTGCGGCCATAGTCTAGCACGACGACGTGATCGGAGATGTTCATGACCACGCTCATGTCGTGCTCGATCAGGAGCACGCCGACACCGTCGCGGTCGCGGATCGACAGCAGCAGCCGGTTGAGTTCAGCCGACTCGCGGGGATTGAGGCCGGCGGCCGGCTCGTCGAGGCAGAGCAGCCGGGGTTCCGTGCACATCGCGCGGGCGATTTCGAGCCGCCGCTGGGCGCCGTAGGGCAGCTCGCCCGCCGGCCGGTCGGCGTCGGCAAGCAGCGAGATGCGGTCGAGCCAGCTGCGCGCCAGTTCGACGCCCGCCGCCTCGGCCCGCGCATAGCGGCGAAGCCCGAGCAGGCCGAACACGCTCCATCCCGACGCCCGCATCAGCTTGTTGTGTTGCGCCACCATCAGGTTTTCCAGCACCGTCATGCCGGGGAACAGGCGGATGTTCTGGAAGGTGCGCGCGACCTTCGCCCGCTGGCCGACCTCGTGGCCCAGCATCCGCTCCAGCAGATACTCGCGGTCGCCGCCCCGCAGGGTCAGGCGTCCGACGGTCGGCTTGTAGAAGCCGGTGATGCAGTTGAAGACCGTGGTCTTGCCCGCGCCGTTGGGACCGATGATGGCGGTGATCTCGCGCGGCCGGGCCGAGAACGACACGTCGTCGACCGCCACCAGACCGCCGAAGCGCATGGTCAGGTGCTCGACCTCGATGAGAGGGCCGGAGAGTGACGCGCTCATCCGCCGCCTGCCGGTCGGTTCGGATGGAGGCGCAACGACGGCTCGCGATGGGCGACGAGGCCGCGCGGCCGGAACACCATGATCAGCACCATGGCGAGGCCGAACGCCAGCATGCGGTAGTTGCCGAGGTCGCGGAACCATTCCGGCAGCCCGATCAGCAAAACCGCCGCCAGAACGACGCCGATCTGGCTGCCCATGCCGCCCAGCACGACGATGGCGAGAATGATCGCCGACTCGATGAAGACAAAGCTCTCCGGGCTGATGAAGCGCTGCTTGGCGGCGAAGAACGAGCCGGCGAAGCCCGCGAACATAGCGCCGATCGCAAATGCCGTGAGCTTGGTGTTGGTCGGATTGATGCCGAGCGCGCGACAGGCAGTCTCGTCCTCGCGCAGCGCCTCCCAGGCCCGTCCAACCGGCAGGCGCCGCATGCGCTGGGTGAACAGGTTGGTGATCAGCGCCAGAACGAGGATGATGTAATAGAGAAAGATCAGCCGGTGGATGCCGTCGAACGAAATGCCCAGCATCTGCGAGACGGTCTGCTTGCCGGCCGGCGGCGTCTCCGCGAACACCGCGCCGAACAGCGTCGGGCCCGGAATCGACCCGATGCCCGCCGGCCCGTTCGTCAGGTCGACCCAGTTGAGGATGACCAGGCGGATGATCTCGCCGAAGCCCAGCGTCACGATGGCGAGATAGTCGCCGCGCAGTCGCAGCACCGGAAAGCCCAGCAGCACGCCGAACAGCGCGGCCATCATCCCGGCCAGCGGCAGCACGGTCCAGAAGCCAAGCCCGTGCTGCGTGCTGAGCAGCGCATAGGCATAGGCGCCGACGGCGTAGAAGGCGACGTAGCCGAGATCGAGCAGGCCGGCGAGGCCGACGACGATGTTGAGGCCCCAGCCCAGCATCACGTAGGTCAGGATCAGGACAGCGAGATCCATGGTCTTCTGGTCGGCGACCGGCGTGAACGGCAACAGCACCGCGCCGGCCAGCAACAGCCAGCCGAACCATTTCGTCCCGGCGTCCTTCAGCGCCACGCCCGATGGCGTGCGGGTCGCCAACGTCACGGCGTCGTTGGCCCATGGCCATACGGCGCGGATCAACAGCAGCACGCCGCCCAGCGCCACGAACCAGTGCAGGAAGCCCGACGGCAGGGTTAGCGGCGACGCGCCGGCCGCGACCATCACCGCGCCCAGGGCAATCGCCGGCCAGCGCAGGCCGGCCGCCGCCAACGAGAGCCCGAGCCGGCCGAGGAAGATCGTCACCACCGCCACCGCGAGATCCGCAAAGTGGTAGTCGAAACTCAGTCCCTTGGACGAGCCGACATCGACCGTGCGGAAGCCGACGATGAAAATGCCGAGGGCGGCAGCCACGAAGGCAGTGAGGCCCGCATCCTTGAGCATGGCAGGCAGACGCACTCCCACCGCCTCAGACCTTCTCGATTTCCGGTCTGCCAAGCAGACCGCTCGGCCGGAAGATGAGGACCAGCACCAGAATCGCGAAGACGGCGACGTCCTTGTATTCGCTCGAGAAGTAGCCCGCCCAGAAGACCTCGATCAGGCCGATCAGCAGCCCGCCCAGCATGGCGCCCGGCAGCGATCCGATCCCGCCGAGGACGGCAGCGGTGAAGGCTTTTATGCCGGCCAGGAAGCCGATGAAGAAGTCGATGACGCCATAATACATCAGGAACAGCATGCCGGCGACGGCGGCCAGCGCCGCGCCCAGAACGAAGGTGAGCGAGATGGTACGGTCGACATTGACGCCCAGCAGCGATGCCATCTTCATGTCCTGCTCGCAGGCCCGCTGCTGGCGGCCGAGCGACGTGCGCGCGATCAGCCAGGTGAAGCCCGCCATGAGGAGGATCGTCACGACCACGATGATGATCTGCAGCCAGGTGACGCGTACGTCGAAGCCGTCGGCGCTGAACAGGTTGAAGCCGCCCGACACGATCTGGCCGCCGGGCTTGGGCCGCGCGCCCTGCGTGAGCTGCACGTAGTTCTGCAAGGCAATCGACACGCCGATGGCGGAGATCAGCGGTGCCAGCCGAAACGACCCGCGCAACGGTCGGTAGGCGGTTCGTTCGATTGCCCAGCCATAGACGGCGGAGAACGCCATCGCCATCAGGAGGACAAGGACGATCGCCACCGGCGCCGACCCGATACCCAGCATGCTGCAGATCAGGAATCCGATGAGGGAGATGAAGGCGCCGATCATGAAGACTTCGCCGTGCGCGAAATTGATCATGCCGATGATGCCGTAGACCATCGTGTAGCCGATGGCGATCAGGCCGTAGATCGCGCCCAGCGTGATGGCGTTGATCAACTGCTGTGAAAAATACGCCATGTCCTTGCTTCCCCCTGTTGTGCGACCTACGACGGTTCCGGCGGGACACGCAAGCAGTGTATTGATGGAGCCGGGAGGAGCTGAATGGACGATCTCAAGACCATCCGAGTGCAAATTGCGGACCACATCGCCGTCGTCACGATGGACAACCCGCCGGTGAACGCCCAGACCGCCGACCTGCAGGAGGAGATGATCCGGGCCTTCGACCGGATCTCCGACCTCGACGAGGTGCGGGTCGCCGTGCTGACCGGCAAGGGCAAGTGCTTCTGCGCCGGCGTCGACATCAAGGCGCGGGCCGGCACCCGGCGCGGACCGGGCGATGCCTGGCGCGGCATGCGGCAGGCGCGCGAGTGCTTCCATGCGATCATGGAATGCCGCAAGCCGGTGATCGCCGCCATCAACGGCCCCGCGCTCGGCGCCGGCCTTGCCGTTGCCGCGTCATGCGACATCCTCGTGGCCGGCGAAAGCGCCTCGGTCGGCCTGCCCGAGATCGACGTCGGCCTGATGGGCGGCGGCCGCCATGCCATGCGGTTGTTCGGCCACTCGCGTGCCCGGCGCATGATGCTGACCGGCTACCGCGTGCCGGGCCCCGAACTCTACCGGCTGGGGGTGGTCGAGGCCTGCGTGCCCGACGACAGGCTGATGGAAGCGGCCATGGAGCTTGCCCGCCAGATCGCTGCCAAGAGCCCGGTCGCCAGCGTCACCGCCAAGCATGCGCTCAACACCATCGAGGAGATGACGTTGCGCGACGGCTACCGTTTCGAGCAGAACATGACGGTGAACCTGCAGGGCACCGAGGATTCGAAGGAGGCGATGCGGGCCTTCATCGAGAAGCGCAAACCCGTGTTCAAGGGCCGCTAAAGGGTATTTGATAAAGCCATGGACAACCCCTCGTTCGACTTGATCGTGGTCGGCGCCGGCCCGGCCGGGCTGACGGCGGCCACCGAAGCCGCCCGCGCCGGCCTCAAGTGCCTCTGTCTCGACAAGCTGGCGCCGGGCGGCGTGCTGATCAACCTCGGCGAGCTGCACGACTTCGACGAGATCTTCAACGGCACGCAGATGGCGTCGCTGATGACCGACGACGCCGTCGTCGCCGGCGTGGAAATCGGCTTCGGCGAGGTCGTGAAACTCTCCCGCAACGGCGCCTGGACGGTCGAAACCGCCGAGGGCGAGCGCCACACCGCCCGCGCCGTCGTGATCGCCACGGGCCTCAACAAGGGACGGCTCGGCGTGCCCGACGAGGATCGCTTCGAGGGACGCGGCCTCTCGCATTGCGCCGCCTGTGACGGACCGCTCTATACCGGCCTGCCGATCGTCGTGGCCGGCGCGGACGGCTGGGCCGTCCACGAGGCCCGGGAACTGACGGGGCTCGCCGGGGCCGTCACGGTGGTCGGCGCGGCGCCGGCCGGAATGCCGGACGGCGTCACCGTCATCGACGGCCGGATTGTGGGGCTGGAGGGCACGGATGGCCTGCAGTCCGTTGTGGTCGAGTCGGACGCCGGCCGGCGCACGCTGCCGGCCAGTGCGGTGTTCGTCTATGTCGGCCAGTCTCCCGCTGCGGAATTTCTGCCGGAATCCCTTGCGCGCGACGCGTCTGGGCATATCGTGATCGACACGGACGGCCGCACGTCGGTGCCTACCGTCTTTGCCGCGGGTGACGTGCGCGCCGGCGGTCGTCAGCGCCTGGCAGACGCCATCGCCGACGGCCAGCGTGCCGCCAAGGCCGTCGTCGCGGCGCTGAACACACCGACCTGAGAGGAAACACCATGCGCATCGTCAACCCCACCTTCGGTCTGGCCGCCGCGGCCGGCGAGACCGTGACGCTGAAGCCGGTCAACTGGAAGACCGACGCCATCGCGCTGTTCTCCAACTCCAAACCCAATGCCCGCGAACTGCTCGATGGTATTCGGGCCAAGCTTGGCGCCTTCCGGCCGGTCGACAACATCGACTTCGTCGCCAAGAACAGCGCCAGCCAGGGAGCACCGAAGGAACTGATCGAGAAGGTCGCGGCGAACTACCGCGGCGCCCTGCTCGCCATAGCGGATTGAGGAAGCTGCTCATCGTGGAGTTTCCACGACAGCATCGAACTCGAGAAGCGCGGCATCACGGCCTACGTGATCGCCACCGAGACTTTCAAGCCGCTGGTGCTGGCGCAGGCCAGGGCGCGCAAGGTCACGCCGCGGCTGATCGTCGTGAAGCATCCGATCGGCGGCCTCAACGCCGAGGAGCTTGCCGAGCGTATCGCGACGGCCACCAAGGAACTCGCCGAGGCGACGGCGACATGAAGGACACGGCCGACCAGGAAGTGATCGACATCGGCGATCTCGATGTCGAGGCATTCAACGAGTTCGCCGCCGAACAGGGCTGGAGCGACGGCATGCCGCTCTACGTGCCGACCGAGGCGAAGGTGGCGGCGTTCGTCGAGCGTGTGCGCGGCGACAACCGCCCCTTCCCGCCCGTGCCGCCGCGACAGGTCGTTCCGACGCTGCAGAGCCTGGCCGCCAACGCGGTGATGGCCGGCTGCAAGCCCGAGTATTTTCCCGCGGTGACTGCCGCACTGCGCGGCGTCCTCGACCCCGCCTACAACCTGCACGGCACGCTTGCGACCACGCATTCCTGCGCACCGATGGTCATGGTCAGCGGCCCCGCCCGTCACGAACTCGGCATCAACTGCGGCTCCAACTGCTTCGGCCAGGGCTGGCGCGCCAACGCCACCATCGGCCGCGCCCTCGGCCTGATGCTGCTCAACATCGCCGGCGCCAAGCCCGGCGAGATGGACCGCTCGACCCAGGGCAACCCCGCCAAGTTCACCTTCTGCTTCGGCGAGAACGAGGAAGAGAACCCGTGGACGCCGTATCACGTGCAGCGCGGCTTCGCGGCCGGCGACAGTGTGGTCACGGTGATGTCGGGCGAGGGTCCGCACAATCTCAACGACCACGGCAGCACCAGCGGCATCGGCCTGCTGACGACCTTCGCCGGCGGCATGGCGACGCCCGGCGCCAACACGATCTACGGCAAGGGGCCGATGTTCGTCATCATCGGGCCGGAGCATGCCGCGACATTGAAGCGCGACGGCTTCACCATCGAGAGCATCCGCCAGGAGCTGTTCGCCCGCTCGCGCGTGCATGCCTCGCGGATTTCGGCGGAAAACCAGGAGACCTACATCAGCACCGGCCACAAGCCCGACGGCGACTGGTTCGCGATCGCGCGGTCGCCCGAGGACATCCACATCACCGTGGCCGGCGGACCGGGCAAGCACTCGGCGTTCATTCCGTCGTTCGGCGGCACCACCGTCGCCTGCGTGCGCATCGCTCCATGAGCCAGTGGTGCGGCTGGCCGGTGGTCGCGGAGACGGCCGGCTGGGAGGCCGCACAGCAGATCCTGACCGACGCCGAGCTCTCGGACGGCCTGCCGCTGGTGCCGCCGACCGGGCGGCGTCTCGACGCCATGATCGCGGGCGCCGCGGCGCGCGCCGAGTCGCTGGGCGGGATGCCGCCGCTGTTCGGCGATGTCACACCCGAGGCGGTCGCCTACCAGTGCGTGATCGCGGGCTGCCGGCCGGCCGAGCTGCCGGTGGTGCTGGCGGCCGCCGCCGCGACGCTCGATCCCGATTTCAACCTTTTGGGCATCGCCACCACCACCGGGACGGCCTGCGTGGCCCTGTGTGTCCACGGCGCCGTCGCCCGCGCGCTCGACATCAACGCCGGCACCAATTGCCTCGGCCCGGGCAATCGCGCCAACGCCAGCATCGGCCGGGCGCTGCAACTCGTCATCCGCAACATCGGCGGCGCCCGGCCGGAGGTCGGCGACATGGCGACCATGGGCCAACCCGGCAAGTACACGCTGTGCTTCGCCGAACGCAACGACGGGCCGTTCCCGACGCTGACGGCGCGACGCGGCCTGGGCGGCGACACCAGCGCCATCACGGTGATGGGGGTTTCCGGCACCGCCGAGGTGCTGCCGGGCGACGGCGAAGGCGCCACGCCCGAGGCCATCCTCGCGCCGATCGCCGCGGCGATGCGGGCCTCCATCGTCGTGTCGGGCATGGGCCGCCGGAACGAACGCGGCGAGCAGGTCTTCCTGTTGCCGCTGGAGATGGCCGGCAAGATCGTGAAGCACGGCGGCTGGGATCTCGGGCGTGTGCAGCGCTACCTGTTCGACGAAGGCCAGGGCGTGGCGCGCGCGCCCGAGGCCATCCACCCGATCGTGACCGGCGGCGCCGGCTACAAGATGAGCTACCTGCCCCTCTGGGCCGGCGGCTCGCAGACGGTGACGCGGGCGCTCTGACGGCTCAGTCCGTCCACTCCAGCCACGCGCAGATGCCACGCCCCATCACGCCCTCCAGATCAGCGCCTTTCAGCCAGGGCATTTCCTCGGTGAACATCGTCACGCCCTGGCGGTAGCTGCAGGGCAGCCGCGACCAGTCCGTCCCCCAGAAGGTGCGTGCGGGTCCGAAGGCCTCGAAGACACGGCGGACATGACGGTGCAACGAGACGAAGGGATAGGTCTTGTCGTCGGCGTAGCACGGCATGGCCGAAACCTTGGCGGCCACGTTGGGCCGGCGGGCGAGAGCCAGCACCTTGTCGAGAGAGGCGAAGTTCGAGGCTTCGGAGACGTCCTTGCCGCTCTTGAGGCCGAGATGATCGAGCACCAGGCGCAGCCCCGGATAACGCTCCGCGACCTGATCGGCGAGCGGCATGTATTCGTGGTGGAACAGCACCATCGCCGGAATGCCGGCCTTCTCCATCGCCCCCCACACCCAGTCGAAGCGGCCATCGAGCAGGGGCTGGCGCAGGATCTCGGTGTGAAACGTAAAGCGCATGCCGAGCATGCCCGGCTGCTCCGTCCATCGCGCGATCCGGTCGCACGCACCCGGCGCGTCCGGATCGAAGCGGCCCATGACGGCGAAGCGGTCCGGATGGGCAGCCGCGGCTTCGACCGCAAGGTCGTTGCGGTCACCCTCCCACGACGGCGGCACCAGGATGGCGCGGCCGACGCCGGCCTTGTCCATCTCCGCCAGCAGCTCGTCCTTGCCGAGCGGCGCCCGGTGCGGCTCGGCCCGCGCCGGCCAGGGCCGCTCGGGCGTATTCGCCGCCCAGACGTGCACCTGGGCGTCGACCACGCGCACGGCCGCGCCGCCTTAGCCGGTCGTCTGCCAGCGCAGGGCCCGGCGCAGCAGACCCGAGATGAGCCACATGCCGAGGCCCCAGAAGGCATAAACGACCGGCACGACGACCACGCCCGGCATGCGGAAGCCGCCGCCCATGGGTGCGCCCTTGATCGGGAGCACGACAAACCAGTTCACCAGCGTGACCACGACCCCGGCAAACAGGATCCAGCCAAGCGGCCCGTCGAGCGCGGCTGGCAGCCGCTGCACGACATAGGCGCCGACGATGCCCCACAGGCCGCCCCAGAATGCCGCCGACAGGATGGTCGGGACGCCCAGCGGCGGCACTGGCTTCATGTTGTAGATCTGCGCCTTGGCCAGACCCATCTCGGTGGCGATCCAGAATCCCAGCTGATGGAACACCAGCACGCTCACGAATCCCGCAATGAAGCCCACAATGATCGTCCGCATGGCCACTCCCCGGTTGCGTCCGGCGCCACATTAGCATTTTCGCGGCGCCCGGTCCCTGTTAAGACGCGACGGAGACAGCCAGGAGAGATCATGTCCCCCGCCGCAACACCGCTCAAGAGCGCCGCCAAGGGCATCAGCGCCGACGCCAAGCCGTTCGATTGGGAGGACCCGTTCTTCCTCGACGACCAGCTGACCGAGGAGGAGATCGCGATCAGCGACGCGGCGCGCGACTACTGCCAGGAAAGGCTGATGACGCGCGTGCTCGAAGCCAACCGTCACGAGAAGTTCCACCGCGAGATCATGAACGAGATGGGCGCACTCGGCCTGCTCGGGTCGACCCTGCCGGAGAAGTACGGTTGCGCCGGCGCCAACTACACGACCTACGGCCTGGTCGCGCGCGAGGTCGAGCGCGTCGACTCCGGCTATCGCTCGGCCATGAGCGTGCAATCCTCGCTGGTCATGCATCCGATCTACGCCTACGGCAGCGAGGAGCAGCGCCTGAAGTACCTGCCGAGGCTCGCGACGGGCGAGTGGGTCGGCTGCTTCGGCCTCACCGAGCCCGATCACGGCTCCGATCCCGGCGGCATGAAGACCCGCGCCGTGACGGTGCCCGGCGGCTACAAGATCTCGGGTTCCAAGATGTGGATCACCAACTCGCCGATCGCCGACGTGCTGGTGATCTGGGCCAAGCTCGACGGCGGCGCCATCC
>JAIETA010000182.1 GCA_019745575.1 Reyranella sp. | reverse complement strand
TCGCCTCCGGAACCTCAGCCGCGATCGTCTTCAGCGCGTCGAGAGCCACCTCTGTCCGCAGGGTTATCTCGAGAACCGGAAGGCCGCCCCGGACCAGCGCCCGGGCGAGCGGCACCGCATCGGCCAGCCGGTCGATCGTCAGGACCGGGATGACCGGCGCCGCCGACGCGAGGGCCAGCATGTCGACCGTCACACGCTCCAGCCGCCGTCGACGACATGGATGGCCCCGGTCGTGAAGGCCGACTCGTCGCTGCCCAGATAGACCGCCAGGGCGGCGATCTCCTCGGCCGAGCCGAAGCGGCCGGTGGGCTGGCGCTGAAGGAAGAACTGCTTGGCTTCCGCGCCGCCTCCCAGGGCGCCGATCCGCTCGTCCAGCGACGGGGTTTGAACGGTGCCGGGACAGATCGCGTTGCAGCGAATGCCCTTGCCCACATAGTCGACGGCCACCGACTTGGTGAGTCCGATCACGGCGGCCTTGGTGGTGCCGTAGACGAAGCGCAAGGCCGCGCCCTTCACCGACGATGCCGCCGACGACATGTTGACGATCGAGCCGCCACCTTTTTCCAGCATGCCCGGCAGGAACGCCTGGATCGTCCAGAACATGCTGCGCACGTTGAGGTCGAAGGCGAACCGCCACTGTTCGTCCGTGGCCTCCAGGATCGAGCCGTGATGAACGAAGCCGGCGCAATTGAACAGCACGTCGATGGCCCCGGTCTGCCCGGCCAGCGCGGCGATCGCGGCCTTGTCGAGCACGTCGAGTTTCTGCGTCCGGATCCCCGCGACCCCGGCCAGTGCGCCAAGCTTCGCGGCGTCGACGTCGGTGGCCCACACCACCGCGCCTTCCCTGGCGAAGGCCCGGGCCGTGGCAGCGCCGATGCCCTGCCCGGCCGCCGTGACCACGCAGGTCTTACCCTTGAGCCGCATGTCCTTGTCTCCGCATCTTCCAGAACTGATATCCCACCACCGGCAGGCTGAGCGCGATACTCGCCAGCAGCGGTATGGCGCCGCTTGCCATCGCCGGCACCGCCGCGACGGCGAGCCAGAGTCGCTCCCAGATCGCCATCGGCGCCAGCATGTACGACGACAGGGCTGCACCAAGGAAGGTGATGCTCACGATGCAGCCGGCGAAGGTCAGGAGGAAATCCGTCCAGTTGAAACCCGGAAGGACGATCAGCATGACCGGGGAGAAGACGAAGATGAACGGCACCAGGGCCTTGGCAAGGGCCAGGCGGAACGCCGTGTTGCCCGTCTTGAAGGGATCGGCCCCCGCCATGCTGGCGGCGGCATAGGCCGCCACCGCGACGGGTGGCGTCACGTCGGCCAGCACCCCGTAATAGAAGACGAAGAAATGCGCGACGATCGGCGCCACGCCAAGCAGGCCGAGCGCTGGTGCCGCTATCGTCACCATGATGATGTAGGTCGCCGTTGTCGGCACACCGCAGCCCATCAGGATGCACACGACAGCCGTCATCGCCAGGGTGAAGAACTTCACCAGTGTCGGCTTGTCGAACGGCAACCAAAGATGGACCAGGGCGGTGGCGTCGTTGGCGACGTTGACGATGATCGTCGCGAACTTGAGCGCGGTGCCGGTCAGCGTGACGACGCCGATGATGATGCCGATCGCCGCGGCGGCGGCGCCGACGGCCAGCGCGTACTTGGCGCCGATGACGAAGGCATCGACTAGGTCGCGCCAGTGAAGGACAGGCGACGGGTTGAGCCGCCACAACACGCCGCACAGCACGACGAACAGGCCAAAACAGAGCTCGCCGAACCAGTCGTCGAACTCGCCGGGCAGCATGCCCCGGCCGAAGGTGAGCAGCGCCGCCCAGGCCACCACCAGCAGGATCTCGAGCGTGGGCGTGCGCTGCCGGTCGGAGCGGATCAGGCCCACGGCGATGCAGAGAAAGATGCCCCAGAAGGCCGCGAGATAAGGCGTCGAGCCATCGAAGATCTTCCAGATGAGCGCAACCAGGGGAATCAGCGTCACCCAGTCCTGCTTCAGGACGGCCCGCCAGTCCGGCATCTCCTCCGGCGTCAGCCCGCGCAGACCGAGCCGCTTGGCCTCGAAATGGACCTGGATGAAGACGCCGTAGAAATGCATGAAGGCCGGCACGATCGCCGCCACGATGATCGTCTGGTAGGGCATCTCCAGAAACTCGACCATCAGGAAAGCCGCCGCCCCCATCACCGGTGGCGTGATCTGGCCGCCGGTGCTGGCAGTCGCCTCGACGCCGGCCGCGAAATGCGGCTTGTAGCCCAGCCGTTTCATCATCGGGATGGTGAGCGATCCGACCGTGACCGCGTTGGCGACCGACGAGCCGGAGATCATGCCGAACAGCGCCGAGCCGAAGATCGCCACCTTGGCCGGGCCGCCGGCGAACCGTCCGGCAACCGCCATGGCCAGTGCCAGGAACAGCCGGCCGAGGCCGATCCGCATGGCGACGACGCCGAACAGCACGAAATGGAAGACGTAGGTCGCCACGACGCCGATCGGGATGCCGTAGATGCCCTGGCTGGTCAGGTAGAGGTGGTCGGCGAGCTGCGACCACGATGTGCCGGGATGGACCAGGATGCCGGGCATCCACGGACCGGAAAACGCATAGGCGACGAACCCCAGCGTGATGATCACCAGCGCCCAGCCCATGGTGCGGCGCGTCGCCTCGAGCACGACGAGGGTCAGGATCGTCCCCATCACCACGTCGATCGGGTCGGGGTTTCCGGTCTTGAAGGCGACGTCGTGGAAGATCGTCGGCAGATAAAGCGACGACACGACGGCGGCGGCGAACAACGCCCAGTCGTAGAGCGGCACGCCGCCCGGCCGCCACCACCCGACGGCGGCCTTGCCGTCGGTCCGCCGGCTGGCGGCGAAGACGAGGAAGATCAGGCCGAGCACCAGGGCCATGTGAATGCCGCGATGCGTCTGCTCGCGCAGCAGCCCGAAACCCGCTGTGTAAAAATGGAAGACCGAGAGCGCCAGCAGCAGCGCCGTCACGATCCAGGTGCCGCTGACGCCAAGCGGCCGGAATCGCATCTCGGCGTCGAACTCGCGCTCGAGTTCGGCCGCCTTGGCATGATCGACTTGTAGACTCAAACGCTCCCCCGGGTCGCCGGACGCGACGGTTCGGACGGTCGATCCGGCCCGGCCCCTACTTGATCAGGCCCTTTTCCTTGTAGAACTTCTCGGCTCCGGCATGGAGCGGGATGCCCAGCCCCTGCAACGCCGTGTCGAGCCGGATCGCCTTGCCCTTGGCGTGACCGGAGTCGAGCAGCTTGCGGGTGTTGGGGTTCCAAAGCGCGGTGGTGATGCCGTAGATCAGCGCCTCGGGGATCTTGGACGAGGTCACCCAGATGGCGTTCACGCTCACCGTCTTCACGCCGGTCACGTTCTTGTAGGCGCCGTCGGGGATCTCGTCGACGCCGAAGAAGCTGTACTGCTTGACCAGCTTCTCGGCTTCCGGGCCGTCGATCGGCACGAGGTCGATGCCGGTCGTCGCCGCCAGTTCGGAAATCGCGCCCTGCGGCCAGCCGCTGACGCTGAAGAAGGCGTCGAGCGCGCCGTCCTTCAGCTTGTCGGCCGACTGCTGCGGCTTCAGGTATTCGGCCTTGATGTCCTTCTCGGTCATGCCGTAAGCGGCGAGAATCAGACGGGCGTCGACCAGCGTGCCCGAGCCCGGCTCGTCGAGCGACATGCGCTTGCCCTTGAGGTCCTTCATCGACTTGATGCCCGAGCCCTTGCGGACGACGAGGTGGAAGCTCTCGGGGTAGAGGTTGGCGATGGCCCGCAGCGTGTCGACCTTGGGGCGGCCTTCGTAGATGCCGGTGCCGGTGAACCCCCAGTAGGCGACATCCGACTGCACGAAGCCCGACTGCATGCTGCCGCCGGCGATGGCATTGACGTTGGCGACCGAGCCGTTGGAGGCGACCGCCGTGGCGACCAGCCCTGGAACGCCGCAGGATCCGCCATCGGCGCAGGCCCGCGAACCCGGCGGATTCGAGATCGCATTGGCGATCAGGCCGCCGATCGGGAAGTAGGTCCCGGCCGTGCCGCCGGTGCCGATGCGAAAAAACGTGATGTCCTGGGCATGCGCCGGCAATCCGCCCAAGGCTGCGGCGCCGAGGCCGCCGAGCAGCGCGGTCCTGCGATTGATCAACATGGGAGTCCTCCGTGACTGGCCGGGATTAAACTCCGTCCGGCCGGCTGCCGCAACGACCGCGGCTCAATTGACGCCCACCGCCCGGCTCATGGTCGCTCCGATCTCGGCATGCACGACCATGTCGGCGCTGTCGTCCTGGTCGGTGGGATCGCGGTTGACGATGACCAGCTTGGCCCCCCGGCGCTTGGCCATGCCCGGGAAGGCGGCGGCCGGATAGACGACCAGCGAGCTGCCCAGCACGATGAACAGATCGCAGGCCAGCGTCTCGTCCTGGGCGCGCGCCATCGGGATTTCCGGCATGGCCTGGCCGAACGAAATGGTCGCCGTCTTGACGATCCCGTCGCATTTCACGCAGAGCGGCAGGACGCCCTTGCCGAGGAACGTCTTGCGGATGGCGTCGAGTTCGTGACGGTGGCCGCAGTCGAGGCAGCTCGCATAGGTCGCATTGCCGTGCAGTTCGATGATCTTGGCCTCGGGCACGCCGGAGCGCTGGTGCAGCCCGTCGACATTCTGGGTGATGATGGCGCTCAGGCGGCCCTGTTCGGCCAGCTTGGCCAGCGCGCGATGGCCGGCATTGGGTTCGGCCTTGAGCATGACTTCGTCGGTGGCGAACTTGCGCCGCCACGACTCCCGGCGCATCTCCTCCGAAGACATGAAGTCGTCGAAGTAGATCGGCTTGTACTTCGTCCAGATGCCCCCGGGAGAGCGGAAATCGGGAATGCCCGATTCGGTCGAGATGCCGGCCCCCGTGAAGGCCACGATCCGGCTTGCCGATGCGATCATCCCGCGCAGTCGTTCCGCCTCGTCCATGGCCCCTCCCTACTCCCGTTCAAGGCGCCGGCATGGTCGGATTGTGTGCCGCGCATCCGGCGAACGAGCGGCCCTCGCTCCTCACCTCGACCGCATAGGCAAACAGCGAGCCTGACAGCGAATCGACGCAGCGTCGCTCGTCGATCATGACCAGAAACTCCAGCCCGTCCACCGCGGCGTAGGCCACCGTGGCGCCGTGACGCTGCGGGCCGGCATGGCTGACGCGCAGCGGCGATCCACCCGGGACGGTCATCAGGATGTCCTTGCCGCTGACTTCCAGCCGCCACGACGGCTCATTGCCGGTCGCCACCCATTCGCGCTGGTCGAAACGTTCTCGGCAGCCCGCGGTCTCGACCGCCGCCCGCCTGACTTCGACGACTCCGATGCCGGCGCCCGGCCCGCTTTCGCGCGCGCCATAGAACTCGATGAACATCGGCCGTCCCTCCTGCCCGGCTGTGAGCTCGCGCAAGGTCCGGCCAAGCTCCTGACCCGGCGTCCGGTCCTCCAGGGCAAGCGGCACCCCGTCGCACGGCGAGAACTGCAGCCGGCCACCGACATCGCGGACCAGGCCGCGCAGGCGGATGGCCCCGGCGGGTAGAGTTGCACGCGGTGGGTCGGGTGCGCGCGAGCCGGCCTGGGGCGCAAGGGCCATCGTGGGCACCGGCGGCGAGGCGGTACCCCGGCCGAAAGGCGTCGGCGCATTCCGCGTCGCCATCACCGGCAGGGCGTAGAAGAAGACCGGCCGCTCCGCGGCGTCGAGCAGACACACGAACTGGGTCTCGAGCCCCGGCCGGTTGCGATAGCTGAGCCGCCCGCGCAGCGTCAGCGCACCCGCCACGGCCTGCGAGCCCGCGCTGGCCGTGAAGCGCTCCAGAACCGGGGCCGGAAAGTCGATCGCCGCGATGCGCTCGATCGATGGATCGACCTTGCGGTACTGCGCCTCGCCGAAGGCCGCGCACTGCTGGACGAGCAGCGACTGGGCCGAGGCAGCGCCCGTGGCAGCAAGCATCAAAAGGGCAATCGGCAGGACGAGGCGCATGACGCGCCTAGGATAGCCACCGTTTGCGCCGCTTGTAATGCTTCGTGTCGCGGTAGGACTTGCGCGCCCCGCCCTCGTTGAGGCCCAGGTAGAATTCCTTGATGTCGGCATTGTCGCGCAGCTTGTCGGCCGGCCCTTCCAGCACGATCCGGCCGTTTTCCATGACATAGCCGTGGTCGGCCACGGCCAGCGCCATCGTGGCGTTCTGCTCGACCAGCAGCACCGAGAGCTTCTCCTCCCGCACGAGGCGGCTCACGATGCCGAAAATCTCCTCGACCAGCATCGGCGCCAGCCCGAGCGACGGCTCGTCCAGCAGCACCACCTTCGGCCGGCTCATCAGCGCCCGGCCGATCGCCAGCATCTGCTGCTCGCCGCCCGACAGGTAGCCGGACTGCTGGTGCCGCCTTTCCTTGAGCCGCGGGAAGTAGTTGTAGACCAGCTCGATGCCTTGCCGCACCGCGCTGCTGGCAGCCTGCACGTGGCCGCCCGCGACCAGGTTCTCCTCGGTCGTCAGCTGTTCGAAGACGCGGCGGCCCTCGAACACCTGGACGAGCCCCAGCCGCGTGACGTCGTGGGCGCGCATGCCGTCGATCCGGCGGTCGCCCAACTGGATGGCGCCCTTGGTGACCTCGCCGCGCTCGCTATGGAGCACGCCGGAGATCGCCTTGAGCGTGGTCGTCTTGCCGGCACCATTGGCCCCGAGCAGAGTGGTGACGGCGCCTTCGCGAACGTCGATCGACACGCCCTTGAGGACGAGGATCACGCGGTCGTAGACGACTTCGATGTTGTTGATCGTCAGCATGGCAAGTCGGGCGGCGCTTTCGCGCCGCCCGCCTTTCGTTCAGGACTTCTTGGCTTCCGCCTCGAGGTGCTTCTTGATGACGTCGCGGTAGCCTTGGAACCAGTCCTTGGTCTTGACGAGCTTGCCGCCCTTGACCGTCCAGATCTGGACCCAGCCGCCACCCTCGTGGTCTTCCGGTGTGATCTCCATCGGCGGGACGAGGCCACCCAGGGTGAAGCCCTTGATCGACTCCATGCCCTTCTTGACCTCCTCGGAAGTCGGCGCTGCGCCGCCCTTCGCCTTGATCGCATTGCGCACGGCCTCGACATGCAGTGCCGCGATCAAGACGCCGCGGTTGTAGTAGACGGTCGAGTCCAACTCCTTGGGCACAGCCTTGCCCTGTGCCTTGTACATGGCCTCGATCTCTTTGATCACCGGAAAGTCCTTGCCGACGCCGGCGAACTGGATCGTGTTGTAGCCCTCGGCGGCGCCCATGCCGCCTGCCGCAACGATGTCGGCCTCGGCGCCACCCCACACCAGCGACACGACCTTGCTCAAAGGATAGCCCTTGCCTTTCAGCTCCTTGATCGACACCGACGGCGACCGGCCGAACAGGTGGGCGATCACGAAGTCGGGCTTGAATCGGCCAGTGATGTCGAGCACCTGTGCGCCCATCTCGAGGCCAGGGGCCGGCACCGCGAAGGTGCGCAGCTCAAAGCCTTCGGACTTGGCAAGATCCTCCAAGATGGCCAACGGTTCCTTGCCCGCCGGGTTGTCATAGAAGAGGTAGGCGATCTTCTTGCCCTTGAGGTTGCCGCCCAGCCGCTCCTTAACGAACGCCACGGCAGCGGCCCCCTGCGACCAGTAGCTGGCCGCGATCGGGAAGATATATGGGAACCGCTTGCCATCGGCCGCCGCCGCCACGCCGAAGCCGGGCGACGTGCCGAGGATCTTGTCCTCTTCCATCTTCTTGTTGAGCGCTGAGACCTGAGGTGTACCGTAGAGGCCTTCCAGTACGGCGCCTTCCTTCTTGAAGCGCTCATGCGCTTCGATGGCGGGCGGCACCTTGTACTCGTTGTCGATCTCGAGGACCTTGATCTTGTGGCCCTCGACGCCGCCCTTGCTGTTCACCAGCGCGATGTAGTCGTGATAGCCGGGACACATCACCGTGCCGACGGTCGCTGTCGGTCCCGTCCGGTCGCAATGCAGCCCGAAGACCAGTTCCTTCTGGGCAAAGGCCTGGCCCCCGCCCAACGCCAGGGTAGCGGTCGCTGCCGCCATCCCCAACCAACGCTTAACGAACCTCGTCATGGGTTCCTCCCTTTGCTCACCGTAACGCCCCGCTCTAGTAGGAGAAGGGCCAGACCCGGAAGTAACTCCGGATATTCCGCCACAACCGGTTGAGCCCCTCGGGCTCGACGATCAGAAAAAAGATGATGAGGCCGCCGAACACGCCGAGCCTCAGGCCCGAGATCACGTTCGCCATTTCGGCCGTCGTGAAGAACAGCGATCCGACATTCTCCATCAGGATGCGGATCACAATCGGCAGCAGCGTCACGAACACCGCGCCCAGGATCGAGCCCAGCACCGACCCCAGGCCGCCGATGATGATCATGGCGAGGTAGTCGATCGAGACGATGAGCTGGAACTGCTCGTAGTTGGCGATGCCGAAGTAGTAGGTGTAGAGCACGCCGCAGACCCCGGCGTAAAACGACGAGATCGCAAAAGCCATGAGCTTGTAGCGGTAGATGTCGATGCCGATGATCTCGGCGGCGATGTCCTGGTCGCGCACCGCCACGAAGGCCCGGCCGATCCTGCTGCGGACCAGGTTGAGGGTACCGATGATGGCCAGAACCGCGAAGAACAGCAGGAAGAAGTACAGCGTGCCCTGGGTGTTGAAGCTGAAGCCGAACAGGCTCGGACGGTCGACCTGGATCGAGGCCTGCGCGCCGCCCGAGATCGCCGGCACGCGGTTGATCGTCCACTCGATGATGAGCTGGCCGGCCAGCGTCGCGATGGCGAGGTAGAGCCCCTTGATGCGCAGGCTCGGCATGCCGACCACCACGCCGATCGCCGCCGCCATGAGGCCGCCCGCCGGCAACGTCAGCCAGAACGGCAGATCGAGCTTCACCGCCAGGTTGGCCGCCGTATAGGCGCCGACCGACATGAACGCGCCGTGTCCCAGCGAGATCTGCCCGGTGTAGCCCACCAGGATGTTGAGGCCGAGCGCGCCGACGATGGCGATGAAGATCAGGTTCAGGATCGACAGGTAGTACTCGTGCACCGTCAGCGGCACGATCACCACGAAGATCACCGCCAGCGCCGCCACCGTCCACTTGGCGATCGGCAGCGGATAGAGCGCCATGTCGGCGGCGTAGGTCGTCTTGAAGACTCCGGATTCGCGGTGAAACATCTGACTACACGCGCTCGATCTTGCGTTTGCCGAAAATGCCGTAAGGTCTGACCATCAGCACGAGGATCATCAGCACGTAGGGCGCGAAGTCCTTGGTGCCGCCGCCGACATAGGGGTCGAGATAGCCGGCAGCGAGGCTTTCGACGACGCCGATGATGAGGCCGCCGACCAGAGCGCCGCCGATCGAGTCGAGGCCTCCCAGGATCACCACCGGGAACACCTTCAGTCCGACCAGCGCCAGGTGGACGTCGACGCCCAGCATGCTGCCCCACACGATCCCGCCCATGGCGGAAACGATGCCGGCCATGGCCCAGGCCAGCGCGAAATAGCGTTCGACGTTGATGCCCATCGCCTGCGCCACCTGCTGGTTGTCGGCCACCGCGCGCATGGCCACGCCCATACGGCTTTTCTTGAAGAACCAGTGGAAGGCGATGAACAGCAACACGGCCGCGACCGCGCCCACCACCTGGATCGGCGGCAGGCTGGCCGGTCCGAGCACGATGGGTTCGTCGCCGATCGGCAGCGACACCGCCCTGGTCTCGCTGCCGAACACGACCGGCCCCAGGCCGCGCAGGATCGCCGCCAGGCCGATGGTGGCCATGATGACCGCGACCACCGGGCGACCGAGCAGCGGCCGCAGCACCACGCGTTCGAGGCCGAAGCTGAAGCCGATCATCGCCGCCAGAACGACGACGACCGCCACGATAAGCGGCGCCCCGGCGACCGTCAGGACGACAGCGACGATCAGGCCCGACAGCATGACGAACTCGCCCTGCGCGAAGTTGATGGCGTCCGTCGCCTTGTAGACGAGCACGAAGCCAAGCGCGATCAGCGAGTACATCAGGCCGATCGAAACGCCGTTCAGCACCAACGCGAAGGTGAATTGGAGGTCTTCCGACATCGCCGCTCCCTCAGGCTGCCCGGCGGCCGGGTTCGCCCGCCGCTGTGTCGTGGATCGCGATGGTCGCGTTAAGCGTCGACTTCCGGCCATCCTCGAAGGTGATTTCCGTGGTCACGTCGGCCTGCGCCTTGCCGCCATAGAACGCCTCGATGACGCTGGCGTACTTTTCCGCCACGAAGCGGCGACGGACCTTGCGCGTGCGAGTCATCTCGGCGTCGTCGGCGTCGAGTTCCTTGTTCAGGAGCAGGTAGCGCTTGACCTGCTGGACGTCGGGCAAGGTCGCGTTGGCCTTGGCGATCTCCGTTCCGATCAGGCCCGCCACTTCGGGCTTGCGGCTGAGATCCATGAAGCTGGTGTAGGCGATGCCGCGCTTCTCGGCCCATGTGCCGACTGTCTGCATGTCGATCGCGATCATCGCCGCCACGAAGGGGCGTTGGTCGCCGAAGGCGACGGCCTCGCGGATGAAGGGGCTGAACTTCAGCTTGTTTTCGATGAACTGCGGCGCGAAGGCCGAGCCGTCGGCGAGCTTCCCGACATCCTTGGCGCGGTCGATGATGACGAGATGGCCCTGCTTGTCGAAGAACCCGGCGTCGCCGGTCTTCAGCCAACCATCGGTCGTCATCGTCTCGCGCGTTGCCTCCTCCTGCTTGAAGTAGCCGACGAAGACGTTCGGCCCCTTGAGCAAGACCTCGCCGCGGTCGTCGATCCGCACATCGATGTGGGGGATCGGCCGGCCCACGGTGTTGGGATTGGCCTCGGCGTCGGGCTGGCAGGAGATCATCGCCGACGCCTCGGTCGCCCCGTAGACCTGCTTCAGGTTGATGCCGAAGGAACGGAAGAAGCGGTAGGTGTCGGGCCCCAATGGCGCCCCGCCGGTGTAGCACCAGCGCGCGTTGCGCAGGCCCAGCTGGTCGCGAACCGGGCCGTAGACCAGCAACTCGCCCAGGGCCAGCCCCAGCCGGTCGAGTAGCGACGGCGGCTTGCCGTCGGAGCGGGCAAGTTCGCAGCGTTCGGCCAGGCTCCGAAAAAAGTCGAAGATCCACCGTTTGAGCGGCGTGGCGTCGCCACCCTTGATCTGCATCTGGGTCAGCATGTTCTCCCAGATGCGGGGCGGCGCCAGCATGGCATTGGGTCCGAGTTCGCGCAGGTCGCGCTGCACCGTCTCGGGATTCTCCGGGCAGTTGGCGGTGAGCCGCGCCGCCAGTGCCATGCCGAGGGTGAAGGCGGCGTCACCGACCCAGGCCATCGGCAGATACGACAGCCAGTTGTCGCCGGGCCTGACCTCGTTCACTTCCATGAAGGCCTCGGCCGCCCTGATCATGTTGCTGTGGCTGAGCATGGCGCCCTTGGGCGTGCCCGTGGTGCCCGACGTGTAGGCGATCATCGCCGTATCGCCGGCGGCGCCTTTTCCGAGTTCCGCCTCGTAGTAGCCCGGGTTCGCCGCACCGAAGGCCCGCCCGGCCTCGAGCACGCTCGCGAAGGAGCGAAGCGCCGCGTCGTCGTAGGCCCACAGGCCGCGCGGGTCATCGAACACGATCAATCGCAGCCGTGGCAGCTTGTCCTTGAGCGACAGCGCCTTGTCGACCTGCTCCTGGTCCTCGGCCACGATGACCGACACCTCGGCATGGTTGAGGACGTAGACCAGCTCCGAGGCGATCGAATCCTGGTAGACCGGCACCGAGACGCCACCCAGTACCTGCGCCGCGAGCTGGGCGAAGTAGAGTTGCGGGCGGTTGTCGCCGATCACCGACAGCTTGTCGCCGCGACGGAAACCCAGTGACGCCAGGCCAAGGGCGAAGTCGTGCACGTTGTCGCGGTAGTCGGCCCAGCTGTGGGTCTGCCAGACGCCGCGGGTCTTCTCGCGGATGCCGGCGCCTGCGGGATCAAGGTCGGCATTGCGCTGCAGCAGCCTGGGCAGCGTCATGTCGCCGGAAGCGCTGGCCGCACTCATGCCTTGGCCCCGCCTTTGGCCGTTCCGAGATAGGCCTCGACGACCTTGGGATTGCGCTGGACCTCGTCCGGCGTGCCGACGGCGATGCCGCGGCCGCGATCGAGCACGACCACCTTGTCGGAAATGTCCATCACGACGCCCATGTCGTGTTCGATCAGCACGACGGTCACGCCGCGCTCCTGGTTCACATCGAGGACATAGCGCGCCATGTCCTCCTTCTCGTCCTGGTTCATGCCGCCCATCGGCTCGTCGAGCAGCAGTACCTTGGGCTGCGACGCCAGCGCCCGTCCCAGTTCGACGCGCTTGCGCAGCCCGTAGGCCAGCGCCGCCGTCGGCTGCCGGCGCAGATCCTGCAGCTTCAGGAACTCGAGGATCTCCTCGACCGCCTCGCGATGGGCGATGTCCTCCTTCTGCGCCAGTCCCCAGTAGATGACGCTCGACAGCACGCCCGCCTTCATCCGCACGTGGCGCCCGAGCATCAGGTTGTCGAGCACGGTCAGGCCGCTAAACAGCGCGATGTTCTGGAAGGTCCGGGCGATTCCCAGGGCCGCGATGTCGCTCGGCTTCTTCTGGGTGATATCCTTGCCCTCAAGGGCAACCCGGCCGCTGTCGGGCTTGTAGAAGCCCGAAATCATGTTGAGCAGCGACGTCTTGCCGGCGCCGTTGGGGCCGATGATCGAGACGATGCTGCCGCGCGGCACCTCGAGCGAGACGTCCTCGACGGCGACCACGCCGCCGAACCGCTTGGACACCCCCTCGACCACGAGCTGGTTGTCCGTCTCGTACGCGACCGCGCGCCGGGCGGATACGCCCACCATGACCCCTCCCTAGATCGCACGCTTTGCGGTGCTTGTATTTGGAGGGATCATGCAGGCTCCCGTGGGCGAAGGCAACAAATCTGCCTAAGCTGGCGGGCCACCCCGAGGAACTCCGCCATGCCACGCCACGTCGTCTGCCTGACCTTCGACCACGACCACCTGTCGGGCTTCATCGCCCGCGGCCTTACCTCTCCGACTGCGATTTCGCGCGGCGAGTACGACATGGTGGTCATCCCGCGCCTCATGACGCTGCTGGCGCGCTACGGGGTCAAGGCCACGTTTTTCACGCCCGGCCACACGATCGACAGCACGCCGGAGGCCGTGATGCCCTACGTCGAGGCCGGCCACGAACTCGCCCATCACGGCTGGACGCATCGCCTGCCGGTCACGCTTTCGCGAGAGGAGGAGGAAGAGGAGATCGTGCGCGGCAACGAGTCGATCCGGCGGATCAGCGGCCGGACCGCCCGCGGTTACCGCTCGCCGGCCTGGGATCTCTCGCCCCACTCGATCGAACTGCTCCTGAAGCACGGCATCCGCTACGACAGCTCGATGATGGGCCACGACTACGACTGCTACTACGCCCGTCAGGGCGACGTGGCCGAGCTGCACAAGCCGTTCGTGCGCGGTCGCGAGACCGAACTGCTCGAGATGCCCATCAGCTGGTCGCTCGACGACTTCCCGCACTTCGAATACATGCGCAATCCCAACGGCTCGATCCAGGCCGGCCTGATGAACGCCTCGGCCGTGCTGGAGAATTTCGTCGACGACTACACCTACATGACCCGCGTCTGCGACTTCGGGATCCTGACCTACACCTTCCACCCGCATGTGATCGGCCGCGGCCATCGCATGATGATGCTGGAGCGCCTGATCCAGCGCCTGATCGAGGGCGGTGCCGTGTTCTCGACCATGGAAGACGCCATGCAGGAGTGGCTGGCGCGCCGGGCGGGCGCTCGCCGGGCGGCGGCAGAATGACCTAGAGCGGCGCGCCCCGCGCCACGCGGATCGCCCGGCAGATGGTCACCATCTTGCCGATGGCGTGATCGACGAAGCCCGACACGCCCGCCTCGATCTCCGCCGCGCGCCGCGGTCGCTCGGCCGAAATCGCCCGCGCCAGCTGCGCCGCCTCTTGCCGGGCCGCCACCCGATTGGCGCCGATCGCGCGATCGAGCGAGCCATCGACCTGCAGCGGCGTCAGCACCTGCTCGAGGCGCTGCAGAAACCCGGGCGCATGCGCCAGATGTCG
>JAIETA010000261.1 GCA_019745575.1 Reyranella sp. | reverse complement strand
TGCTGTTCACCTTGGCCGCGATCGTGATGAGCGCGCCGCACTCCCTGGCGCGCCCGCACCTGTTCGCCTTCCCGGTCATGCTGTGGTGGGTAGCCGGTCTCGTTCGGGCGGTCGAGGAGCGCCGCGCCCCCGAGCCGCTGCTGCTGCTCGCCATGCTGTTGTGGGCGAACCTGCATGGCGGCTTCACGCTCGGTCTGCTGCTGTGCGGCGCCTTCGCGCTGGACGCCCTCGTCGGCGCCCGCGACTCAGTCGAGCGCCGGTCGCTGTTCATCGCCTGGGCGAAGTTCGGCGTCGCGGCCGGCCTGGTCGCCTGCATCACGCCCTACGGTCCCGAGTCGATCCTGGTCACGCTGCGCATCTTCGGCATCGGCGAGACGCTCGGCATGATCGCCGAGTGGAAGTCGCCCGACTTCCACAGCCAGCCGCTGCAGGAGCTGATCATTCTGGTCGCGCTCTACGCCGCCCTCTCGCGCGGCCTGAAACTGCCGCTTGTGCGGCTGCTGATCGTGCTCGGCCTGGTGCATCTCTACCTGCGTCACGCCCGCAACGCCGAACTGCTGGCCATGCTGGCACCGCTGGTCATCGCGCCGGTGCTGGCACGCCAGTGGCCGTCGCTGCGGTCCGTCTCCGAGGCTGCCGGCGGCGTGCTGGCGCGACGGGTCCTTCTTCTCACTCGGCCGGCAGGGCGCGGCGCTCTCGCGCTCTGCCTGGCGATAGCCGGCGTTTGCGCCGTTGCGACCGTCCGCGTGACCAGCGCGACGCCGCCCGCCGCCACGATGCCGTCGGCGGCGCTCGACCATGCGCGCTCGGCCGGCCTCACGGGCCGCGTGTTCAACAGCTACAACTACGGCGGATACCTGATCCACGCCGGCATCCCGACGTTCATCGACGGCCGCGGCGAACTCTACGGCGGAGCGTTCATCAAGCGCTTCGGCGACGCGGTCAATCTGCGCGGCGAGGAGCCGCTCGAGCAGCTGCTCGACAGCTACCGGATCGACTGGACGCTTCTCGACACGGCCCAGCCGGCCAATCGTCTGCTCGCCCGGCTGCCCGGTTGGCGGCTGGCCTACAGCGACGCCGCGTCGACGATCTTCGTGCGCGAGCGCTAGCTCCGGAGCACGATCCAGGTGCAGTGGCCGATCGCACAGAGGCGGCCCTGCTCGGTGTAGAGCGCCGTCGCCGAGTAGAGCTTCCGGCCCTCCGCCCCCAGGCGCCAGCCGACCACCGCACAGCGCTCGCCGACCCGTGGCGGATCGAGCACCTTGGCCGTCATGCGGCCGGTCAGCGCCGGCCGCCAGTCGTCGGCATCCTGGGCAGCCCAAGCGCCCGGACAGTCGAGCGCGCCCCACAGGAATTCCGGCTTGATGCGCCCCGCGGCGTCGGCATGCGCCGCGTGCGGCACGTAGCAGGAGAGCGACCGTCCGGGGCCGGGGCCCGAGGCGCCGAACACGCGCATCCCGTCGCCCACGCCGCGGCCGCGGCCGCACACGATGCACCAGTGGAAGTCGCTGTCCTCAGGGCTGCCGCCCACGTCGCCGCGATGCATGACCTCGGTCCAGTCCGACGGTGGCGGCGGCGGCTTTAGGTGATCGACCGAGCCGGCACGCGCCTCGCACAGCAGTGTCTCGCCGTCGCGCAGCATCAGCGCCTCGCCGTCGTACGCGATCCGCAGCGGCACCTCGAGGGGAATGGGCGCGCGCAGCGTGATCTCGACGGCGCCGTCGCCGCCGAACTGCCGGTCGAAGCGGCCGGCCAGCAGACCGCCGACATAGCCGCCGTTGCCCGACAGGCGCGGCCCGTTGAAGCCGCGTCCGATGATGAGGGTTTCGTCCAAGATGTCCGTCCTCCGCGGCGCGGAACGTGGCGCGCACATGCGGAGATTGCAAGCCTGCCGGCCCGCCACGCGGCTTGCGTTGTGGCCGGCGCTCGTCGAGGTTGACGCGATGGGATCGGTCATGCCTTGGGCGCTGGTGGCGCTGTGCTTTGTCCTGGGCGTGGCGAGCCGGTCGATCAGCGACGCCTTTGTGGTGTTCGTGCCGGCACTGGAGCAGGCCTTCGACTCCCACCGCGGCTCGGTCACGCTGATCTACAGCTTCGCCCTGCTGCTGGGCGGCATCGCAGCCCCTATCGCTGGATGGATCGTCGATCGCTTCGGCCTGCGCGCGCTCACGGTCGTCGGCATGACCGCTACCGCGCTCGCGACCGCCAGCGCGTCGCAGGCGACCCAGCTCTGGCACCTCTATCTCGGACTGGGGATCGTCATGGGCTTCGGCGCGGCCACGCTGTCGGGCGTGCTCAGCGCCTCGCTGCTCGGCCGCTGGTTCCCGTCGCGACGGCTGGGCGTGGCGCTGGCCGTCGCCTGGTCGGCGTCGGGCGTGGGCGCGATGGCCACGTTTCCGCTGGCCCAGCACCTGATCGCCACCGAAGGCTGGCGCACCGCCTACATGACCTTCGCCGTGGCGAGCGCCGCCTTCATCCCGCTGCTGCTGTTCCTGCCGTGGCGGCAGATCGAGCGTGGCGCGCCGGGGCTGGCGCGCTCGCGCGCTGCCGCCGACCGCGGCCCGACCGTCGCCGAGGCAGTGCGCGACTGGCCGTTCTGGGCGCTCGCCTCGTCGTTTGCGCTCACCTCGATCGGCATCTTCTCGCTGGTGCCGCAGACGATGGTCTATCTGCTGGAGCGCGGCATCGACGGACCCTATGCGGCGCAGGCGCTCGCGGTGGCCGGCCTGCTGACACCACTCGGGATGATCGGATTCAGCTGGCTGGCCGACCGCGGCGGCCGCCGCCTGGCTGCGCTCCTGGCCTACGGCTGCTCGATCGCCGGGGTCGGGGCGCTGGCGATGGTGCGCGGATCGGGCGACGAGCTGTGGCTGTGGCTCTACGTGTTGCTGTTCGGCGGCAGCATGGGCTCGCGTGGGCCGATGATCTCGACGCTGGCCACGCTGCGCTATCGCGGCGCTCATTTCGGCCGGATCTACGGCCTGATCACCATCGGCTCGGGCGTCGGCGGCTTTCTCGGCGCCTGGATCGGCGGTGTGCTGCACGACCTGACCGGCGGCTACGCCGCGGTCATGGTGCTGTCGGTCGCGGCCCTCGTACTCGCCGCCGCCTCGCTCGGCGCCGAAGCCGGCGCCCGCGAACGACTCGGCCGCTAGGAAGGAGCTTGCTCCAATCCACGTCAGAAACCTGCTATTGTGGGTATCCTTCTGGAGATTGCCCGATGAATCTTTCGATTGAGTGCGAACGCGAAGCGGATGGTCGCTGGATCGCCGAGATTGTGCAGATTCCAGGCGCGATGGCCTACGGTGCGACCCGCGAGGCTGCCATGGCACGTGCCGAGATCGTTGCCCTGCGCGCTATCGCTGATCGTATCGAGCATGGCGAATCCAAGCCTCTCGACATTTCGATATCGCTCGCGGCGGCATGACCAACTGGCCATCGACCCGCGCAAGTCGGGCCCTTGCCGCTCCCATGAGGATCGGCTGGTCGATCAAGCGTCAAAGCGGTTCTCATCGTGTGCTCAGTCGGGACGGTTATCCCGACTTCTTTTTGTTGCCTTCCATGATCGCGACGAAATTGAGCCGCGGATGCTCGCCCGAATTTCAAAACACACTGGCCTGACACCGGACAGTCTCTAGTGGAGCGACCAGTCTGCGGCGATTGGTCAGACGATTGCCGAGTGCACCAGGTTGGACACCTGGTCGAGTCGCTTGCTGTGCCAGGGATCGGGGATGCGGTTGTTGGTGATGTAAGCGAAGGACACGCCTGAGTCGGGATCTGCCCAGCAGTACGAGGTGCCGACGCCGCCATGGCCGAAGGTGCGCGGACTGGCGAAGCCGCCGAGGCCGCGGACGTTCTCGGTGGTGCCGCGCAGGTGCGGGCCGAGGCCGCGATGCATCGGCATGCCCATGAACGCATCGATCCGGTCGCCGGTGTGGTTGCGCACGGCGTACTGCAGCAGGCGCGGCGAGACGAGGCGCGTGCCGGCCAGTTCGCCGCCGTTCAGCATCATCTGGTAGAGTGCCGCCATCGCGCGCGCCGTGCCGTAGCCGGCCGCGCCCGGCGCGCCGCTCCTTCGCCACGCCGGCGAGTTGTTGTCGGCGAGGGGCCGGGAGCCGGCCCCGCTCGGCAGCGGTTCATGCATGTCGGCGGCGCGGCCGAATTCGCTTTCCGGCAGACCGACATAGAGTTCGCGGCCGAGACCCAGCCTGTCGCAGACGGTCTCGCGGATGACATCGCGGAAGTCCCGGCCGGTGAGCGCCTCGATCAGCACGCCGAGCGTCCAGTGCGCGCTCTGGCCGTGATAGTGAACCCGCGAGCCGGGCGACCATTCGAGCGCGAAGTCGCAGACCACCTCGCGTAGCCGCCCGTGGTCGGCCCAGGCGTCGGGCCCGACCACGGCGTTGGGGAAGCCCGCCTGGTGGGTGATGACCTGCAGGACGGTGATATCGCCCTTGGCGTTCTTGGCGAACGCCGGCACGTGGTCGGCGATCCGGTCGGAGAAAGAGAACAGGCCGCGCTCCGCCAGCACCCACAGCGCGACGGCGGTCACCACCTTGGTGTTGGAGTAGAGCAGCCACAATGTGTCGTCGGCCGCGGCGCGCGGCGCCGGCTCGGTCGCGGCGTTGCCGAAGCTCTTGAACAGGCCGAGCTTGCCGTGCCGCGCCAGCGCGATCTGGCAGCCAGGATAGCGGCCGTCGGCGATGTGGCGCTCGATCAGCGCGACGAGCCGCTCGATCTGCTCGCCGCGGATGCCAAGCGAAGCGAGATCGGCCGGCGGCAATAGAAAGGTGCCGGCCGGTCGGGTGCGGGTGGTGCTGTCCAAGAGATCCTCCCTGTGACCGTCATGTTATCGTTATGTGGAGTGTCGATGAACGCCAGATCGACATATTGTGTTTCCCGGAAAGCCTTGCCACAATGCCCTGCATGTTGGACCGAATGGACTTTCCCAGTAGTCCCAACCAACGGCCGCGGGGCTAGCCGTGTCGCCGGGCCTTGAGTCCTGCCACGCGCTGGTGCTCAACGCCGATTTTCGGCCCCTGTCGTATTTTCCGCTGTCCATCTGGTCGTGGCAGGACGCCGTCAAGGCGGTGTTCCTCGATCGGGTCAGCGTGGTGTCGCAGTACGACCGCAAGATCCACAGCCCGTCGTTCGAGATGCTGCTGCCCAGCGTCATCGCGCTCAAGGAGTACGTGCCGGCGGCGCGGCGGCCGGCGTTCACGCGGTTCAACGTCTTCCTGCGCGACCGTTTTCATTGCCAGTACTGCGGCGGCGATTTCGCGACCAACGAACTCACGTTCGATCACGTCGTGCCGAAATCGCGCGGCGGGCGCACGAGCTGGAACAACGTCGTCACCGCTTGCAGCCCGTGCAACCTGCTCAAGGGCAACCGGCTGCTGAACGAGAGCGGCATGCTCCTGCAGCGCGCGCCGATGGAACCCACGACTCAGCTTCTGCAGGAGAACGGCCGGGCTTTCCCGCCCGGCTACCTGCACGAGAGCTGGCGCGACTTCCTTTACTGGGACAGCGAGCTCGACCAGAACTGAGACATGGGCAATCGGGTCGCAGGCAAGGTCGCGCTGGTCACCGGCGCCGCGTCGGGGCTGGGAAAGGCCACGGCTGGACGCCTGGCCGAGGAAGGTGCTGCCGTCCTGGTCGGCGACATCCGGATCGACGCGGCCGAGGAGGCCGCGGCGGCCATCGTCAAAGACGGCGGCCGAGCCCGGGCGCTGAAACTGGATGTTTCCAGCGAGGACGACTGGATCGCCGCCATCGCCGAGGGCGAAAGGGCCTTCGGCAAGGTCGACGTGGTGGTCAACAATGCCGGGACGGCCGATGGCACCTGGGTGCACAAGCTCACCCTCGAACGCTGGCGGCGCATCCACGCGGTCAATCTCGACGGCGTCTTTCTCGGCATCAAGCACGGTGCCGAGGCGATGAAGCGGGCGGGCGGCGGCTCGATCGTCAACATCTCGTCGGTGGCGGGCCTGGTCGGCATCGCCGAGGGTGCGGCGGCCTATTGCTCGAGCAAGGGCGGCGTCACGCTCCTCACGCGGGCGGTGGCGCTAGAGTTTGCGCTGCTCAAGACCAACATCCGGGTCAACTCCGTCCATCCCGGCTACATGGACACGCCGATGCTGCAGGGCGTGATCGCGGCCTATCGCGAACCGGAGGCCGCGCGTCAGCGGCTGGTGGCCGGTGCACCGCTCGGCCGGTTCGGCGAACCGCGCGACATCGCCAATGCGGTGCTCTATCTCGCCAGCGACGAGTCGGCTTTCGTCACCGGCACCCAGCTCGTGGTCGACGGCGGCCACTACGCGCGCTGAGCGCCGGGCCGCCTCAGACGCGGCTCGACAGCCAGATGGCCAGCCGCGATCCCGCCTTGATGGCGCCGGTCAGGGCGGCATAGGCGGGGGCCTGTTCGGCGCCCGAGGCCAGGGCCTCGTTCTTGTGCGCGATCTCCTCGGCACGAAACGTTTCTATGGTGGCGCGCAACTCGGCCTCGTCGTCGCCCAGTGCCGCGGCCTGGGCGGCGTAGTGCTCGTCGATGGTCTCCTCGATCGCCACCGTGCAGGCCATCGCGGCTTTGTCGCCCATCAGTGCCGTGGCGGCGCCGAGCGCGAAGCCCGCGACGCTCCACAGCGGCGACAGGATCGTCGGACGGACCCGGCGCGCCGCCAGCAGCCGGTCGAACTCCCTGTTGTGCGTCTGCTCGGCGCGCGCCATGGCGGCGATCTTGCGGCTGGCCTCGCTCTTGCCGCGCCCGGTCCAGCGCAGGGCGGCGAGCTGGCCCTCGTAGATGCGCACGGCGCCGAACTCGCCGGCCTGGTCGACGCGGATCGTGCGCTCGACGGTGGCGCGGGCGTCGGGGTCGCCGGGGTTGCGGTCCTGGGCGGTGCTCATGGCCGCGCCCTCAGCCGCGACG
Organism: Reyranella sp.; assembly: GCA_019745575.1. Lineage (GTDB taxonomy): Bacteria > Pseudomonadota > Alphaproteobacteria > Reyranellales > Reyranellaceae > Reyranella. Next base: position 7,185 of record JAIETA010000261.1, on the reverse strand, counting down.
CCACGCCCCAGCCCAACACGAGCGCCAGCGCCGCCGAGAGGATGGCGTTCCAGCCGGCCATCGAGATACCCCACATGGCCCACATCGTCTCGTCGCAGCGCACCATGCGGGCGCCCAGCAGATACTGCTTCAGCTGCTCGGCCGAAAGCCCGCGCGGCACGCCGCCGGCGCACGACTGCGGCCCCGTCCACCAGCGATATTCGACGCCGGCGTGGAAGAGGCCGATCGCCGCCGTCACCAGCAGCGCGGTGACCGCCACCAGCAGCAGCACCAGCGCCAGTCGCGGCCAGGCGAAGGACGCCGCGGCCAGCAGGCCGGCCGCAATGGCGGCGATGTGCGGCCAGCGCTGCCAATGGCACATCTCGCAGGGCGCCAGGCCCAGGACGTACTGGAAGTACAACGCCCCGCCCAGCAACGCGCCGCTGCCCAGCGCGGCGAGCAGGCCGAGCTTGCTGGGGGTGGGAAGGAGGGCGGCAGCAGTCATGGTTCCATTGTAGCGCAAGCTCTGTGGCACAGGCAGGGCGCAATGTTTCAGCGGGCGAACTCTTCGTACTGCGGCAGCCCGTCCGTGATGGTGAACCACGGCGCCTTGGAACCGACGAAGATGTGGTGGGTTGGGCGGATAGCAGGGTCGTCGACCAGGGTGCCCATGGCAACGTGTACCCAGGCGCCATCGCGCACCACCGAGTAGAGCAGCGAGCCGCACAGCCCGCACAGCGTGTTGTTATGAGTCTCCGTACCGTGGATCAGGAGCTTGTCTTGGCCCTCGACGACGACCAGCCTGTCGCGCGCAATTCCGGCCATAGGCTTGAAGGCCGATCCGGTCGTGCGCCGGCACTGCGAGCAGTGGCAGTTCATGGCGTAGACAAACTCGTCCGCCACGAGGTAGCGAACGGCGCCGCAGAAGCACTTTCCCGCAAGGTTCCTCGCCATGGGCCGCCTCAGAACAGATAGCGGAAGGCAATGAAGCCGCCGACCAGCGCGATCAGGAACAGCCAGGTCAGCAGCGTCAGGCGCTTCTCGATGAAGGTACGGATCGGCTCGCCGAATTTCCACAACAACGCTGCCACGAGGAAGAACCGCGCGCCACGCGTGACGATGGAAGCCCACACGAACGTGAACAGGTCGAAGTGGGCGGCGCCGGAGGCGATGGTGACCAGCTTGTAGGGAATGGGCGTCAATCCCTTGATCAGGATGATCCACATGCCGTGCTCCTGGAAGCCGGCGCGGAAGGTTTCCAGTCCGGCCTGCAGGCCATAGGTCTTGACCACCCAGGCGCCGACCGTCTCGAAGAAGTAGTAGCCGATCGCATAGCCCAAGAGGCCGCCCAGCACGGAAGTGACGGTGCAGACCAGCGCAATGCGGAACGCCTTGTCGCGGTTGGCCAGCACCATCGGCACCAGCATCACGTCGGGCGGGATGGGAAAGACCGAGCTTTCCAGGAACGAGACGATACCGAGGGCGGGCACCGCGCGGCGATGGCCGGCCAGGCGGATCACCCAGTCGTAGAGTTGACGCAACATCAGGCGGGTTCCCTAGCAGGCGGCCGTGCGGTTTGGCAAAGTCGCCGGCATGACCTCTCCGCTTGCCCGTCCCCTCGCGCTGCCCAACGGCGTTGTTCTAAAAAACCGCTTCGGCAAGGCGCCGCTGACCGAAGGGCTTGCCGATCCGCTGAACCGTGCGACGGAGCGTCACGTGCGGCTCTATCGCCGCTGGGCGGAGGGCGGGGCGGGCGTGATCGTCACCGGCAACGTTCAGGTCGACCGGCGCTATCTCGAGCGGCCGGGCAACGTGGTGATCGACCGCGACCAGCCGGGCGCCGACGGCGTCGCGGCGCTAAAAGCCTACGCCCGGGCGGGTACCGCGCAGGGCGCCCAGCTCTGGATGCAGATCAGCCACCCCGGACGACAGACGCCGCGCCGGGTCTGCGAGCATCCGGTCGCGCCGTCGGCCGTGCCGCTCAGCCTGCCGGCCAGCGCCTTCGCGCCGCCGCGCGCCATGACCGAGGAAGAGGTCGAGGACGTGCCGCGCCGCTTCGCCCACACCGCCGGTATCGCCCGCGCCGCGGGCTTCACCGGAGTCCAGATCCATGCCGCGCACGGCTATCTGCTGAGCCAGTTCCTGACGCCGCTGGTCAACCGGCGCACCGACCGCTGGGGCGGCGCGCTGGAAGCCCGTGCGCGCCTGCTGCTGGAGGTGGTGCGCGCCGTCCGCGCCGCCACGGCGGCCGACTTATGCATTTCGGTGAAGCTCAACTCCTCGGACTTCCAGCAGGGCGGGTTCTCGAACGAGGAGTGCCTGGACGTGGTGCGCTGGCTGGGCGAGGCCTCGGTCGACCTGATCGAGGTGTCGGGCGGCAACTACGAGAAGCCCGCCATGATGGGCAGCGGCGCCCGCGACAGCACGGTCCGCCGCGAGGCCTACTTCATGGAGTATGCCCGGCTCATCAAGCAGGCGGCGGCGGTGCCGATCATGCTGACCGGGGGGTTCCGCTCGCGGGCGGCGATGGAGGAGGCGCTGGCCGAGGGCGCCTGTGATGTGATCGGGCTCGGCCGGCCGATGTGCGTCGACACCGACCTGCCCAACCGGCTGCTCGACGGCGCAATCGATCGTGCCGAGGCCTATGAGGAGGCGATCGTGCCGGCCAAGGGTGCGCTGGGCTGGTTCTGCCTACAACTGATCCGCCACGGCGATGGCCTGCCGCCCGACCGGACCATGGCCGGCGAGGAAGCGATCCGTCGCTATCTCGCCAACGAGGAAGCAACCGCCGCCGCGCTGGTCGGCCGGACCTAGTCGGCGACCTTGACCACCAGCTTGCCGAAATTCTCGCCCCGGAAGAGCATGGCGAGTGCCGCCGGGGCGCTGTCGAGACCGTCGACGAGGTGGATGCGTTGGCGGAGCCGGCCGTCGCGCAGCCGGTCGGAGATCCAGCGCCACGCCTCGGCATAGCGGCTGGCGAAGTCGAACACGACGAAGCTCTCGATCCGGATGCGCCGGCCGATCAGCTGCCCGAGATTGCGGACGCCGTAGAGCTGGCCGGCGGCCGTCTGCGAGATGCGGCCGCAGATCACGACGCGGCCGCGCAGCACCATGTTCGCCAGCGCCGCGTCGAGCGTCGGGCCGCCGACATTGTCGAAGTAGACATCGACGCCCTTGGGGCAGGCACGCGCAATGGCGGCGGCGAGGTCGGGCTCGGCCTTGTAGTCGATGGCGGCGTCGAAGCCGAGGTCGCGCACGATCCAGTCGCATTTCGCCGCGCCGCCCGCGATGCCGACGACGCGGCAGCCGTCGAGCCGGGCGATCTGGCCGACCAGCTGGCCGACCGCGCCGGCGGCGGCCGAGACCAGCACCGTCTCGCCGGCCTTGGCGCCACCCACGTCCTTCAGGCCGAAGAAGGCGGTGAGTCCGGTCGGGCCCAGTGCGCCGATCCAGTCGAGCGGGCCGCCCAGCGCGAGATCGAGCGCCTTGAGCTGCGATGCCGGCAAGGTGGCCAGCGTCTGCCAGCCGAGCTGGCCCTGCACGAGGGTTCCCGCCGCGAGGCCTGAGGCGGACGACTGCACGACGCGGCCGATGCCGCTCGCGCGCATGGTCTCGCCGATCGCGACCGGCGGCACGTAGCCCGGGTCCTCGTTGATCCACACGCGCATGGCGGGATCGATCGAGAGGTAGAGCGTCTCGACCAGCGCCTCGCCGTCGCCCGGCGCATGCACCGGCAGGGTCTCCGCCGCGAAGTGCTCGGGGCCGACCATGTTGGCCGGCCGCGCCTTGAGCGTGAATCGCTGATTGGCGTTGCGCAACCTACTCGGCCGCGCGCTTGAGCTGGGTCGGCACCGTTTCGCCGGCGAACAGCGCGGCGCGCGCCGCCTCGTACTCGGCCTTCAGCCGGGCCACGATCTCGGCGGCCGGCGGCGCGTCGAAGATCTGGCCGACGCCCTGGCCGGCGCCCCAGATGTCGCGCCAGGCCTTGACCTTCATGTTGCCGCCCGAGCCGAAGTTCATCTTGCTCTTGTCGGCTTCGGGCAGCGCGTCGGGATCGAGGCCGGCGGCGGCGATGCTGCGCTTGAGGTAGTTGCCGTGCACGCCGGTGAACAGGTTGGTGTAGACGATCTCCTCGCCGCTCGACTCGATGATGCACTGCTTGTTGCCCTCGGTCGCGTTGCCCTCCTTGCTGGCGGTGAAACGCGTGCCGAGATAGGCGAGATCGGCGCCCATCGCCTGGGCCGCCAGCACCGAGGCGCCGTTGGAGATCGAACCCGAGAGCAGGATGGTGCCGTCGTAGAACTGGCGGATTTCCGGCACCAGGGCGAAGGGCGACAGCGCGCCGGCATGGCCGCCGGCGCCGGCGCAGACCAGGATCAGGCCGTCGACTCCGGCCTGCAGCGCGCGCTTGGCGTGCTTGACGTTGGTCACGTCGTGGAACACCAGGCAGCCGTAGCGCTTGGCCGACTTCACCACGTCGTCGGGCGCGCGCAGCGAGGTGATCTGGATCGGCACCTTGTACTTCTCGCAGAGGTCGATGTCGTGCTGCAGCCGGTCGTTCGAGCTGTGCACGATCTGGTTGACGGCGAACGGCGCCACCTTGCGGTCGGGATGCTTGGCCTTGAACTCGGCGAGCTCCGAGGTGATGCGCTTCAGCCACTCTTCCAGCATCTCCTTGGGGCGCGCGTTCAGCGCCGGGAAGGAGCCGACGATTCCCGCCTTGCACTGCTCGATCACCAGATCGGGGTTGGACACGATGAACAGCGGCGCGCCGACCACCGGGATCGAGAGATTGTCGCGCAGCAGGGCCGGAAGAGCCATGATTTCACTCCATGAAACGACGAATGACGAGCCTTGCGGCGGACCTAGCACGAACCGCCGCGGTCAGGAACCGAACACCGCCTGGTGCAGCAGCCGGCCCGGCAGCAGGGTGAAGGCGCCGGCGATCCACAGCGCGCCGATGTAGAGACCGACCATGGTCATGACGTGGCCCCGCGTCCGGCCGGCCCGCGCCAGCAGCAGGCCGGCGGGGGCGGCGATCATGACGTAGACCGCCAGCAGGTGCAGCCAGCTCAGGCTGCCGTCCGCGTTGCCGCGGATCCAGAAGCTGCTGATCGCCGCTGTCAGCATCAGCACGACGAAGGCGCGGCCCAGCCTCTTGTGCAGCAGGGTGCCCTTGGGCCGCAGCAGCATCCAGGTGCCGACCGCGAACGCCAGCGTCACCGCGGCGATGTGGATCTGGGTGGCCGGGCTGGCGGCGAGGATCGGTGCGAGCGACATCGCGCCGCCTAGTTCAGGATCCCGTAGGGGCCGCCCTTCTCGAGGGCGCGCTTGTAGGCCGGCCGGGCGTGGATGCGATCGACGAAGGCCTTGAGCTTGGGCAGCCGGCTGAACAGCGGCGAGCGCGCCGCCGCCGCTTCCAGCGGAAAGCTCATCTGGACGTCGGCGGCGGAGAAATCCTTGCCGGCGAACCATTCGCGCTTGTTCAGCTCGCCCTCGAGGAAGGCGAAGTGATTGGTGATCTGCGGGCCGAGCAGCGTCTTGTCGGCGCCGCCGGCGATTGCCCGGGCAACCGGCCGCATGAAGAAGGGCACGCGACCGGGCAGTTTGCTGAACACCAGCTTCATGAACAGGAGCGGCATCAACGAGCCTTCGGCGTAGTGCATGAAGTAGCTGTAGTGCAGCCGCTCCGGCGTGCCGACAGCTGGTGCGAACTTGCCGCCGCCGTAGGTCTCGGCGAGATACTCCAGGATGGCGCCCGACTCGGCCAGCGTCTTGTCGCCGTCGGTGATGACCGGCGATTTGCCGAGCGGGTGCACCGCGCGCAGCGCGGCCGGCGCCTGCATCGAGGGCTCGCGCTCGTAGCGCTTGACCTCGTAGGCGAGGCCGAGCTCTTCCAGCATCCACAGGATGCGCTGCGAGCGCGAGTTGTTCAGGTGATGGACGACGATCATGGCTAAAGGGTCCCCGGCCGCCAGTTGCCGTGGAAGCCGGCCGGCACGCGGCTGCTGAGATGCGCCAGCGCCACCGGACCCTTGGCGATGTCGGTCGCTTCGAACACGGCAAGGTCGCTGCGGCCCTCCTCGGCGCGGTAGATCACCGACAGCACCCAGCCGTCGCCCTCGGCCGCGCCCTCGGTGCGCGGCACGAACACCGGCTCGCCGAAGCGGTCGTCGGTGCCGGCGTTCCAGGTGGCGTTGCGGCCGTTCTTGAGATCGTAGTGGGTGATGCCTTCGCTGCGGCGCACACCCGCCTCGGTCACGTTGCCCGAGACGATCCAGCCGTGGCGGTAGTCGGCCATGCAGAAGCGCTCGTCGAAGCGCGGGAACTCGCCGGCGCGGTCGTCGAGCTGCTCCTCCTTGAAGGTGTTGCTCTTGCCCGAGAGGTCGAAGGTCCAGCGGAACAGCCGGGCGGCCGGCGCGCTGGGCGAGGACGGCGAGCCATCGGGCAGCGGGAAGAGCGGGGCGATGTCGTATTTCATCACATCGATCACGACCCGGCCGTCGGCGGTCTCGAAGTGGTTCATCGGGTGGAAGACGTAGCAGGGCGGCGCCGTCACCCACTTGGTGTCGGCCACCGTGCCGCCGCGCGGGATGAAGGCGATGTGCGAGCCCTTGTCCGGCTCCCAGGCGAAGGGCGGCAGGCCGCCCATGGCGCGCTCCATCGAGGAGGTGAGCGGGAACACCGGCAGCACGATCCAGTTCCTGGTCACCGCGAAGTCGTGGACCATCGAGGGATACGGCCCTTCGAGGATTTCGGCGCGCGTGATCGTGCCCTTGGCGTCGGCCGTCTGGATGCTGATTTCCTTGGTAAAGCGGCCGGTGGCGGAATAGCCGAAGAACACCATCTCGCCCGTCACGGGATCCATCTTGGGATGGGCGGTGAAGGGGCCGTTGAGCTTGTTGCCGAAGGTCTCGTAGCCTTCCGCCGTCGCCGGCATCAGGCTCGCCGGATCGAGCGCGAAGGGCGCATGCGCCTCCTCGAGCGCGAGAAGCTTGCCGCCGTGGCAGACGATGTTGGTGTTGGCGATCGTCGAGTTGAGCGCAAAGACGCGCGGGTCGGTGTAGCGCGGGTTGCCGAAGGTGCCGGAGAGACCCTCGCCCTCCTCGTTCTCCACCTTCCATTTGGGCGTGCGCACCCAGCGGTTCTTGTAGGAGACGTTGCCGTTCTCGATGTGGAAGGCGTGGATCATGCCGTCGCCGCCGA
>JAIETA010000271.1 GCA_019745575.1 Reyranella sp. | reverse complement strand
CTCGCTCAAATCAGATGGCGGACAGCGAATCGAAATTCAGGCCAAGGCGCCAGGGATTTTTTCACAGCCTCTGGAGTTGCGCTCATGAGCGAGAGATGAGGCGCCACTGGAGTGGCGCGCTCCACCGACTACTCGATCGGCACGAAGATGGAATGGCGCAGCTTGCCGTCGATCGCCTTGGAGCAATGGCCCTTGCCGTGCGTGTCCTCGACCAGGATGACCTCGCCCGCCCCGATGACGCGGGTCTCGCCGTCGCTCGCCTGGATGCTGACACCGGCATCGAGGTTGATGATGTATTGTCGGCGCGGTGCGGGGTGCCATTCGTAGTCGTAGCTGCCCGGAGTCTCGCGGAAGATGATGCCGGTGGCCGGCAGCCGCGCCGAGGTCTTGCCGCCGCGGCCTTCCTGCTTCCATTCGATCTCGATGTCGCGGAAATGCGTCTCGCCCTGGGCATCGACATAAAGATTGTGGATGCGCATGATTTTCTCCCCGCTTGCCGTTTGCCGGGCGAAGTCTAGAACGAAAGCATGTTCGAGAAACCCGTCGAGGCCGTTCTTTTCGACATGGATGGCCTGCTGATCGACACCGAGGCGGTCTACATCGAGGCGCTGCAGGTGGCCGCCGGCGCGCTCGGCGTCGACATGCCGCTGGCCTTCTGTCACTCCATGATCGGCATTCCCGGCCGCGAGTGCGACCTCATGATCCAGGAATTCTACGGTAGCGGCTTCGATATCGAGCGCTTTCGCGAGAGCTTCTCCGCCCACACCCGGCGGCGCTTCGACGATGCCGTGCCGGTGAAGGCGGGCGCCGTCGAGCTGCTCGACTTCCTGGCCGCGCGCGGCCTGCCGCTGGCCGTCGCCACCTCGTCCGGCCGGGCCACGGCGGAGCGCCATCTCGGCCGCGCCGGCCTGCGCGACCGCTTCGCAGCCCTTGCCACGCGCGACGACGTGGCACGCGCCAAACCACATCCCGACGTCTACCTTGAGGCTGCGCGCCGCCTCGGCGTGTCGCCCAAGCGGTGCCTTGCCTTCGAAGACTCCAACCCCGGTCTGACCGCCGCGCATGCCGCCGGCGCCATGGCGATCATGGTTCCGGATATCCTGCCGCCGCTGCCCGAGGTGCGCGCCAAGTGCCTGCGGGTCGTCGACGACCTGCAGGCGGCGCGGCGCTTGCTGGAGGGGGCGAACTGGCTCCAGGGAGAGTGATCCGGCAGGTTCTGCGGGCCGTATAGGGTTTTTGGACAGGGGATGTGCCAGATGGGTTTGCTTGGTCGCGTAGCGTCTTTGGTGGCGTTTCTGGTCCTGTCGGCGGGAACGGCGACCGCCCAGCCCTCTTCCATCGGCAGCGAGCCTTCCGGGCCGCCCCCCAAGGACTGGACCTTCGACATCGGCCCGGGAGCCATCCTGGTGCCGTGGTTCGAGGGATCGGCCAACTATCGCATCCTGCCCATTCCCAACCTCGATCTGCGCTATCAGCGCGACAAGTTCTTCCTGTCGGCGCGCGACGGCGTCGGCGCCACGCTGTTCGACAACAGCGGCTTCAAGGCCGGCCCCATCCTGCGCTACCGCTTTCCGCGCAACGAAGGCGACGGCGGCTACCTGTTCGGCATGGGCAATGTGCCCTTCACGGTCGAGGGCGGCGGCTTCCTGCGCTACGACCTTCCCTTCCTCGCGGCCAAAGTGGAACTGCGGCGCGGCCTGGGCGGCAGCAACGGGTTGATCTTCGACGCCCTGGTCGACGGCAAGGTGCGGCTTAGCGACACCGTGTTCCTGTCGGCCGGTCCGCGGCTGTCGGTCACCGATGCCACCTACAACCAGGCCTATTTCGGCGTCAACGCCAACCAGTCGATCAACTCGGGCTACGTGCAGTACTACCCGGGCGCCGGCCTGCGCAGCGTCGGCGCCGGCGCCAGCGGCGTCTGGAAAGTGAGCGACAAGCTCACCTTCGTGGCCTTCGGCAGCTACAACTATCTGGGCGACATCGCCGGCAATTCGCCGATCGTCACCGGGCCGGGCGGCTCGCGCAACCAGTTCATCGTCGGCAGCGCGCTGTCCTGGCGCTTCGAGTGGTAGCACCGCGCCGCTAGGCGCGTCGACGCAACGCAGCGCTAGGCGCGCCGGCGGCAACAGGCCGCTAGGCGCGCCGGCGCAGCGCGCTCAGCAGCGCCTCGATTGCCCGCCGCGCGTCGGCCTTGCTCATGGCGCCGCGACCGGCGCCGACACGCAGCGCCAGCGCATTCAGTGCGCCGTTCAGCATGGTCGCCAGCGCTGCGGGGTCGCCATCGAAGATGAGCGTGCCGTCGGCAATCGCGGCGGCCACGCCCAGTTTTAGCGAGTGCGCGCCCAGCCGCTGGTCAAGTTCGTTCCAGCGCTCCCAACCCAGCACAGTCGGTGCGTCGACGACCAGGATCTGACGCACCCCCGGCCGCGTCACGAAGGCCAGCCACGCCCGCGATCCCTCGACCAGCGCGCCGAACGAATCGGGTGCCGCCAGGGCCGCCGCCTCGATGGCGGCGGTCGCCTCCTCGCTCAGCGCGACGCAGACCGCCTCGAACAGCGCCGCCTTGTCGGCGAAGTGGTGATAGAGCGCACCGCGCTTGACCCCGGCGCCGTCGAGAATGGCCTCGGTCGCCGTGCCGGCGAAGCCGTCGCGGGCAAACAGGTCGCGGGCGACGGCGATCAGCCGGGTCCGGGTGGCCGCGGCACGTTCGGTGTTTTTGGTCATGCTCCCTCTTGACAGACAGACTGTCTGTTTCTATTTCTCTCCTGGAAACAGACAGTCTGTCTGTAATTGTCGAACACACACCCGTCAAGACCCAGAGGAGACACGCCATGCGCTTCACCGACCGCTACCCGATCATCGTCACCGCCCAGAAGAACGCCTGCCGAGATTTCTGGACACGCCATCTCGGCTTCGTCGTGGGCTTCGACAGTTCGTGGTTCGTCTGGCTCACCACCGCCGACCAATCGACCTCGATCGCCTTCATGACGCCGGACCATCCCTCGGCACCGCCCGGCCCCGACGCGTTCGGCGGCAAGGGCATGTGCTTCGAGCTGCAGGTCGACGACGCGACCGCCGCCGCCGCGACGCTGGCCGCGTCGGGGCTCAAGATCGCCTATCCGTTGACCGACGAGCCGTTCGGCCAGCGTCGGCTGGGCTTCCACGATCCGTCGGGTCTGTGGATCGACGTCGTCGAGCAGATCGAGCCCGCCGCCGGCTACTGGGAACGCTACACGAGCGGCGCGTGAGCGGCCGCGGCTAAAACTTCTCGAGCCACGGCCGCACTTCGATCTCCCAACTCCAGGCGCTGCGGTGCTGCTGCAGCGTCGCCCAGTAGGTCTCGGCGATGGCATCGGGATCGAGCAGGCTGTCGGGCGCGGCCGCCGGCACCGGCCGCGCCTCGCTGCGGATGCCGCCGTCGATGACGAAATGGGCGACGTGAATGCCCTGCGGCGCCAGCTCGCGCGCCATCGACTGGGCAAGGCCACGCAGAGCGAACTTGCCCATGGCGAAGGTGGCCGACAGCGCAAAGCCTTTGACGCCCGCCGTGGCACCCGACAACAGGATGGCGCCGTGCTTGGCCGGCAGCATGCGCCGCGCCGCCTGCTGGGCGACCAGGAAGGCGCCGAAGGCGCTGATCTCGACGGCCCGCCGCACGTCGTCGGGCGGCAGGTCGACCAGCGCGCCGCGCACGCGCGCACTGGCGTTGTAGACCACGACGTCGGGCGTGCGGCCGGCGGCATCGAGCGCCGCGAACAGGGCCGCGACCTCGCGCGGGTCGGCGGCGTTGCAGGCGTGCGCCGTCGCGCCGGTTTCCCCGGCCAGCGCGCCGAGCTTGTCGGTCTGGCGGGCCGCCAGCGACACGGCAAGACCGTTGCGCGAAAACAGACGGGCCAGCGAGGCACTGAGCCCCGGCCCGGTTCCGACGATCAGCGCAGAGCGGTATTTCGGCTTGTCCATGACCCTGTCCTCGTTGCCCGGAAATGACGGCAGGTATACGCTAATCCAGCCCAGCCGAAAGGATCTCGCCATGGACAAGGCCCCGGCCGTCGGCCGCATCGACGTCATCTCCGACGCGATCTGTCCCTGGTGTTACATCGGCAAGCGCCAACTCGAACGGGCGCTCGATCTCCTGGCGGCGCAGCATCTGTCCTTCACCGTCGCCTGGCATCCCTTCCAGCTCAACCCCGACATGCCATCCGGCGGTGTCGAGCGTCAGCAGTACCGCATCGCCAAGTTCGGCAGCCTGGAACGGTCGCGGCAGCTCGACCAGCGCATCACCGAGGCGGCCGCCGCCGTCGGCCTGGAATTCCACCTCGACCGGCTGACCCGCACACCCAACACCGTGAACGCCCACCGGCTGATCCGCCTGGGCGGCCAGCGCGGCGTGCAGGACGGCGTCGTCGAGGCGCTGTTCAAGGGCTACTTCTGCGACGGCCGCGACATCGGCGACCCGGACGTGCTGGCCGATCTCGGTGCGGCGGGCGGCCTCGAGCGCGACGAGGTGCGGACCATGCTGGCCGGCGACAGCCACACCAAGGAAGTGCTGGCCGGCGACCAGATGGCGCGCAACGCCGGCATCCAGGGCGTGCCGAGCTTTGCCCTGCAGGGCCACGTGCTGTTCTCCGGCGCCGTGCCGGCCGAGGAGATGGCGCCGTCGTTCCGCCGCGCCTGGGACGTGCTGAAGAATCGCGCCGCCTGATCGTCCGTCCCGTCTAGTCCGCGTCAGCGCGCCGGGCCGGCCCGCGTGCTGAGCGTCGGCGACGCCACCGGACCCTTCACCGTCATTACGTAGTCGGCCAGCCCGTTGGCGCCGACGTCGAGCAGGATCACGGTGTCGGTTGTCGCCGACACGATATTGGTGTGGCTGGTGATGGTCGCCTGCGCGTTCTGGCCGCGCACCGCGTTCTTGTCGAGGACCAGCACGCCGTTGGCCAGGGTGAGATCGCCCGTGATCGTGTTGTGGGTGTTGATGAAGCCCGCCAGAACCGCCGAGTTGAAACCCATCTCGGTGCTGAAGATGCTGGCCACGCCGGTGGCGAAGGAGGCGAAGGACAGCGAGCCTTTGGTGACCGCCGGGTAGAACTGGCCGCTCAGCCTGCCGCGGCCGACCAGCGAATTGCGGATCTCCTCCGGCGAGTTGCCGCGGCCCCGCAGGCCGATGTCCATGATGCTCACCTTGCCGTCGATCGCCACGGTCAGGCTGTCGTTGCCGAAGGCGTTGGTGCCGCCGGCCCCCTGCAGCATCTCGCCGAGATGGATGCCCTGCAGGCTGCCGGCGAAGTCGAGCGCCAGCACGTCCTTGGTCGCATCGACGGTGCCGGTGAAGTCGACCGCGCCGGCGAAGAACTGCCCGGTGAGCTTGGAAACCTTGACGACGCCGCCCTTCAGTGTCGCCACGAGGTCGCCATAGTTGACCCGCAGCGAACTCACGACGATCGATCGTGTGAACAGCGTGAGCTGGGCGTCGAAAGCGCGGAACGCCGCGAGGTCGATCGGCTTGGCGGTCGCCGTGCGCGGCGCACCGCCCGGCAGGGGCGGCGCCACGACCGGTGGCGCGGTGTCGGGCCGCGGGCGCGATACGGTCGCGGGCACCGGGGCGGCCGAGACACCCAGCCATTGGTCGAAGTCGATGGTGCCGGGAACGCGCAAGGTGGCGGTGATGGTCGGTCGCACCGCAAGCGTGGTGTCGATCGTGCCCGTCATCTCGCTGCCCAACGCCACGAGATCGCCCTCGAAGCGCACCCGCGCCGGATCGCCCTTGAAGGTTCCGGTGGCCGACAACGCGCCCAGCCCGCTTTGCGGAGTGCCGCTGGCCACCGACACAAGCCGGCTGGCGTCCGCCGTCTGCAGCGAGAAGCGGGCGAAATCGAAGCGGAAATCGGGGCCGAGGACCACCGCCCCCGCAACGCTGGCGGTGGCGCCCAGCATGGAGACGGAGAGGTTGCGGACCGCCAGCTTGCCCATCGTGCCGGCGACGTCGCCGCTCGCGGTGGCGGCACCGATCTTGCCGTTCACGAACTTCGGCAGGCCGGCATAGTCGAGCAGCCGGTCGGTGTCGGGCATGGTCGCGTTGAAGGCGAGGTCGACGCGCGGCGCCGTGCCGAAGTCGGCCACCGTGCCGCGCAGATCGCCCTTGGCCCCCAGGAGGTCGGCGATCTTCAGGGCGTTCAGTTTGAGCAGGTTGCCCTGCACCGCGATGTCGGCCTCGACGCCCTTGAGCGGCTCGCCGCGATAGATCAGCCGGCCCACCTTGGCTTTTAGGCCGAACGCCGGCGCCGGCAGGGTCTTCGCCGCCGCATCGCCCGCAGGGACCTCGGGCGGTGCTACGGACGGGACCTCGGCTGCGGTGGCGCGCGCCGTCGGCACATAGGCGTCGAGATCGAACTGTTTTAGGTCGATCTGCACCGACACCGCGGGCGGCGCGCCCAGCGTCACCGACACCGCGCCGGTGCCGGAAACGCCGTCGAGGGCGAAGGTGGCGTCGCTCACGTGCATCTGCCCGGCCGAAGACACCATCTTGCCACGCGCCTCGAAGGTCTGCAGGCGGTCGGCCGGCACGCCGGCGGTGTCGATCTCGAGCCAGGCCAGGGTCTCGCGCAGCCTGGGCCCGATCACCAGGAACTCGCCACGGGCGGCCGGCCGGGCCGGACCGCCGGTCACGGCCGAGGTCGCCACGACCACCATGCCGCCGGGCAGGATGGCGCGGAGCCGCGACAGCGCGAGGGCGCCCTTGTGCAGGTCAAGTCCCACCGATACGTCGCGTATCACGCCTTTACGGTAGACGACCTCGGCCGCCTCGACGGCGAGGTTCACCGTGAGGGCCGGTACCGCCGGCGGCGCCTTGCCGGCTGGCCCCGACGCCTGAGGCGCGAGCAGCGCGGGCTGCCGAAGCAGGGTCAGCCACTTCTCGAGATCGACCTTGGGCAGCGAGAGACTGCCGTCGAGCGTCGGAACGGAGCCGGGCGTGAGCACCAGGGTTCCGGAGGCCGCCTCGCCACCCGCCGACATGCGGAAGTCGTTGAGAGCAAGCTTGCGCGGCGAGACTTCCACCCCGCCGTCGAACGTGAACCGGCCGACCGCCGCGGCATCGAAAAGCGGCGGCGGCTCGCCGGCTGCGCGCAGGACGGCAGCGATGAAATCGGTGAGCTGGCCGGTCGCCACCGACAGCTTGCCGCCGATCTCGGCATCGGAGCCGAACGTGCTGGTCCGCCCAATGAAGTCCAGGGTACCGCTGTCGACCTTCAGCTTGAACGTCACGTCGTTCCCGGCGGGCGACGGCGGTCCCAGGGAGAACTCCAGGGCCAGCGGCACGCCGTTCACGGTCGCGCTGCCCATCACCGACAGTGGGCCCTGGAACGACTGGACCGAAGCCGTGGCGTCGACCTTCTCGGCCTTGAGCGTCTTGCCGGTCTGCGGGTTGGTGTAGCTCACCGTGCCGTCGACGATGCGCAGCCGGCCGATTGCCAGGTGCAGGCCGGTACTGGCCGCCCCCGCCGGTTGGGCCGCGCTGGCGCCGGGCGTGAACTCCCAGTTCGGCCGGCCCCGCGCGTCGGTTTCCAGCACGATGGTCGGACGGGCGAGCGTCAGCCGGCCGATCTCGAAGTCGCCGCGCATCAGGGCGGGCCACGACGGCGAAGCGCCGATCCATTGTACATCGACCATCTGGGCGCCGGTGCTGCCAGCGGCATTGGCGAAACGTACCTGGCGGGCGCTGATCTGCGGCTGCGGGAACATCGAGAGCTTCATCGGCCCCTCGATCACCAGCTCGCGGCCGGTCGCGTCCTTCACCGCCTTGACGAGCGCCGGCTTGTACTGCTCGACATCCAGCAGATACGGCGCCGCCGCGGCGGCAAGCGACAGCGCGCCGACAATCGCAGCCGCCACCAGTCCGATCTTGGTTCGCAAGCGCATGGCCATAGAATACCTAAACGCGGCAGGACGCGTCAGGATGCCCTTGAATAAAGATTCCTTTCGAAGTGCGGCCTTTCCAGGGCGACCCAGGATCGCGGCAAGACGGTGCCAAGCGGGGCATCGGCAACCTTGCGCTCGGAGGCCCGGCGGCGCCGGACGGCAACGAGTTCATGGGGTCGTACGCCAGGCCCGGGTCGCCGATCGAGTTGCGGCGGCGCATGATGGCCTCCTTTTGCCGAAGAGACTTGTTTCTTCAGTGCCGCTGCTGCCATTGCCCGGGAGCGAGGCATCACGTCGAATCACGTGTGCATGAATGAAACTATCCAATACCGTTGCAGCCTGTAGGCTGAGCCGGAATGTCCGGCGGCAACCTGCGGCGTCGAGGGTAAAGGTAGCGGAATGCGGTTGAAGCTTCTGATGGGCGGCATGATCGCCGCCCTGCTGTGGTCGGGCGGACCGGCCTTCGCCCAGAAGAGCGGCGGCACCCTGCGCATGTTCCATCGCGACAACCCGCCCAGCGCGTCGATCCACGAGGAATCGACGGCCTCGACGGTCGTGCCCTTCATGGGGCTGTTCAACAACCTCGTCCGCTTCGATCCCGCGGTCGCCCAGAACAGCGAGAAGTCGATCATCCCCGACCTCGCCGAATCGTGGAGCTGGAATGCAGACCGGACCGAGCTCTCCTTCCGGCTGCACCGGGGCGTGACGTGGCATGACGGGCGGCCCTTCACGTCACGCGACGTCGAATGCACCTTCAACCTCCTGACCGGCCGCGCCGCCAACAAGCTGCGCCGCAACCCGCGCGGGGCCTGGTACCGCAACATCAACTTCGTCAACGGCACCGGCGACCACGACGTCACGATCCATCTCAACCGGCCGCAGCCGGCGCTGCTGTCCCTGCTCGCCTCGGGATTCACGCCGATCTATCCCTGCCACATCTCGCCCACCCAGATGCGCACGCGTCCGGTCGGCACCGGCCCCTTCCGGCTGGACACTTTTACGCCGTTCGAGCGCATCCGGCTGGTCCGCAATCCCGACTACTGGAAGCCGGGCCGGCCCTATCTCGACGGCGTCGAATTCACCATCGTCACCAGCCCCTCGACGGCGCTGCTGAGCTTCACCGCCGGCCGCTTCGACATGACCTTCCCGTGGGAGGTCTCGGTCCCGCAGCTCAAGGACGCGCAACGCCAGACCTCGCGGGCGGTGTGCCAGATCACGCCGATGAACAACAACACCAACCTGCTGATCAATCGCGAGGCGCCGCCCTTCAACAACCCCGACATCCGCCGCGCGCTCGGCCTGGCGATCGACCGCCGCGCCTTCATCGACGGGCTGGGCGAGGGCGATGTCGGCAGCACCTTCCAGCCGCCGGCCGAGGGCATGTGGGGACTGCCGCCGGACATGCTGGCCGAGGTGCCGGGCTTCGGACCCGACATCGAGAAGAACCGAGAGGAGGCCCGCGCACTGATGGCCAAGGCGGGTTATAGCCGGGAACGGCCGATGACGCTTAAGGTCGCCACGCGCGGCATTCCGCTCTACCGCGCGCCGGCGACGATCCTGGTGAAGCAGCTCAAGGAAATCCACATCGACGCCACGCTCGACATCGTCGAGACCTCGCTCTGGTTCACGCGGCTCAATCGCCGGGAGTACTCGGTCGGCGTCAACACCACCGGCAACGGCGTCGACGATCCCGACCAGTCGCTGTACGAGAACTACGCCTGCCGCTCCGAGCGCAACTACAACGGCTACTGCAACCCCGCCCTCGAGCGCCTGTTCGACGTCCAGTCGGCCGAGGCCGACCCGGAGAAGCGTCGCCGCCTGGTCTGGGAGATCGATGCCAAGCTGCTGGCCGACGGCGCCCGGCCGCCGATCGTGTGGAACAGCGCCGCCACCTGCTGGCAACCCCACGTCAAGGGCTACGTGCCGTTCGTCAACGGCATGTACAACGGCTTCCGCTTCGAGGACGTCTGGCTCGACCGCTGACCGGTCATTTCCCCCGGCGCAGCCGCTGTACCGTCTCGTCGAGCGTCGACAGGAAGCGCGAGCGGTCGCGCGCGGTCATCGGCTTGGGTCCCCCGGTCGCCTCGCCCATGGCGCGCAGGGTCGACATCAGCTCGCGGCTGGCCATCGCCATGCCGATCGACGAGGTGGTGAAGGCGACGCCGGTTGAGCCGATCGCCGCTGCCCCCGCCTTCAGGCTGCGGTCGGCCAGCGGAATGTCCGAGGTGACCACGATGTCGCCCGGCCCGGCCCGCTCGGCGATCCAGTCGTCGGCGGCGTCGAAGCCGTCGCTCACCACCACGCGTTCGATCAGCGGATCGCGCGGCACGTTGATGTAGGCGTTGCTCACGACGAAGACTTTTAGCCCATAGCGTCCGGCGACGCGGTAGACCTCGGCCTTGACCGGGCAGGCATCGGCATCGATGTAGATCGAGATCGCCACCGTTCAGACGCTCGCCTTGTCGATGCCGTAGAAGGCCGCACAGGTCTCGCCCAGGATCAGATCCTTTTCGCGCGCAGTCAGGAAAAAGCAATAGCGTCTCACGTAGTCGAGCGACTGCTTATAAGTGCAGAACCGCTCGACGTTCGGCATGTCGGAGCCCCACATCAGCCGCTCCGCGCCGAACGTGTCGCGCATGTCGGCGATCAGCGTCTGTGCCTCGGGGTAGGGATAGTCCCACACGCCACCGTAAGTGATCGGGAACATCGCCTCGAACACCATCGGCTGGTGGCGCCAGACGGCGAGCGCCTCGTCGGGGAATTCGTATCGGCCGTTCGGGGCAAAGAAGGCCACCGGCGGGCTCATTGCCATGTGGACGCGGAGCGACGGATGGCGCGCCAGCACGCGGCCGAACGCGGCCAGGTTCGCCATGTAGCCCGCCATGTCGTAGCCCGGACCCGAACTCATCTCCAGGCAGAGCAGGATGCCGCGCCGGGCGAGCTTGTCCCAGAACGGCTCCATCTCGGACGCATCGAGCGGCCAGGGCCAGCCGTGGCGGCTGAGCGAATCGACGTTGAAGTAGAGGCCGCGCAGTTTCAGCACATCGACGGCGTGGTCGACCTCCGCCAGCTGCTCGGGCTTGCCCGCCATCGCCTCGTCGACATGCATCAGACCGGTCATCCGTCCGGGATGGTGCCGCTCGGCCTCGGCGTTCATCCCGGTCATCGCTCCATATCCGCCGCCCGCCTGCAGCACGCAATGATCGACACCGGCGTTCATCATCTGCGCCAGCATCAGCTCCGGCGGCGCCACCTGCTCCTGCATGCCGACCGGCATGTACTGGATGGCGTAGTCCTCGCCCTCATGCGTGAACACGAGACGGCCGAAGCGGCCGACGCGGAAATCGACGTCGGCGAGGCCCGTCCAACCCTCGTCGCCGGCCCGGAACAGCGCCCTGGTGTCGGCGCGCTTGCCGTCGCGCAGGCGGAAGGCCGGCGCCACCGTCCGGGTGACGACCCGCTGCAGGTAGCGCTTGTGGATCTCGGGCGTCGGATGTCCGCAGGCACCGGTCCAGGGCGCGAAGATATGGGCGTGGCAGTCGACGATCATGTCCGGCGCCGGCTACGAGAGCACCGCCACCGTCTTGCGCTCGATCAGCTTGAAGTCGACCGCGGCGCCGAGGCCGGGACCGTTCGGCACATGCACCATGCCGTCGCGGCCGACCACGATGTCGTGCTCGAGCCCGTATTTCTGCGCCGCATCCGGCAGCAGCACCTCGAAGAACTCGGTATTCCGGATGGCGGCGATGACGTGCAGGTTGGCAACGTTGTTCAGCGAGTTGCCGCCGTGGTGGACCTCGTAGTTCATGCGGAAGGCCTCGGCGAGATGTGCGGTCTTGACCAGGGTGGTGATGCCGCCTTTGACGGCAACGTCGCCGCGCAGGTAGTCCGTGGCCTGCAGCATGATCCAGGGCTGGTACGAATCGAGACCGGTGATGGGGTACTCGGTGGCCATGATCGGAATCGACAGCTGCTGCTTCAGCTTCACGTAGTTGTAGATGTCCTGGTCGGCCAGCGGATCCTCGTACCAGTGGAAGTCCATCTCCTCGACCGCGCGGCCGACCCGCACCGCCGCCGGGTAGTCGTAGCTCCAGGTCGAGTCGAGCATGATGGTGTAGTCGCCGACGGCGCGGCGCACCGCCTCGCAAACCCTGATGTCCTCCCGCCAGCGCGTCGGCGGGTGGATCTTGTAGGCCGCCCAGCCGCTTTCCTTGAAGCGCACCGCCTCCTCGGCGTATTCGGCAGGCGAGCCCAGCACGGCGGAACTGGCATAGGCCGGGATCGCTTCGCGGTAGGTGCCGAGCAGGCGGTGAATCGGCTGACCCATCGCCTTGCCCAAAAGATCCCATAGCGCCACATCGACGGCGCCGATGGCGCGCACGCCGGCCGAGCGCTGGCGCTTCCAGATGTCCTGGTTGAGCTGCTCGCGGAGCAGCGGGTCGCGCCCCATCAGCACGGGCTTGAGGTGGCTGATCAGCCCCTGCCCGTCCGTCGTCGCGGGATTCATCGCCGAGCCCAGGAAGGCGTGGCCTTCGAGGCCCTGGTCGGTGACCAGCCGCAGCAGGCCGAGCTGACTCCTGCCGGAGAAGCGCCCGGTGTGGGCGCCGTAGGTGGTGGGCGGGATGTCGTCCCAGGCGAACAGCGTCAGGGTGACGTCGGTGATTTTCATGCGCGTTCCTCTGCCATCGGCATCAGTATAGGCTCGCGGCATGAACGACAAAGCCCGATCCGAACTGGCCCCGACCGGCGTCCTGCGCGCCGGAATCAACCTGTCCAACTTCCTGCTGGTCACCGGCCGCAGCGCCGCCGGCGATCCCGAAGGCGTGGCGCCCGACATGGCGCGCGCGATCGCAGCCGAGCTGGGCGTGCCGGTGAAGTACCTGCCGTTCAAGAGTCCCGGCGAACTGGGCGACCAGGCCGGGCGCGGCGTCTGGGACATCGGCCTGATCGGCGCCGAGCCGCAGCGCGCCGAGAAGATCGCCTTCAGCGCCGCCTACGTGGAAATCGAGGCCACCTACATGGTGCCGGCCGGCTCGCCCATCACGTCGATTGCCGAGGTCGACCGCAAGGGCGTGCGCATCGCCGTCTCGGCGCGCAGCGCCTACGATCTCTGGCTGGTCAACAACATCCGGAACGCCACCTTGGTGCAGGTGAGCGGGCTCGACGCCGCCTTCGGGAAATTCATGTCCGACAAGCTCGAGGTGCTGGCCGGCCTCCGCCCCGGACTGTTGAAGGATGTCGGCAAGGCGCCGGGCCTCAGAATTCTCGACGGCAAGTTCACGGCCGTGCAGCAGGCCGTGGGCACGGCCAGGGCCAATCTCGAAGGCGCCAAATTCCTTGCCGCCTTCGTCGAGAAGGCCAAGGCGTCGGGCCTGGTGGCCGGGCTGATCGAGCGCCACAAGGTAAAGGGCCTATCCGTCGCGCCACCGGCCTGACGCTATCGCGCGATCGTCACACAGCCCGGATCGAGCGCCGCGTTGGCGATCTCGACGAAGCGATCCAGCGGACAGAAGCCATCCAGCGCCTGGGCGCTGCAGCCCGGCAGGTCGACCGCCACCATGCCGGGCGGCCGGTCGAGGCCGAGCGGCGTGGCCTGGCGCATCTGCTCCGGCGTCTGGGCATAGTAGGCCAGCCGCACGTAGCGCTGGCCGGTGCGAACGTGCTTCAGCAGTTCGAAGGCAAGCGCGCCGCCGGGCGAGGCCTCGTCGGGCGGAAAGCCCGCGATCTCCCAGCCGAGATTGAGCAGGCTCGCGATGTTGGCGATGTTGGTGTCGTGGCCGACCAGCATGGCGAAGCGCACCGGCGCGGGACCGGCCGGCACGCCGGGGAACTTGTGGCCGTCCTGCAGCGTGGTCGCGATCTGGGCCAGCAGGTTCGATCCCTGCTGCCGGGCGATCGGCTGAGTGCGCTCGCGAAGGTCGAAGTCGAGGCGACGCACCTCCAGGACGTCGCGCACCGCCCCGTTGCCCGGCGTTCCCGCCGGCGCGAGCCGGCCCCACGCCACCTGATCGGCCGGCAGGCCCTGGGCGCTTTCCAGCAGGAAGATCTCCGACGCCGTGGCGCCGATGGCGACCGGCCCGCGGAGCGCGACGCCGCCTCCGGGTCGCTCGACGACGCCCGGTGCCTCGACCGCGAGGCCGCACGACCGGCCGGCCGGCGCCGCACCGGGCGGG
>JAIETA010000312.1 GCA_019745575.1 Reyranella sp. | reverse complement strand
TCGAGCGGACCGCCCAGCCGGCCGCCGACGGCGAACGCTCGACCTCGATCGACCGCGCCACCGAGTTCCGCGTCCTGCGCGCGGCCTTCCAGGCCGGCGTGCGCGCGCCCGAAGTGCTGTTCGAACTCGGCCCGGCCGACGGCCTGGGCGAGGCCTATGTGATGCGCCGCGTCGGCGGCACGGCGATCGCGCGCAAGCTCCTGCGCGATGCCCCCTACGAAGGGGCGCGGGAAAAGATCGCGGGCCAGCTCGGCGAAATCCTGGCGCGCGTCCATGCCACCGCACTCGACACGCTGCCGCCGCTGCCGCGGCGCGAGGCGGCCGACCAGATCGCAGCCCTGCGCCGCTCGCTCGACGCCATGGCGGCGGCGCAGCCGGTATTCGAGCTGGCGCTCACCTGGCTCGACCGGCGGCGTCCGCCGCCGACGGCCCGGTCGGTGCTGGTCCATGGCGACTACCGCACCGGCAACTATCTCGCCGACGAGAGCGGCGTGACCGCGATCCTCGACTGGGAGGGCGCGCACCTGGGTGACCCTATCGAGGACCTGGGCTGGCTGTGCGTAAAAAGCTGGCGCTTCGGCGCCGTCGACAAGCCGGCCGGCGGCTTCGGCAGCCGCGAAGAATTGTGGGCGGCCTATCGGCGGGCGGGCGGCCGCGCCGTCGACCCGGTGCGGGCGCACTGGTGGGAGGTCTTCGGCACAGTGCGCTGGGGCGTCATCTGCCACAACCAGGCCTGGCGGCACCTGTCGGGCGCCACCCGGTCGATGGAGCTGGCGGCGATCGGCCGCCGCGCCGTCGAGACCGAGGTCGACCTGCTGCAACTCCTGAGGAGTGGAGCCTGACATGGCGCAGGACCGCCCGACCACGTCGGAGCTTCTGACCGCCATCGCGGACTTCCTGCGCGAGGAGGCGACGCCGGCGCTCGACGTGGCCGAGCCGCGGCTCGGCTTCCAGGTGCGCGTGGCCGTCAATGCGCTCGCCATCCTGGAGCGCGAGGCGCGGCTCGGGCCCGCCGCCGATGCGCGCGAGCACGACCGCCTGCGCGCCCTGCTCGGCCACGACGGCACGCTCGAGGCGCTGAACCGCGAGCTCGCCCGCCAGCTGCGCGCCGGCACGCGCGACGAGAGCGATGCCGTCCTGATGGAACATCTCCGGGCGACCGTCGCCGACAAGATCGCCATCGCCAACCCGAAGTGGAAGTAACTCTTCCGGACCGCGAGCGGGACGCTCGCGGTCCAAAAGAAATGACCCTTCGGCACCGGCCGAAGCATTGACCGTGGCCGGGCCGCGGGCGCGGGCGTAAAATCCGCCCATGACCACCGTCAATGCCCTGTCCGAGATCGCCGCCCTCATGGGCGACCCGGCGCGCGCCGCCATGCTGTCGCTCCTGATGGACGGCCGCGCCCACACCGCCTCCGACCTCGCGCTCTCCGCCGGCGTCACTGCCCAGACCGCGTCGGGCCACCTCGGCCGCATGGCCGACGCCGGCCTGCTGGCCGCCCGCGCCCAGGGCCGCAACCGCTTCTATCGCCTGGCCTCGCCCGACGTGGCGCACGCCATCGAGTCGCTGATGGCGCTGGCCGGCACCCGCGCACCGCCGGCTTCCAAGGCCGCGGCGTGGCGGCGCGATCCCGATCTCCGCTTCTGCCGCACCTGCTACGACCATCTCGCGGGCCAGGTCGGCATCGCCGTCACCGATTCGCTCACACAGCACGGCCACCTCGAGCCCAAGAGATCGCGCGACTGGAAGCTGACGCCGTCGGGCGAGGTCTTCTGCGCGCGCGTGGGTGTCGATCTCGGCGGCGCGCGACGGGCCAGCACACGCCACTTCGCGCGGCAATGCCTCGACTGGAGCGAGCGCCGGCCGCACATCTCGGGCGCGCTGGGGGCGGCCATCGCCGACACCTTCTTCAAGAAGGGCTGGGCCGAGAAGCTGCGCCGCGGCCGCACCGTGCGGCTCACCGACTCAGGTCGGCGGGCGCTCGTCGGTACTTTCGGGGCGACGCTCTAGCTTCGCCTTGCCGAAAGCGAGCCCGTCGCCCGACGGGATCTTGCAGATGGAAGACGCGCGCAGGATCTTCTCCTCGCCCACCGTCAGGTAGATGTGGCTGAACAGCAGCGAGCGCGTGGCCCGCACGACCTCGCAGCGGCCTTCGACCCAGTCGCCGGCCCGGGCGGGCGCCACGAAGTCGAAGGTCATGTTGACCGTCGGCAAAAACTTCCGGATGCCGGCCAGCGTGCCCGCCCCCATGCCGCCCACCAAGTCGGCCACCGTCATCATCATGCCGCCATGCAGCCCGCCGGCCGGGTTGCACATGTGCGGATGGACGCGGAAGCCCATGACGAACTCGTCGCGCGTGCCCTTGGCGCCGCGCTTGGCATAGAGGTTGCCGATATGGGTGTTGAAGGTGGGCTCGGCCTGGCCGCGGGCGAAGTCGATTTTCAGAAATCCGGCGGGTGGATCGTCGTTCTGCAAACATTAACTCCGGGACTTGAGGTTGCGATGGCCGCTCAGCAGCGAGAAGACGCCCAGCCCCGCCAGCACGTCGTGGCGCGGACCATAGAGACGGCCGCGCACCTGCACCATGTGCTCGTCGTGCCCCACCACCTCGCCTTCGGCCATCAGCCAGTCGCCGATCCGGCCCGGCCCGAGATAGTCGATCGTCAGGCGGACGGTGACGGCGCGCCGCTCCAGCGCGTGCCAGACGGTCGTCCCCATGGCCGAATCGAGGAACGCCGCCAGCATGCCGCCGTGCACGATGCCGAGCGCATTGCCGTGCTGCGGGCCGGGCCTGAAGGCGCGGATGACGCGGCCCTTCTCGACCCGCTCGAACCATGGCCCGTTGGCGGCGGCAAAACCTGAAGCGTCGGTGAGTTCACGAAATCCTGGAGGCGCGGGCACGCGCCATCTTAGGCGATGCCTGCGAGCAGGACGAGGCCGCCATCGGCGGCTCAATCCTTCGAGCGGTTGAACAGGATGGCGCCGTTGGCGCGGGCGAACTCCTCGGTGCAGACGGCGCCGGTACGACCCTTGAGCTTCGGGTACTTTGCCTCCAGCGCCTGAAGCGTCGTGTTCTCCTTCACCCGGATATGGCGCACGCACACCGCGCCCTCGGGCGACCAGCCGGCCTCGAAACTGTCGGCCGGGTCGTTGTCGGCGGTCTGGATGGCTAGCGGATCGTAGATGTCGATGCGCATGCCGTCCCTGGTCCAGGCCTGGCCGTCGCCGCCGTAGTCGGCGCGGATCATGCGGATGCAGGCGGCATGAACGGGCGCGAGGCTCCTGCCGTCGGGGCCCGCGGCCCATGGCCTGAAACCCATGCGCACGCACTTGCCGAGCGCGCCCGAGGAGCAGGTGAATTCGAGCCCCTGCGGCCCTTGCAGCGGAAAACCCTGACGGCGGCCGTCGGGACCGGGGCCGCAGAGGTTGGCCCAGGTCCCGTCGGCCTGGCGCCCCTCGAAACTGTGCAGCCACACCGTGCCGGTCTTGTCGTCGGGGTCGGCCTCGACGGCGGCGATTCGCACCTCGGCCGGCTCGCCCTCGAAGCGCACCTTCAGCACCGCGCCGACCAGGTCCTTGCTGCGCAGGCTGCGGCCGTCGGCCAGTGACACCACGATCTCCGTGCCCTCGACGCCGAGCGAACGGACCGGCGGCGATTGCGCCGATGTCGTCGCCGACGCGGCGGTCAGGAGCGCGAGGGTGGCGAGCGCAGTCTTGAGCATGGGGACGATCCTCGCGGGCGCGTGGCCTCAGAATTTTAGCGCCCAGCCGAGGCGGGCGCTGGTGATGTCGAGCTGGCTCTCGCCTTCCCACAGCCGCGACTGGCGCAGCTCGAGCGATAAAGTGCCGCCGCCCGCCGCGACCTCGTGGCCGAGCGCGAAGGAGGCGTGCCGGCCGGCGCCAATGCCGACCCCGGTGTAGTCGTAGGAGAAGTGTCCGGCGGACGCCGAGGCCTTGAAGCCGCCGGCCTGCCAGGCCAGGCCCGCCGCCGTGGTCTCGCCGAGGTGGCGGCCCACGCCGGTCGGCTCGTGGCTGCGGCTGGCCTCGACGAAGGCGGCAAACCCCGCGCCGGCCGTCCACTGCGCCTCCGTCCGGCCCGCCGGCTCGGCGGCCCGGACGGAGGCGCCGCCCAGGCCGATCAACAGGAGGAGAAGGAGCAGGCGCATGGCGGTCACGGTGTGCGCGGGGTCCGGCCGGTCTCAGCGCACCGACGCCGGCAGCTCGATGCCGTCGAGGGCGAAGGACGAGGCCGCCGGGGCGGTGCCGTTGAGGGGCTTGCCGTTCACGAAGCGACCGTTCACGAAGCGACCGTTCGCGAGGCGGCCATTCATCTCGACGCCCTGGAGCTGCCAGCCGTTGAGCGAGACGCCGTTGTACCAGTTGCCGCCGGCCTGAGCCGGGGCGGCGACGGCGGTGGCGATCAGAGCGGCGGTGGCCGCGGCGAGGATGGTCTTGAACATCTGTATCTCCCTTGAGGTCCGCGGACCGGCGCCATGCCGTCCGTCGATGGAGACCTTGTAGCGGCGCGGGCCGTGCACGCGCAGGGGTTACGGCGTGCACGCGCGTGCAGCGGCGTGCGTGCGAGCTCCACCCGTCGGAGACGTCCGATCAGGCCTCGGCGGCGGCCAGGGCGTCGGCGAACAGGGTGTGGACCGTGTCGCGGATCCTGCGGCGCGGGTCGTTCACCATGCCGCCGAGGTCCATGTCGACGGCATCGATGGTGAGATTGTCGCTCTCCGGCAGGGCGAGCACGTAGGGCTGATGGCGATCGGCCCAGGGCTTGGCGTCGCCACGCAGGGTTTCCGCCAGCCAACCTGGCAGGGTGGCCGCGAGATCGCCCATGGAAAGCTCGCCCGCCCGCCCGCAGATCGCGTGATAGAGCGCCTCCGCCTGCTCGGCTTCGGCCGGCAGGTCGGCGAGACGTACGAGGGTAAAGCGGCCCGACACCGGCACGCCGCCGGCATTGAGGGCGCGGGCGAGCGCGAGCCCGTCGACGATCTGCGCCTCAGGCCCGACCGTGCCGTGATAGACGATGGCACAGAGATCGCCCCGGCCGCGATATTCCTCGATCAGCACCCACATCTTGCCGTCGACCGAGAAGGCGGGCCCGCCGCCGGTCCATACGCCGCGCGGCCCGTCGGAGACCGAGTACCAGAGCATGCCGTCGCGCTCGGCAATCCGCACGCCGCCACAGAACAGCGGCCGGGCCGGCGCTGGCGCCAGCGGCACATAGAACTGGACGTAGAGGCCGGCGTAGCGGGCCAGCCCCTGGGCGAGGCCGGCCGCCGCGCGGGCGCCGAAATGCGGCAGCAGGCCCGCGATGCCCACGGGCGCGACCGGCTGGTCGGGGGCGAGCTCCAGGAGAACGGCGACCCGTTCGGGGTCGGCCTGCCAATGGGCGCGCGTAAATCCCTTGATCTCGCGGGCGACGAGGTCGGTCAGGGCGGACAGATTGGCGTCCGACGGCTTGGCGCCGCCCAGCACCCAGCGCCGGACCACGGATTTGTCGACGCCCATGCGGTGCGCCAGCTCCACCTTCGAAAGGTTGAGCCGCTGCATCGCCAATTCGAGATTTCTTGAAAAACCGTCCGCGTCGCCGTTCTTGGCCATCACCCGTCCCGTTCCGCCTTGGCCAAGCCCTGCATATCCGGGGCCCGCCAACCTCCGAAGCGGCAAATTCGGTCGGGTCCGGCAGGGAGTCAACGGCTGGCACGCCTCAGGCAACCCCCGCCATCAGGGCGATGCCGTAGCCGACATACCAGGCAGCAATCGTGGTGATCAGCCGGTTCGACCAGAGGCGGAACTGCCCGTCGCTGAGTTTTTCGAGCAGCAGCTTGCCCAGCGACGTGCCGATCATGGAGGCGGCGATGGCCACGCCCAGGAACCACGGCTCGACCGTGCCGACCTCGGCGATCAGGGCGCCGAAGTAGAGCAGCTTGAAGCCGTGGCCGAAGACCTGGCACGAGGCCTTGGTGGCGACGATCTGGCGGCGTTCGAGAGGCGAGCGCAGGAACATGGTGTCGAGCAGTGGGCCGGTGACGCCGGTCATCAGCATCAGCATCATCGAGCAGAGGCCAGTGGCCGCCACCTGCGGCGGGCCGAAGCGGCGCGACAGCAGGCGCTCGGGAAGGGCGCGGATCACGAAAGGCGAGAGGCCGAGCAGCAGTAGCGCCACGGCTTTGTCCGGCACATAGAGCGTGAGCGACCACAGGCCGACCGCGACGAGGCAGCCCGCGACATAGAAGGCCGTGCTCTTCCAGGCGATGTGCCGCCACCACAGGGTCGCCCGCCAGCCGTTGGACGCCATCTGCGTCACCGCATGCAGCACCATGGCCGTGGGCAGCGGCAGCAGGAACAGCAGCACGCCGATCAGCACCATGCCGCCCGCCATGCCGAAGATGCCGGACAGGAAGGCCGTGCCGATCATCAGGAGCCCGAGCCCCGTTGCCAGTGCGATAGTCATGGCGCCACGCTAGGGTCAGCCTGACCAGTGTTCAAATATATGATAAGTTGGCTTATCATACTCTGAAGGTATCCCGATGAAACTGCGCCATCTCCGCTATTTCGTCGCCGTGGCCCACGAGGGCCACGTCACGCGCGCGGCCGAGAAACTCCACATGCAGCAGCCGCCGCTTTCCCAGCAGATCCGTGCGCTGGAGCGCGAGATCGACGCCCAGCTCTTCGTGCGCCACCCGCGCGGCGTGGCGCTGACCGACGCCGGCCGTTCGTTCCTGGCCGATGCCGAGGCGGTGCTGGCGGCGGTCGACCGGGCGGCGGCGCGGGCCCGGCGCACGGCGCGCGGCGAGACGGGCCGCATCGCCGTGGGCTTCACCACCTCGGCGCCGTTCCATCCGCTGGTAGCGCGCGCCATCCGCGAGTTCCGCCGCGACCGGCCCGACGTCTCCTTCGTGCTGGAGGAAAGCAGCTCCACCGACCTGCTGGCCGCCCTGCGCGAGGAGCGTCTGGACGTGGCCTTCATCCGCTCGGGCCTGGCCGATCCGCAGGGACTCGCGGTCCATGCGCTCCTGGAGGAGGACACCGCCGTGGCGCTGCCGTCGCGCCACCGGCTCGCGCGCCGGCCACACCTCGCGCTGAAGGAGCTGGCGGCCGAGACCTTCATCCTCTACCGAAGGCCCGACGGGCGCGGCCTCTACGACGTCATCATCGCGGCCTGTGCCGCCGCAGGTTTCAGCCCGCATGTCGGCCAGGAGGCGCCGCGCATCGTGTCGACGCTCAACCTCGTGGCGGCAGGCCTCGGCATCACCATCGTGCCGGCGTCCTTGAGCCGCCTGCCGCTGGAGGGCGTCACCTATCGCATGCTGAAAGGCCGGCCGGCGCTGAAAGTGCCGCTGAGCCTCGCCTGCCGGCGCGACGAGCGGTCGGCGGCGACGCTCGGCTTCATCGATCTCGTCCGCCGACTGCCGCAATGAAACCAATCAAGACCATCGGTCACTCCAACCATCCGATCAAACGCTTCGTCGATCTTCTGACGGCGGGCGGCGTAGACGTGTTGGTCGACGTGCGCTCCACGCCATGGTCGCGCCGCTTCCCGCAGTTCGGCAAGGAGCGGCTCGCCAAGGCGCTGGCCGAGTCCAGCATCGAGTACCTGCACGAAGGCGCGGCGTTGGGCGGCAAGCCCGAGGGCGGCGGCTCCTACAACGACCTGGCGGCCCGGCCCGCCTTCCGGGAAGCGCTGGACCGCCTCGCCGCGCGCGCCGGCGCCTCGACCCTCTGCCTGATGTGCGCCGAGAAGGAGCCGCTCGACTGCCACCGCACCGTGCTGGTGTCGCGCCGCCTGGCCGAACGCGGCGTCGCCGTCGAACACCTGCTGGCCGACGGCAGGGTGCGTCCGCACGCCGAGATAGAGGAGACGCTGCTCGGCAAGGCCGCGGGACCGGACCTGTTCGACGACCGCGCGACGCGGTTGGCGCGCGCCTGGGCCGCGCGTGAACGCGCGATGCGGCAACCTAGAGCGATATGACTTGAAGTCCGACATAAAGACTCCGTCGTCTCGACCGGAGCGCAAAGCGCGGAGTGGAGAGACCTTTCTTCCGCGATTTGACGGCTCATCGTCGAGACGAGGTCTCTCCGCTCCGCACCTTCGGTGCTCCGGTTCGGGCGGAGTAGTCTCCGCCCTGAGACGACGGGGTTTCTTTTGTCTTTGGCCGATTCGACCCGACCTCATAACGCTCTAGGTAGCGGGCCGCAGAGCGGCCCTGTTGCGTTGACAGACCCGGCGTCCCTCCGCACGCTTCGCCCTCAATCGCAGGCCCATCGCACATGGCCCATTTCCGTCGTCTCGGGCGGGGTAATCCCCGCCCTGGAGCGGAGCGAAGCGTAGTCGAAGGACCTCTTTTCCATTCGACGGACCGCTGAAGACAGGTCCTTCGACTGCGCCGCCCTACGGGCGGCTTCGCTCAGGACGACGGGAAGTAGCCATATGCGCTAGTCCTGCCATCAATCAGGAGGCAGCCATGGCGCGCTTCGATCAGGTGATTCGCGGGGGCATGATCGTCGACGGCAGCCGACTGCCGCGCTTTCGCGGCGACATCGGCATCAAGGACGGGCGCATCGCCTGTATCGGCCACATCGGCGCCGGCGAGGCGGACGAGACGATCGATGCCGGCGGGCTGATCGTGGCGCCGGGCTTCGTCGACCTGCACACCCATTACGACGCCCAGCTGTTCTGGGATCCCTACTGCTCGCTGTCGTCGTGGCACGGCATCACCTCGGTCGTGATCGGCAATTGCGGCTTCGGCTTCGCCCCGGTGCGGCCGGCCGAACGCGAGCGCGCCATGATGTCGATGACGCGGGTCGAGGCGATCCCGATGGCGTCGATGAAGGCCGGCATGCCGTGGGACTGGGTGACCTTCCCCGAGTTCCTGAACAGCGTCGATGCCGCGCCGAAATCGGTGAACATCCTGCCCTACGTGCCGGTCTCGCCGCTGCTGATCTGGGTGATGGGCTTCGAGGCGGCCAAGGCCGGCAAATTGCCGACGCCCGCGCAGCACGCCGAACTCCGGCGGCTCCTCAACGAAGCCATGGATGCCGGCGCCTGCGGCTGGTCGGCCCAGCGCATGCTGCCGACGGGACCGGCCGCGGTGCAGCGCGACTATGACGGCACGCCGATGCCGACCGACGTCATGCACGACGAGACCTGCCGCGAATTCGCCCGCGTGCTGGCCGAGCGCAACGAAGGTTTTATGCAGATGCTGCTGATCTCGGGCGACAATGCCCGCGACCGCGCCTTCTACGAGGAGATGGCGAGCCTGAGCGGCCGGCCGATGATCATGAACGTGGTCCAGGCCTTTGACCACAAGCCGGAGATCCACCGCCGCGTGCTGGCCTGGCTGAAGAGCTGCCGCGAGCGCGGCATCCGCGTGGTGGGCCAGGGCCTCACCACCGACGCCGGTTTCACCTTCACCTTCGAGGACTGGAACCTTTTCGACGACTCCCAAGCGTGGTGCGATGCCACCACCGGCACGCGCGCCGAACGGCTGGCCAAGCTCGCCGATCCCGCCGGCCGCGCCGCGCTCCGCGACAACCTGCCGTTCACCGCCACGGGACCGCTGCCGCAGATCGCCATCGTCGGGCCCAAGCTCGAGAAGAACAAGCAGTGGCTCGACCATACGCTCGCCCATGCCGGCGAGAAGATGGGCAAGCATCCGGTCGATGTCATGCTCGACATGGCGGTCGAGGAGAATCTCGAGACCGAGTTCTTCGCCGCCCCGCCCAACGGCAGGATCGAGCACCTGAAGGAGCTGGTCGACGATCCCTACATCCTGTTCGGCGTGTCGGACGGCGGCGCGCACACCAAATTCCTGACGGCGGGCCGCTATCCCACCGAGACGATCTGCAAGGTGGTGCGCCAGCACGGCATGCTGAGCCTCGAGGACGCGCACTGGCGGCTGTCGGCGCTGCCCGCCGAGGTCGCGGGCTTCCGGGGCCGCGGCGTCCTGAAGACGGGCGCGCCGGCCGACATCGTGATCTACGACTATGACGGCCTGAGAGTGCTGCCCGACGAGATCGCGCACGACCTGCCCGGGGGCGAGTGGCGGCGCGTGCAGCGCGCCTCGGGCTACAAGTACATCCTGGTGAACGGCGAGGTCACGATCCGCGACGACCGCCAGACCGACGCGCGCTCGGGCCGCCTGCTGCGCCACGGCCTCTGAGGCCGCCGCGGCCCGGCAAAACATGCTAGGCTGCGGGGCAACGCCGGGGGGAGACCGACGATGCGGACGATCGCGCTGCTGCTGACGGCCTTCGTCGCCTTGAGCCACGTCGGCATCATGGTCCTGGAAATGTTTTACTGGGACGATCCGGTCGGCCGGCAGATTTTGGCATGACGGCTGAACAGTCGGCCTCCACCGCCATCCTCGCCGCCAACCAGGGCCTCTACAACGGCTTCCTCGCCGCCGGTCTGTTCTGGGGACTGTTCGCCGGCCGCCGCGACGTAAAAATCTTCTTCCTCGCCTGCGTGATCGTGGCCGGCGTCTATGGCGGGCTGACGGCCAAGACCTCGATCCTGTTCACCCAGGGGGCGCCCGCCCTGCTCGCCCTGCTGGCCGTCCTCGCGGTGCGGCCGGCCCGCATGAGACCGCACCTCTGAGCGCCATGACAGGGCTTGCCGGCAAGCGCTGGCCCGACCTCATCCTGGTCAACGGCCCGTCGAGCGCCGGCAAGACGACGCTCTGCCGCGCGTTGCAGGCGGCGATCGAGCGGCCCTATCTCGTCACAGGCTTCGACGACTTCGTGTTCATGGCGGCGCCGCGCTACTACCGCGGCGCCGACACCGGCCGGCAGGGCGAGACCGACACCTTCACTGCGCAGGGCGTCGAGATGGTGACGACCTCGCCCCCCGGCGCGCCGCCCGCCGTCACGGCGAGGTTCGGTCCGGTGTTCCGCCGGCTGGTCGACTCGATGGCGCCGGCCGTGCGAGCGCTGGTCGACGGCGGCAATCCCGTGATCTTCGACCACGTGCTGCACGACGGCGCGATGTACGAGAGCTTCCGGGCGGCGACGGCCGGGCTGAGCGTCTTCGCCGTCGGCGTCACCTGCCCGCTCGACGTGCTCGAAGCGCGCGAGCGCGCCCGCGGCGACCGCGTGCTGGGCCGCGCCCGCGGTCTCGCCGCCCTCGTGCATGGCTTCTGCCGCTACGACGTCACGGTCGACACGGGCTCGACCTCGCCCGAGGCCTGCGTGGCCGCGATCCTGGCCGCGCTGCGGGGGCGCTGATCTCTCCACCCGCATCAAGGCCGCAACAGGCGCCAGCAGGATTCTAGCGGGTCGCTGGCGCGGGCGCCGGCGTCTTGACAGGCGCCGTCGACGGGCCTGCGCGGTCGGGGTTGTTGCTCTGCCGCGGCGGCGCGGGAGTATTGGGCGGCGGGGCGACGCGGCCGGGCGGTGGCGTCGGCAGGCCGGCCCGCGGTGGCCGGTCCGTGCCGATGTCGGGATCGAACGACGTGGCGCCCGGGAAGCTCGTGCACTTGGTGCCCCACGGCGTGTAGTAGCAGCACACCGGGTCACCGTTGTCGCTGCACTGCACCGTTTCCTTGGGCTTGGCCGTGCAGTCGATGATCCAGGCCTCGGATATGCGCTGCAGCTCTGCGTTGGTGCAGCGGCGAAGCGCCTGGGCAGGCTGGATCGCCGCCAGAAAACCGACGCCGATCCCGACTGCTGCGATGGCGAAGCGACGAACCGACCGAGACATGGCGGCCTCCTGGTTGTTGCCAGCCCGCGATGGAGCCATCAACATCATCGCCTGCAGGAGCGCCCGCGGTCTTGGAGCCGAGTGCACGTCGCTGGGACCGGAGGGAAATCGGGCGCCGCTAGGGAGGTCAGGCGATGCGCTTTGCGTTCTCGACCGACGCCTTCGAGCCCGCCGGCCGCTTCGAGGCGTTCCGCGACGCCCTGGCCCGTGGCCTGTTCGCCTTCGACCTCGCCCAGCGCGGCACCGATCCCTATCGCGGTGTCGTCGATCTCTGCATCCCGGGACCTGTGGTGTTCGGCCAGGTGTTCGGCTCTGCCGCCGAGTTCACCCGCTCGCCGGCCCTGGCGCGCGGCTGCGAGGATGGTGTGTGGGTCCTGCTGACCCGGACCGGCCGCATGCGCATCGCGCAAGGCGAAGTGCGCCGCGACCTCGGCCCGGGCGAGGGTGCCATCATCGACGCGCGGCGCGCGCATGCCGGCGAGTGCCTGGTCGAAAGCGACACCTGGGTCGTGCAGGTGCCCGGTGCCGAGTTGCGCGCCTTGCGGCCTGGCGGCGCCGCTCTCGAGACGAGCTTTCTGCCGAGCGGTGCGGCGGCAACCGGACTGATGTTCGGGCTGCTCGAGGCCCACCGACGAAGCGGTGCGATGGCCTCGGCCGGGCTCGGCGCCGTCACCGCGCGTAGCCTGGCCGACCTCGTGGCGTTCGCCATGGGCCCCAGCGCGCGCGGTGCCGCGACGGTGCGCGAGCGCGGCCTGCAGGCGGCGCGCCGGCAGGCCGTTCTCGACGACATCGCGGGCCATTCCCTGGAGGCGGGATTCGGCGCAGCAAGCATCGCCCGACGGCTGGGCATCACGCCGCGCTACGTCCATGCCCTGCTCGAAGACACCGGCCGGTCGCTGTCCGAACACGTGCTCGATCGCCGGCTGGCTCTCGCCCGCCGCGCACTGACCGGCCCCGACGGCGAGACCAGGCGCATTGCCGACGTGGCTTACGCTTGCGGCTTCGGCGACCTCTCCTACTTCAACCGCATGTTCCGGCGCCAGTTCGGCCAAACGCCTTCCGAAGCTCGAGCCGGCGTTGGCACGTCGCAGACAGTGGCGCGATAGACGCCGGTCGATTCAATGGAGGCCTGGCTGGGGCGCCAGGATTCGAACCTGGGAATGGCGGAATCAAAATCCGCTGCCTTACCGCTTGGCGACGCCCCATCGCAGGCGGGCGGACCATAATGATTTCGCCGGAGCGGCGCTACTGCGGCGAAATCTTCGCAGACCGGCCGCTCAGGCCGCCGCGGCGGCGCGCTTCAGGGCATCGACATGGACGAAGGCGCCGTCGGCATAGAGCAGCGGCGTCGCGGCAGCATCGAGCGCCAGGTCGACGATCTCGCCGATATAGATGGTGTGCGTGCCGGCCGAGAGCCTGGTGACGAGCCTGCAGTCGAACGACACCGGACAGCCCTTCAGCACCGGCGCGCCGGTCGAGAGCTTCGACCACTCGCCCATGTCCTGGAAGCGCTCGTCGCCCTCGACCCCGTCCATGCCGGCGAAGCGTTCGGCGATGGTGCGGTGGGCGGGGCTCAGGATATTGACGCAGAAGAAGCCGGCCTCGCCGATCGGGTCGTGGGCGCTGGCCGTCTTGTTGACGCACACCAGGAGTTGCGGCGGCTCGGCCGAAACCGAGCAGACCGCCGTCGCCGTCAGCCCGCCGCGCAGGTCCCGGTGGCGGGTGGTGATCAGGGTCACGCTTGCCGCCAGGTGACGCATGCCCTTCTTGAAGGCAGCCGCATCGATGCTCATGCCCGACTCTAGGCCGGCCCGCCCGACCGCCGCCACCGGAAACGGCCGCTAACTGCCCGGCCGGCCAGCGGAATCCGGCTGGCGACCCGACCGTCGTCCGATCAATCGTTGCAACAAAACCTTCACAATAGAGACATTCTTAGCGGTTGCCCCGGAACGGCCGGCCGCTACCGTCGCTTCCGCATGGCCGATCTGCCGAAAAAGGAGCTTCGCCCCGACACCGCGCCGGAGGTCGCTCTCCGGCACATCGCGGCCGGCTGCCATGCCGATCTCCTGAAACACCGCGCCGTCGTGCTGGCGAGCCGCCGGCCCGAGGGCATCCACCAGACGCGGGTGGCGCTGCGCCGCCTGCGCGCCGCCTTCAGCGTGTTCCACGACGCCGTCGGCCGGCCGCCGACCGGCCCGGTCGTGCGCGCCCTGTCGGCCGAGGCCAAGTGGCTGGCCGGCGAATGCGGGCCGGCGCGCG
>JAIETA010000132.1 GCA_019745575.1 Reyranella sp. | reverse complement strand
GGTCTCCTCTACCCACCGAACTACTGTCAGGTATCTATCTGGACTATTCTGTCAGGCATCTAACAGGGTCAGACCGGTTCATGACCCCTCCGCCCGCGCAAACGCGGGCACCTCCCCTGCGCGGGCTCCGCGCAGGGGAGGAAAGCTCGATCAAGCATTCGCCCGTTCCACCATCGCCTGCAGCAGGATCTGCGCGCCGGCCCCGACGTCGGTCTTTGTGGCGTCCTCGATCTCGTTGTGGCTGACGCCATCCTTGCAGGGCACGAAAATCATCGCCGTCGGCGCCACGCGGCTCACATAGCAGGCGTCGTGGCCGGCGCCGCTCACGATATCCATGTGGGGATAGCCCGCCTGCACCGCCCCACGGCGCACCGCCTCGACCAGTTCCCCGGCGAAGGGCGAGGGCGGGAAATACCAGATCTGCTCGATCTTCACGTCCAGCCGATGCCGTGCCGCGATATCGGCCGCGGCGGCACGCATCTCGGCATCCATCTTCGTGAGTTCGCCATCGTCGGGATGACGGAAATCGAGTGTCATGAACAGGCGGCCGGGGATGGTGTTGCGCGACTGCGGCTGGCTCTCGATCACCCCCACCGTCGACCGCCCGTTCGGCCGGCTGCCGATTTTTCGCGCCGCCACGATCAGTTCGGCCGCGCCGACCAGCGCATCGCGACGCCCCTCCATGGGCGTCGTGCCGGCGTGGCTTTCCATGCCGGTCCAGGAAATCTCGTACCAGCGCTGGCCCTGCGCCCCCGTCACCACGCCGATGGTCTTTTTCTCGCGCTCCAGGATCGGGCCCTGCTCGATATGCGCCTCGAAGAAGGCGCCGACCTTGCGGCCGCCGACCGGTTCCTTGCCGTCGTAGCCGATCTTCGCCAGCGCCTCGCCGAAGCTCACGCCGTCACGGTCCTTGATCGACAGCGCATGCTCGAGCGTGAACGCGCCGCCGAACACGCCCGAGGCCACCATGGCCGGCGCGAAGCGGCAACCCTCCTCGTTGGTCCATACCGCGACCTCGATCGGCGCCTCGGTGACGTAGCCGGAGTCGTTCAGCACGCGAAGCACTTCGAGCCCCGCCATCACGCCATAGGCACCGTCGAACTTGCCGCCGGTCGGCTGGGTGTCGAGGTGCGAACCGGTCATCACCGGTGGCTTTTGGGGATCGCGGCCCTCGCGGCGGGCGAAGATGTTGCCCAGCCGGTCGACCTTGATTGTCGCCCCGGCCTCCCTGGCCCAGCGCACGAAGAGATCGCGGCCCTGCCGGTCGAGATCGGTCAGGGCGATGCGGCAGACGCCGCCCTTCTCGGTGCCGCCGATCTCGGCCAGCTCCATCAGGCTCGACCACAGGCGGTCGGGATCGACGCTGAGATTGGGGCGGTCTGCGGCTTTCATAAGTACTCCATTGTCAGAGAACCGTTATCAGACTAAATTCAGGCTCTCAATACAAGGAAAACCCACATGCCCCGCGCTGCCCGGATCAGGCCGATCAGCTATTTCAAGGCCAATGCCGCCGAGATCATGCAGGAGTTGAGCGAAGTCGGCGAACCCATGATCATAACCCAGAACGGCGAAGCCAAAGCCATCGTGCAGGATATCGTCTCCTATGAAAAGACGCAGGAGACTCTCGCGCTACTCAAGATACTTGCGCTTGCCAACCGCAACATCGAGGAAGGCCGCTACCGGCCGGCCAAGGACGTCTTTGCGGACCTGCGCAAGCGTTTGAACGCACGCAAGACCGGCAAGTGAAGAAATTCACGGTCGTTGTCGATGCCGATGCCGAGCGCGATCTCGACGACATCGCAGTCTACATAGCCGAGCATGATTCGATCGAGCGCGCGGTCGATGTCGTGACGAAGATAGAGCAGACCTTTGCGACGCGGGCTGCATTCCCCAATCGCGGCGCGCATCCGAAGGAACTGCTTGACTACGGCAATCGCGACTTCCGCGAAATCTTCTTCAAGCCCTACCGCATCGTCTACCGCGTGCTGTCGAAGGAAATCGTCGTCGTGCTGATCGCCGACGGCCGCCGTGACATGCGTACCCTGCTGACCAGACGCCTGCTGGGCGCCTGACCCGGCGCTGGCCGGACGGCCTGCGCCCGGCTATTGGTCGACATCTCACCCGAATGGATACCCGCGCACATGCTGCCCCTTTCCGACACGCTCGTCCTCGACCTCACGCAGGTCATCGCCGGCCCGACCGCCGGCCAGATCCTGGGCGACATGGGCGCCGACGTCATAAAAGTCGAGCCGCTGCAGGGCGAGCACTTCCGCCCGCACTTCGGCGGCGCCTGGGTGCCGTCGATGAACCGCAACAAGCGCGGTCTCGCCCTTGACCTGCGCACCGAGGGCGGGCGCGAGGTGCTGATGCGCCTCGTGAAAAAGGCCGACGTCTTCATGGAGGCCTTTACCCCCGGCGTGATCGACAAGCTCGGCTTCGGCTGGGACGTCGTCTCGAAAGCGAACCCCCGCCTCGTCTATGCGTCGGTCTCAGGCTACGGCCAGACCGGTCCCTACTCGCCGCGCGCCGGCTACGATCCCTGTATCCAGGCCGAGGTCGGCCTGATGGATGCGACCGGTCCCTTCCAGGGCGAGATGTGCCGCGTCGGCACCGCGCCCATCGACTACTGCACCGGCTCGTTCTGCGCCGCCGGCATCGCCTTCGCGCTGCTCGGCCGCGCCAAGACCGGCAAGGGCCAGCGGCTCGACCTCTCGCTGTTCGACGTCGGCATGCACATGATGAGCCACTGGATCACCAACCACGGCCTCACCGGCGAGAACCCCGAGCGCATGGGCACGTCCAACACCATCCTCTGCCCGCTGCGCGTGTTTCCCACCAGGACGCAGCCGGTGTTCGTGGCCGGCACCAACGACGCCTTCTGGCGGCTGCTCTGCACCGCGCTGGGCCGCCAGGACTGGCTCGGCGACGAGCGCTTCGCGACCAACGCCGGCCGCGTCGCCCACCGCGCCGTCCTCGAACCGATGATCGAGGCCCACTTCCTGCAGCACACCGCCGACGAGCTGCTCGACAAGCTCATACCGGCCGGCATGCCCTGCTCGGCCGCCTACAAGGTGAGCGACGTGATGGCCAACGCCCACACGAAGGCGCGCGGCAGCGTGCTGGAGATCGACTATCCCGGCATCGGCCCGGTGAAGTCCGCCGCCAACCCGATCCGCCTCTCGGACGCGCCCGTCGAGACGCGGCGCAAGTCGCCGATGGTGGGCGAACACACGATCGAGATCATGCGCGACCTCGGCTACAGCGACTCCGACATCGCCACCCTCAGGGCCGCCAAGGCGGTTGCCTCGGCCTAACGGACGGGAAAGAAGATCTCCATCCGGTCGTCGGCCACGTAGACTTCCCACGGCGCGCCGGCGGGCTGCTTGCCGTTGGCTTCCATCCAGGCGTGAATGGCGTTGTAGGCATTCTCGCTGGTCGCCTGATCGCCGACATGGACGGTCGTCGCGACCCTGGCTTTGGGGAGTTCCGTCGCCACGAGATTGCCTTGCGACTTCACCGCTTCAGCCAGCGGGAAGCCCGATTCGAATTCGAGGACGCCGTCCGCGAACTGATAGGTCCGCGTGAAAGGAGCGCCGACCGGCTGCAGGCCGCTCTTCTTCAGATGGCTGCTGACGGCCCCGATATTGCCGCCGATGGCCTCGCCGGCCTGTTCGATCTTGACCTTGCCTTTTACGACAAGGGCGGGCCGGGCGGCATGGTCCTTGACCTGGATGTCGTATTTCACGGATCCGTCTCCCCTCGCAAAGATGGTTTTTCCCGGCAGCCGTTGCCGCCGCTAAATCCATCCTGCGCGAAGCACCCGGGACGCGATTGGAGAAATCCGACGTCGGCTTCCGAGCTCGCCCTGGCCGCTTATTTGGTGGAAAGAGCCGGACCTGTCGGGGTGGTCAGATGGTCCGACAGGGCGTGGCTGCTGCCCAGGTACTTCATCGGGCTCATGCCCGAAAACCGCGTGAAATCCCGGATGAAGTGCGATTGATCGTAGTAGCCGCAAGCGGCCGCCGCGTCGGCGAGCGTCAGCGTGTTGGCCTCCCTGGTCATCGCCAGGAACTTCTGGAAACGCATGATGCGCGACAGGATCTTCGGCGTGATGCCCACCTGTTTCTTGAACTTGCGTTGAAGCTGGCGCTCGCTGAAGCCGATGAGCTTTACGAGGTCCTGCACCGAGTACTGCCCTTCCGACCGGACGATGTACTGGCACGCCTGCCGCACGAAGACGTCTTCCTTCGACTCCTGCGTCAGGCGCTCGTCGAGCACGGCGATCATCGCCGCCAGACGGTCGTCGTTGGAGCCGGCACGGGCAATCCGGTCATGGATCTCCGCGGAGAACGCCGGCTCGAACTTGGCGAAATCGACCACACGGTCGACGATTTCGTCGTAGGCGACATCGAAAAAGCGCGCGGCGCCCGCCGCGTTGAAGCGGATGGACACGACACCGATCTCGCCGGTCGGTTTCAGCATGATGCGTCGGGTGAGCTGACCGGACATCAGGACCCGCGCCTGGCGCTCGTAGGTGCGGCCTTCGAGTTTCAGGAAAGCGTCGCCGAAGTGAACGATCAGCTCCGTCTTGCCGTCGGGCAGCACGATCTGGGGCTCTGGATCGCCATCATCTTTGGCCGCGGCCAGAATCCAGACGCAGTCGACGAACGGTTCCAGGTGGGTGGGCGGCGGCAGGGTCTTGTAGAGCATCGGGGAGCTTCTTCCGGTCGGCGTTTTCCCGCATCTTGCCGGAGGACGAACGCAGCAGCCACCCGGACGCTTCTATGGCATAGGAAGCCGGACACGCGAGGAGCGGCATGAAGATCGTCTATTCCGACAGGCACGCCAGGCACGATCCGCAGACCTTCATCGTGCGCGGTGTAAAGCAGCGCAGCGCCGAGCAGCCGGAGCGCGCGACGCGGCTGCTGGCGGCGGCCACCGGCGCCGGCCACGAGGTCGTGGCGCCCAAGGCCTTCGGCCCCGGTCCGGCCGCGTCGGTGCATACGGCCGACTACATCGATTTCCTGCAGGTCGCCGTGCGAGAATGGGCCAAACTGCCCGGCGCGTCCGACGAGGTCGTGCCCAACGTCCATCCGGCGCGCGCACCCGCGACCTATCCCAGGGCGCTGGCTGGCCGCGCCGGCTGGCACCAGGCCGACATGGCCTGCCCGATCGGCCCGCACACCTGGGACGCAGCACTTGCCGCTACCGAGGTCGCGGCGACGGCCGCCGAAACAGTGCTGGCGGGCACGCGCGAGGCCTATGCCCTTTGCCGCCCGCCCGGCCACCACGCCTTTGCCGACATGGCGGGCGGCTTCTGCTTCCTGAACAACAGCGCCGTCGCCGCGCAGCACCTGCGCGCGAAACATGCGCGCGTCGCCGTGCTCGACGTCGACGTCCATCACGGCAACGGCACGCAGGGCATTTTCTACGAGCGCGCTGACGTGCTCACCGTCTCGATCCATGCCGACCCGGCGCACTACTATCCCTACTTCTGGGGCCACGCCCACGAGACCGGCGCAGGCGCAGGCGACGGTTTCAACCTCAACCTGCCACTTCCGCTGGGCTCCGCCGACGCGCCCTGGCTGGCCGCCGGCGACACGGCGCTGGCGCGCATCGCCCAGTTCCAACCGACAGCGCTGGTCGTGGCGCTGGGCCTCGACGCCAGCGAAAGCGATCCGCTGCAGGGCCTGAAAGTGACCGGCGCCGGCTTCCACGCCATGGCCCAAAAAATCGCCCAACTCGGCCTGCCGACCGTTCTCGTCCAGGAAGGCGGCTACCTCGGCGACGATCTCGGCCGCAATCTCGTGCAGTTTCTGGCAGGGTTCGAAATGGGGCGCGGCAGCGCCGCACACTAACCACCGATTTCTTTTCGACGCGCGACCCTTGAAGTCGCGGCGGCGCCGGACCAGTTCCCAAGGGTCCGGATCCGGGCCCCTCTGGCAAAGCCGTCGTCGGCATTTGCGATGTCGGATCCTT
Source organism: Reyranella sp. (assembly GCA_019745575.1). GTDB lineage: Bacteria > Pseudomonadota > Alphaproteobacteria > Reyranellales > Reyranellaceae > Reyranella. Next base: position 7,956 of record JAIETA010000132.1, on the reverse strand, counting down.
CACCTGTCCCGTGCGTCCCCTGAGGGCGTGCGGTCACACTTGAAGGGTATCGCTGTCGTGAAATTGTCATGTCCCGCCTGACGTCGATCGACTCGCCAACCGACTCACACGTCCTGCGCGACGCACGCGATCTGCTGGCAAAACTCGTCCGGCTGCGCGATGCCATCGTCCGTGACGGCGACGCCACCCATCGACAATGGCTGCCGGCGATCCGGCGGCCGGCATTCCGGTCCGCCGCGCTGAACCTCGCGCACTATCTGGCGCTGCGCCGACACGACGCGAGCCACCTGCAGGCGGAGCTGTCGGCCATTGGCCTGTCGTCGCTCGGCCGCAGCGAAGCGAAGGTGCTCGCGTCTTTCGATGCCGTCATCGCCACCCTGGCGCGACTGGCCGGCGCATCCGCGTTACCGCCCTATCCCTCCGCCGAGCGTTTCCGGAGCGGCCACGAGGGAATTTCGCGCGACAAGACCGTGCTGTTCGGGGCCGATCCCGGTGGGCCGGGCACCCGCATCATGGTGACGCTGCCCACCGAAGCCGCGACGAATCCGGAGCTGGCCGCCGAGCTGATCGCCGCCGGTGCGGACTGCGTGCGCATCAACTGCGCCCACGACGGCGCGGAGGTGTGGCGCGCCATGATCGCCAACGTGCGCAAGGCCGCCGCCAAGGCGGGCCGGCCCTGCCCGGTGCTGATGGATCTCGCGGGCCCCAAGTGCCGCCTCGCCATGGTCTGGCCGCCGCCGCGACCGCGCGTCTTCGTGGGCGACCGCATCGTCCTGCAGGCCGACGAGCCGCTGAAGCCCGACGGCAAGGCGCGCGGCGCCACGCTCACCCATCCCGAAATCCTGCCGCGGCTCGCGAAGGGCGACACCGTCTGGATCAACGACGGCAAGATCGGCGCCCGCGTCGAGCGGCCGGCCGTCCGCAAGGGCGACGCGGTCCAGCTAAAAGTCTTCAGCGCCCAGCAGAAAGGCGCGCGGCTCAGCGTCGGCAAGGGCGTGAACTTCCCCGAAACAGCTCTCGACCTGCCGCCGCTCACCACGAAGGACCTGCTGGACCTCGATTTCGTCGCCCGCCACGCCGACATGGTGGGCTTCTCCTTCGTCCAGCGCCCGGCCGACATCGCCTGGCTGCAGCGCGAGCTGATCGCGCGACGGCGTACCAAGCCGCCGCTGCCGCTGGTGATCAAGATCGAGACGCGGCTGGCCGTGCGCAACCTTCCCGAACTCATCGTCCAGGCCGCCGGCAAGCAGCCGCTCGCCGTCATGATCGCGCGCGGCGACCTCGCCGTGGAGTTGGGCTTCGACAGCCTCTCCGAGATCCAGGAGCATATCCTGTGGCTGTGCGAGGCGGCCCACGTGCCGGTGATCTGGGCGACGCAGGTCCTCGAAGGCCTGGTGCGCACTGGCGCCCCCAGCCGCGCCGAAGCCACCGACGCCGCCATGGCACAGCGCGCCGAATGCGTGATGCTGAACAAGGGCCCATTTCTCAAGGCCGGGGTGGAATTCCTCGACCGCGTGCTGCACCGCATGGACCACCACCAGCGCAAAAAGTCGGCGCGGCTAAAACCGCTCGACCTGTGGACCGGCCCGCGCCCGAAGATGTCGAAGGCGGCCGTGAGGTAAGGCATGACCTCATGACTTCTCCTCCCCGCGCAGTGGGAGGTGCCCGTAGGGCGGAGGGGTCGAGAGTCAAAGCGACCATGCTGGGACCAATGACCCCTCCGCCCCTTCGGGGCACCTCCCCAGCGAAGCTGGGGCGGAGAAGCGAAGAAACAAATGCGGTCGCCTCAGCCTTGGGGAAGACGAACAGGGGTGCCATAGTCGCGGCCGACAGATCACCACCCCGGAGCCCCGCATGTCCCGCACGATTGCCGATCTGATAGCCGAAACCCTGCGCGCCGCCGGCGTCAAGCGCATCTATGGCGTCGCCGGAGACTCCTTGAACGGTTTCACCGACTCGTTGCGCCGGATGAAGGACATCGACTGGGTCCACGTCCGCCACGAGGAGGCCGGCGCCTTCGCGGCCGGGGCCGAGGCCCACCTGACCGGCGAGCTCGCGGTCTGCGCCGGAAGCTGCGGCCCGGGCAACATGCACCTGATCAACGGCCTGTTCGACTGCTACCGCAGCCGCGTGCCGGTGCTGGCGATTGCCGCCCACATCCCGAGCAACGAGATCGGCGGCCACTATTTCCAGGAGACGCACCCCGAGCAGCTCTTCGCGGAGTGCTCGCACTATGTCGAGACGATCTCCAATCCCGAGCAGATGCCGCGCGTGCTCGACAAGGCGATCCGCGTCGCCATCGCCGAGCGCGGCGTGGCGGTGATCGTGATTCCGGGCGACGTGGCGCTGCAGACCACGGCCGCCCAGGCGGCGAAATGGCTGGCGCCCAAGCCGCCAGTGGTGCGCCCCTCCGAGCAGGAGCTCGACGCGCTGGCCGCCCTCCTGAACGACGGCCAGAAGATCACCCTGATGTGCGGCGGCGGCTGCGGCGGCGCGCACGACGCCGTGGTCGAGCTGGCGCGGGTCCTGAAGGCGCCGATGGTCCACTCGCTGCGCGGCAAGGAGCATGTCGAGTACGACAACCCGTTCGACGTCGGCATGACCGGCCTGATCGGCTTCACCTCGGGCTATGCCGCGATGAAGGAATGCGACACGCTGCTGCTGCTCGGCACCGACTTCCCCTACCGCCAGTTCTATCCCGAGCATGCCAAGGTGGCGCAGGTCGACATCCGCGCCGAGAGCCTGGGCAACCGCTGCCGGCTCGACATCGGCGTGGTCGGCACCGTGACCGACACGATCGCGGCGCTGCTGCCCAAACTGAAGCCCAAGACGGACCGCAGCTTCCTCGACGCCGCCCTCGCCCACTACAAGAAGGCGCGCGCCGGCCTCGACGAGCTGGCCGAGGGCCGGGCCGGCGGCAAGGTGATCCATCCGCAGTACGTCGCGCGCCTCCTGAGCGAGCTGGCCGACGACGACGCCGTCTTCACCTGCGACGTCGGCACGCAATCGGTGTGGGCGGCGCGCTACCTGAAGATGAACGGCAAGCGGCGGCTGATCGGCTCGTTCAACCATGCCTCGATGGCCAACGCCATGCCGCAGGCGATCGGCGCCCAGGCCTCGCACCCGGGCCGCCAGGTGATCTCGATGTCGGGCGACGGCGGCTTCGCCATGCTGATGGGCGACTTCATCAGCCTCACCCAGCTCGGCCTGCCGGTGAAGGTGGTGGTGCTGAACAACGGCACGCTGGGCTTCGTCGAGATGGAGATGAAGGTGAGCGGTTTCGTCGACACCGCCGTCACGCTCAAGAACCCGAACTTCGCCGCGATGGCCGAGGCGATGGGCATCAAGGGCCTGCGGGTGGAAGACCCCGCCAAGCTCGAGGGTGTGCTGAAAGAGGCGCTGGCGCACAAGGGCCCCGTGCTGGTCGACGTGGTGAGCGCCCGCCAGGAACTCGCCATGCCGCCCAAGACGACGTTCGACCAGGCCTATCACTTCGGCCTGTTCACCCTGAAGGCGGTGATGGATGGGCGGGCGAAGGAGCTAGTCGATCTGGCGCGGACGAATTTGAGGATTTGAGAAAACTGTGACGCGATGCCTTTGGATTTCGGTCAGACGGCGAGATTGAACGACTGACGGCAGTTGACGTGCGCCATGTCCTGCTGCTTCCCCAGGGCATTTGCCGGAAACGGCGCGAATCCGGACACCTTCGACTCTTTTCCCTGTCGGGAAGACGACGGGAGGGCGGACGGCTTTGCGAATGCGAAAGCATGGTCGTGGCAGTCCGATGACTTGACACGGTATTTTTTGGGGGTACAAAAATACCGGAATGAAGATCACCTGCGACCCTGCGAAGCGGGCCGAGACGATGAAAGCGCGCGGCCTCGATTTCCTCGATGCGCAGATTGTATTCGCCGGCCTTGAGCTGACGGTCGAGGATGTCCGTCGCGACTACGGTGAGCGACGGTTCCAAACCGTCGGCCACATCGCCGGTCGCATGGTGATGGTGGTGTGGACGCCCCGCGGCGATGCGAGACACGTGATTTCGATGAGGAAGTGCAATGAAAAAGAGCAATCGCGGTATCAGAAGCGCCTTGCGGCGGGTGGATAAGCACACGATCCGACCGCACGAATACGAGGACGCGCCGGAGCTTACGAATGCCCAATTGGCGCGCGCCGTGGTATCGAAGGGCGGTCGCCCTGTCGGCAGGCCGCGCCTGGCGCAACCCAAGGAGCCCGTGAAGCTCCGGCTCGATGCAGAGATCCTGACGCACTTTCGGTCGACAGGTCCGGGCTGGCAAACCCGGATCAACGAGACCCTGTTGCGCGCGACGCAACGGGCGCAGTCGAGAAAGCGTGCGTAGGCGGCGCCGGCGCCGTCTTTACCTGCGACGTCGGCGCGCGATCGGTCTGGGCGGCGCGCTATCTGAAGATGAACGGCCAGCAGAGGAAGACTCGGGCTCTGGGAGAGCCGGCATGACTGGGTAAAAAGATCATGACATCTTTTCATGGCGCCTGGGCCGCCTTGCAGCTCCAGCTGAAGATATTGGAACCCTTGCCGTTCTCTTCCGATCATTGGTCTCTGATCGAACGCCTGCGGGAGAATTTCAACGACCGCGAAGCGCATACACACTTGCCCATGCCCATTGCCCGCTTCCGCGAGACGACAAGCAAGGCGATATTCGAACATGCGCGGCAGTTCGACGACGTTCAAACGGTCGCTGTCGATGATAGATGGCTTGCAGAAGCCGCCGTCGACGGTGCGTCCGGCACGATGGCGAGCTATGCGCGCCTCTATCATGACGATGTCGACCAGATGATGAGCATCCTCGTTCCGTCGGCCCGCTATCGCAAAGGCCACTATTCGTACGGCAAGTTCACGGTTCCCCAACCGCATGGCCTGCACACCGACCACAGCGCGGAAGATCCGGAGGGCGCGGGAGAGCCGATCTGCATCGCCCGGATCGAAACCCTGGGCACGCACTATCTTGCGGGTGACTACCAGGCCCACGATCCTGAAACGCAGCGCATGCTCAAGGCCTTGCGCTACTGGATTTCTGCCCCCGAAGGGGAACCGGAAGACATTCTCGACGAGCTGCTGAGGCGCAAGACGCTCAAGACCATTCCGGTCAATCGCGTCATGCTGATGGTCGCCGGAAACGGCTCGGAAAACACTCAGGTCACGCAACACATCGCCGCCAGACCGCCCGAGGGTGGACTGCATTCGGCGTTCTTTCAGAGACAGTACAGGCTCACGTAGAAGTATGTTCTTCGCCACGTAAGGCCGGGATGAAAGTTAACCGGAGCCGCGCATTGTTGTATCATGGGCGTCATGACGACCGAGCTTCCCGGCAACCTCGCGTCCGCCAATCTCGAACGGGCGATCGCGCGCGTGGTGCAAGCCATGCGGCCGGAGGCGATCTATCTGTTCGGCAGCCGCGCCCGCGGCGACGCGGAGGCCGACAGCGACTACGACCTGCTGGTCATCGTGCCCGACGATGCTCCCCTCGGCACGCGCTCGCTGGACGCGACGACGCGCGTCGCCCGCGACCCGGGTGTTCCGCTCGACATCGTTCCCTGCCGCCGCAGCGTCTTCGAGCGCAAGCGGGAGCAGGTCGGCACGCTCAGCTACCATGCCGCCCGCGAGGGCCGGCTGGTCTATGGCACTATGCCCGCAACGAGAGAGCGGCCGTCCGAAGCGGCTCAAGAGCGCGCCAGAGGCGCGCGGTCCGGAAGATCATGAGACGGCGTCGCCTACCGCTATCCGGCGGAGGACGAGTGGGAAGTGCCGACGGCCGCGACCCTCGAAGGGTGGAAGAGCGAGATCGAGGCGATCAGGTCGGCCCTGTAGCGACGGAATGCGGCGGCGCGGCGCCGTTAGCTGCCGAGAAACACCCAGTCGATGGCATCGACGATCCGGTCGCGGAACGCCTTCAAGTCTCCCACCGGATTCCGCAGCTCCGTCACCGGCACGTTGGTGAGGGACGGCATGAGCAGCACGAACTCCCGGCCGCCGATCTCGACGACGGGCATCAACCGGCCGCCGACCGGCCCGATCGCCGCCCGCGCGGCGAGGAAGGCGACGATGCGGTCGCGGCCCAACGCGGCGATATCGGCCTGGAGCACGACGAGGTAGGGATATGCCCCGCGGGCGCGGACCAGCGGATTGGGAAAGACCTCCAGCTGCATCGTCGGGCCGGCCCTCAGGCGGGATCGTCGGGCTGGCCATCGCGGGCCGCGAGATGGTCCCGCAACATCTCGGCCGGAGAGCCGTGCCTGTCGACGTAGGCGTTGTAGGCGGCGAGATCCTGCCCGATCTCGGCGCGGGCCTGTTCGGTCAGGCGCGCGGCCAGCGCCTCCGCCAGGGCGGCTTCGGCCACCTGCGATGCGTTGATGCCCTGGGCCTTCGCCTTGGCATAGAGGTCGCTGTTCAGGGTGAGGCTGACCGTGCGTTTGCGGGCCGCCTGATCGTAGGGCAGTTGCCGCAGGGCTCGCCTCCAATGGAAAGGACACGTGTGATTAGCATGTGCTTGAGACATGGGCCCGTCAAGCCGTGACGATTGCCGGCAGAAAAACTTGACGAATCCGCAGGAAATAGCCTATATTTCCTATAAGCTGGCGTGTGGACCGCGCCGGCCTTTTCCCTATCCGGCACGACCTGCCCGCGGCCGCCCGCGGGTTCGCCTCTTGGCCTGGTGCAGCCGCCGCGGGTCCTGACCCGCGAACAGTCCCAACGACGACCCCGTCCCAACCGCGCGCCGAATAACGCCGCCGGAACAGACACTTAAGGACGCCCTGGGCACAGGGCGCGAAGGGGCCTGTGCGAGCGAAGACCAAGCGAGACGCGTAAAAGCCTGTCGAACAAGGCTTGTTCCGACGTCGGGCCCAGTGTCGGGCCCAACACACCCACGTTTCAGGTGGGCCCGCCCAGGCGGGCAAAAGCCCATGGTTGCTGGCTTTCCGGCGCGCGGAGAGCCCGATTTCTGTCGGGCGGTTTGGGCCAAACTCGAAAAGCTGGGCCCGCCGCGGAGAGGGGCTAGCCGCCTCGGGAGGGCGCCTCAGCCGCCTCGGTGGCTTCCTAGCCACCCCCCTCGCCGCCGACGGCGATTACCGTCATCTTCTCGGGCAGCTGCTCCTTGGTGATCTCGACCGAGCGGCGGTCGGGCCAGACGAAGTCGGCGTCGAGCGGGGCCATCAGGCCCTGGAAGCGGTCGAGCTGGCCGCGGCCCCAGTAGTGCATGGGCAGCACGATGCGCGGCTGGATCTGGCGGACCACGTCGACCATCAGCGGCAGGCCCATGGTGTAGGAGCCGTCGATCGGCACCATCAGCACGTCGATGCGGCCGAGTTCCTCCAGATGCTCCTTGGTCAGGCGGTGGTGCAGGTGGCCCAAGTGGGCGAGGCAGAGGTCGCCCACGGCGTAGACGAAGATCGAGTTGCCGTTGATGCGCGCGCCCCCGCCGCCCCAGTCGCGGGCGTTGGTGGGGACGTTCCACACCTTCATGTCCTTCAGCACGACCTCGTGTTTGGCCTCGGTCTCGCCGGGCTGGCTCGGCCAGCCGCGCAGCACGTGGGTGATGCCGTCCTCCGGCGTGTCGGTGAAGTGGGTGTCGTGGGCGTTGTTCATGGTGACGATGTCGGGCCGGCGGCCGAAGCCGTTGACGCCGTTGTAGTCGGTGATGGCGCGCACGCCCTGCGGCGTGTCGATCTGGAAACTGGAATGGCCGACGAAGGTGACCACGACCCGGTTGGGCGAGGTTTCGGCGGCGAGTTTGAAACCGTCGAGCGAGGCCATCTGAATCCCCGGTCCCGACTGCACCAGGTTCTGCGAGCAGCGCGCCCAGGCAGGGCCGGCCAGCAGGGCGGCGGCCGTGGCGAGCAGGGCAGCGAGGAAAAGTCGGGGGAAAAGTCGGGGGAAAAGTCGGGGGAAAAGTCGGGGGAAAAGTCGGGGGAAAAGTC
>JAIETA010000179.1 GCA_019745575.1 Reyranella sp. | reverse complement strand
CGCCGCCGTCGAGGGCGTCGCGCGTCGTTCCTCGCCCGCCAGGGCGGCGCCGCAGCTGCTGCAGAACCGGTCACCTGGCGCGTTGCTCGCGCCGCAACCGGCACAGACGAGCGCAAGCTGTACGCCGCACGCGGTGCAGAACCGGCTCCCCGGCTTGTTTGTCGTTTTGCAGGACGGGCAGAGCATCTGGCCTCTCGTGCCTCCGGCTGCAATCCTATCGCCCGCCGCGCGGCTTGGCGAGCCGGCGGCCGGCACCTTCGCGGCGCCGGCCTTGCCGCTGCGCCGACGATCGTTTAACCGCGCGGATGGGGGAGTCAGTCAAAGAATGATCGCCGACGCCTTTTTGTGGGTCCTCAACCGGACGCCATCCCTGCGCCGCGCGATGTGGCGGATGTTCTTCGATCTGCTGGCCTCCCGTTTCCGCAATATCGGCTGGTGGACCCTGATGAACTACGGCTACGCCGACCTGGACGCCAGCGTGCCACCGTTCGAGCTGCTGCCGTGTGACGAAGACGAGCGTTATCCCATCGCCCTCTATCGCCATGTCGCCCTGCTCGCGCCGGTGGTCGGGCGCGACGTTCTGGAAGTGGGCAGCGGCCGCGGCGGCGGCGCCTCGTACGTGGCGCGCTACCTGAAGCCTGCCCGCCTGGTCGGTGTCGACCTCAGCGGCAAGGCGGTGATGTTCAGCAACGAGCAGCATCGTGTCGGCAATCTACTCTTCCGCCAGGCCGACGCCGAGCAACTTCCGTTTCCCGATGCCAGCTTCGATTCTGTCATCAACGTTGAATCTTCCTTCTGCTACCCCTCGATCGAACGGTTTTTCGCCGAGGTGAAGCGCGTGCTGCGGCCGGGCGGGCATCTTCACTACACCGACCTCAGGCTGGCCGACGAGATGGCCGACTGGCGCGCCGCGATCGCCGGGAGCGGCCTGGAGAAAGTCGTCGAACGCGACATCACAGCCAACGTCGTGGAGGCGCTGCGCCGCGACAGCGCCCGCCGCCGGGCCGGCGGGCGGCGCATCGCGCCGGCGCCGCTGTCAGGCATCGCCGACGTCTTCACCGGGGTCGACGGCACGCGCATCCCCTCGCTGCTGGCCAGCGGCGAGATGGTCTACTTCAGTTTCCTGCTGCGAAAGCCTGCGGGTTGACGGCGGCCGGCAAATCGGGGAATGTCGGGTCCAACATGCTGCGACTGACGACGCTACGACTTATTGCCTGATCCGCCGCCCCTGCCGGGAACACCGGAAGGGGCCCTGCGGATCGCTTGTCGTTCGTCTCTTCCCATCCACCCGGTCGCCGCCTCCCTTTCCTTCCATCGCAGTGTTCGCTTAGAGCCCCATGGCCATGCGCGGCGCGAGGAGTTCGTCATGTCACCCCAGAAACCGATGATGCCGGCAGCGGCCGAGAAGTACGTTCCGTTCAGGCCGGTGCCGCTCGCCGACCGGCAGTGGCCGAACAAGGTCATCACCAAGCCGCCGATCTGGTGCGCAGTCGACCTGCGCGACGGCAACCAGGCGCTGATCGAGCCGATGGACTCCGACCGCAAGACCCGGATGTTCAGGCTGCTCTGCAAGATGGGCTTCAAGGAGATCGAGGTCGGCTTTCCGGCGGCATCGGAGACCGACTTCGAGTTTGTGCGCGAGCTGATCGAGAAGAAGATGATCCCCGACGACGTCACCATCCAGGTGCTGACGCAGAGCCGACCGGAGCTGATCGAGCGCACCTTCGAGGCCTGCCGCGGCGCCAAGCGCGCCATTGTCCATCTCTACAACTCGACCTCGACCTTGCAGCGGCGGGTGGTCTTCGGCCTCGATTACAGCGGCATCATCGACATCGCCGTATCGGGCGCCAAGCTGGTCAAGCAATTGGCCGACGCGGATCCCAGGACCGAATGGGTGTTCGAGTATTCGCCCGAGAGCTTCACCGGCACCGAGCTCGAATTCGCACGCGACATCTGCGCCGCGGTGGGCGACGTCTATCGGCCGACGCCGCAGAAGAAGATGATCATCAACCTGCCGGCGACCGTCGAGATGGCCTCGGCCAACATCTACGCCGACCAGATCGAGTGGTGCCACCGCAACTTCAAGTACCGAGACTCGATCATCCTCAGCCTGCACCCGCACAACGACCGCGGCACCGGGGTGGCGGCGGCAGAACTCGGCTATATGGCCGGCGCCGACCGCATAGAAGGCTGCCTGTTCGGCAACGGCGAGCGCACCGGCAACGTCGATCTGGTGACTCTGGGGCTCAACATGTTCACCCAGGGCGTCGACCCCGAGATCGACTTCTCGAACATCAACGAGATCCGCCAGACGGTCGAGTACTGCAACCAGCTGCCTGTCCATCCGCGCCATCCCTATGGCGGCGACCTGGTCTTCACCGCCTTCTCGGGCTCGCACCAGGATGCGATCAACAAGGGCTTCAAGGCGCTCGAGACGTCGAACAGCAAGGTCTGGGAAGTGCCCTACCTGCCGATCGACCCGGCCGATCTCGGCCGCAGCTACGAGGCCATCATCCGGATCAACAGCCAGTCGGGCAAAGGCGGCATCGCCTACATCCTGAAGAGCGACTACGGCATCGACATGCCGCGGCTTCTCCAGGTCGAATTCTCCAAGGTGATCCAGCAGATCGCCGACGAGACCGGCAAGGAGATCCAGCCGGCGCTGATCTGGGAGACCTTCCGCAGGGAGTATCTCGAGAAGGCGACACCGGTCGCCTTCGTCAGCCATACGACCGTGCCCGACCCCGGCCACCCCGACGTGCGTCTTCTCGACGCCAAGGTGACGTTCAACGGCAAGGAACAGACGATCAGCGGACGCGGCAACGGCCCGATCGCGGGCTACGTCGACGCGCTGGTCAAGAACTGCGGCGTGAAAATCAAGGTGCGCGACTACCACCAGCACGCCGCCGGGGCCGGCTCCGACGCTACCGCGGTGAGCTACATCGAGGCCGAAACGACCGACGGCCGCGTGCTGTGGGGTGTCGGGATGGACGCCAACATCGTCACCGCCTCGCTCAAGGCCGTGACCTGCGCCGCCAACCGCGCCGTGGCGGCCAAATAGCGATACCGCGCCAGCTTGGCGGGCGGTAGCATCGTGCGCGCGGGGAGGTCCCGCGCGCTACACGCCAGGAGCAATTTCCATGTCCCGCTTCGCGCTCAAAAAGCCCGCCCTCATCCTTGCCCTTGGCATCGCGATCGGAGCGGCCGGCGGCGCCTTCGTGGCGACGGCGCAGCAGCCGAACATGCAGGCCGCCCTCAGCTCGCTGCAGGCCGCGCGCGCCGAACTGGTCGCCGCCCGGCCGAACAAGGGCGGTCATCGCGAGCGCGCCATCGGCTTTGTCGACCAGGCCATCAGCCAGACTCAGATGGGCATGAACTACGCCGGCGACTAGGTCGGGCATGGCAATTCCAGGCTCACCGCGGCCGGCCGCCAACTCCAACCAGGCGGTGCCGCCCGACCCTGCCTCGCCGCTGCGGCGGCAGGAGGGCCCGGTCGTGCGCGCGGTGCGCCACGTCTGGAACGTGACGATCTCGCTGATGCTGGGCACGATGATCGGGCTGATCGGCCACCAGTTCGCCGCCGACGCCATCGCGCGGCTATGGCCCGAGGTCGCGTATGTGGCCGACGCGGCCCGCGCGCTGTTCTGGCTCCTTGGGCTCGGCGCCACCGGGGTGCTGTTCTTCTCCTACTATCTCGACGACACGACCCGTTAGCGCGTAGAACCGTCGCCATGGCCAAAGCCGCAAAAAACGCCCCCGATTCGAACCTCCTTTCCGACCTCCTGAAATGGGCCAGGGCCGCCGGCGCCGATTCGGCGGACGCGCTTTATGTCCATGGCGAGTCGATCTCGGTCGCCCAGCGGCTCGGCCGGCGCGAGAAGCTGGAGAGCAGCGAGGGCCACGACCTCGGCCTGCGCGTGTTCGTGGGCCGTCGCCAGGCGTTCGTGTCCTCGACCGATTTCGCGCCCCAGGTGCTGCGGACAGTGGCGCAGCGCGCCGTCGACATGGCCCGCGCCGTGCCCGAGGACCCGGTGTGCGGCATCGCGCCGGAGGAACTGCTGGCCCGCACCTGGCCCGACCTCGACCTCGACGACAGGCGCCGGCCATCGGCGCGCAAGCTGATCGCCCTGGTTGCCGAGGCCGAGGACGCGGCTCGTGCCGTGAAGGGCGTCACCAACTCGGAGGGCGCCGAGGCGGGCTGGGGCCGCTCGTCGGTGATGCTGGCGGCCAGCAACGGCTTTTCCGGCGGCTATAGCCGCGGCGGCTGGTCGCTCTCCTGCTCGGTGGTGGGCGGCGAAGGCACCGGCATGGAACGCGACTACGAGTGGACCAGCGCCGTGCACTTCGAGGACCTGATGGCGCCCGCCCGCGTCGGCCGCAACGCCGGCAAGTTCGCGGTACGCCGCCTCAATCCGCGCAAGGCGGCAAGCGCCCGCGTGCCGGTGGTCTACGATCGCCGCGTCTCGGGCGGCCTGATCGGCCATCTCGCAAGCGCCATCAACGGCCGCGCCGTGGCGCGCGGCACGTCGTTCCTGAAGGACAAGATGGGCGCCAAGGTGTTCGCCGACGGCATCCGCATTCTCGACAATCCGCGGCGCCTGCGTGGCCTGGGCAGCCGGCCGTTCGACGCCGAAGGACTGCCGACCAGGCGCCTGGCCGTGATCGACGACGGCATGCTCACCACCTGGCTGCTCGACCTCGCCGCTGCGCGCCAGCTCAACCTCAAGCCGACCGGCCATGCCTCGCGCGGCGTTTCCGGCCCACCCTCGCCCAGCACGTCGAACTTCTATCTCGAGAAGGGCGAGCTCTCGGTCGACGAACTGATCGCCGACATCAAGAGCGGCCTGTTCATCACCGACCTGATCGGCTTCGGCATCAACGGCGTCACCGGCGACTACAGCCGCGGCGCCTCGGGCTTCTGGATCGAGAAGGGCAAGCTCGCCTGGCCGGTGAGCGGCATCACCGTCGCCGGCAATCTCAAGGACATGTTCCTGAACATGACGCCGGCCCGCGACCTGCAGTTCAAGGGCGCGACCAATGCTCCGACGGTGAGAATTGAAGGGATGACAGTCGCCGGGTCGTGATATTCTGCGCGGCATGACCCCTCTCTCCAAAGTAACGATCCTCGCCGCAACGACGGCGCTTCTGGCCGGTCCGGCTTTCGCCCAAAGCGGCGACTTCCGCGACTGCCTGCAAAACATCAAGGCCGAGGCGGTGCGCCAGGGCGTGCCCGCCGCCGTCGCCGACAAGGCCTTCCAGGGCCTGACACCCGACCAGAAGGTGGTCGACCTCGACGGGCGGCAGCCGGAATTCTCTCTGACCTACGCCAAGTATGTCGGCGGCACGGTGTCGGCCGATCGCATCGCCAAAGGCCAGCAGAAGATGGCCCAGCACCGCACGCTGCTCGACGCGCTGCAGGCCGAGTACGGCGTGCCGCCGCAGTACCTCATGGCGTTCTGGGGCATCGAGACCAACTACGGCACCTACATGGGCGACTTCCGCGTCGTGCGGTCGGTGGCGACGCTTGGTTGCATGACCAAGCGCACGGCCTTCTTCTCGAACGAGACGGTCCAGGCGCTGCGCATCCTCACCATGAACCAGATGGCCAGCGAGCAGATGCGCGGCTCGTGGGCCGGCGCCATGGGCAACATGCAGTTCATGCCGTCGACCTTCACCAAGTGGGCGGTCGACGGCGACGGCAACGGCCGCATCGACATCTGGAACAGCCTGCCCGACGCCTTCGCCTCGGCCTCGAACTTTTTGCGCGGCATCGGCTTTAGGCCCGGCCTGCCGTCGAGCGAGGAGGTGGTCCTGCCCAGGGGCTTCGCGCTCGACCAGGCCGACGCCTCGATCGAGAAGCCGGTGCGCGCCTGGACGGCGCTGGGCGTGAAGAAGGCGGGCGGCGGCGCGCTGCCCGCGAGCGACGAGCCCTCGTCGATCATTCTGCCCGCCGGCTTCCGCGGCCCGGCCTTCATTCTCTATCCCAACTTCAAGGCGGTGATGAACTGGAACCGCTCGACGCTCTATGCGCTGTCGGTCGGCATTCTGGCCCGCCAGATCGCGGGCGGCCCGGGCGTCATGCAGGCGGCACCCGACGACGACCAGCCGCTGTCGCGCGACACGGTGATCGACATCCAGACCCGGCTGGCCCGGCTCGGTCTCTACAAGGACGACACCGACGGCCTGCTCGGCCCCAAGACGCGCTCGGCGCTGCGCCTGTTCCAGCAGCAGACCAGCCTGCCGGCCGACGGTCATCCCTCGGCCGAAACGGTGCGGCGTCTGCAGTCCCGCTAGACGCGCCGGCTCCCCGCACGCCGGAGAGCCGATGTCCTGGCCTCATGTCACAACCCGTGCGTCCCACCAAGTTGAGACAAATGTTGTGACATCGATGAGCCCGGAGTCCGGGCTGGGCCTGATTTTGCAGGCTTTTTGGGCCCTACGACGACGTGGTTTCTTGTTCCGATGTCACAAACCCGGCGCGCCCTGTGACAGGCAGCGCGATGTGTCCGTTCCGATACTTATGGGTGCTCGGTGGGGACGGGTCACAAACGGACTCGTTACGGCCTGGCGTGACGTACCATCCGTGTGAGCTACACCCTCGCCCTCAAGCGTCTGCCCGCGGCGTGCGCGGGAGGGTCATGCCCGATAGAGTAGAGACTGGGGCGGTCCAACCGCCAGCCTGACATAATTCCTAGCATATCTCTGCTGAACCTGCTCATCACGTTTTCGTGATCACGAGCCGGCAGGGCAGGCACTCCGCCTTACGCCGGCCGCAGCAGCCGCACGGCGCCGGCGGCAAGCGCAATCGACACCGGCAGGGTGAGCGCGTCGTCGCCATCGATCTGAACCGGCTGGCGGCGCCGCTCGCCGGCATCGCTCAGCACCGACACCCGGACGTCGCGGCCGGCGATCACGCGGAAGCCCGACGTACGCGGCAGGCGGCCGAGCAGCAGCGCCAGCCCGAAGCGCAGCGTCTGCGAGCGGCCCCAGCGTTCGAACAGGCAGACATGCAGCAGCGGCACGTCGAGCGCCGCCTGCGGCGCCACGACGTAGGGTCCGGCGTAGAGCCGGCCGTGGGTCACGATCACCGACGCCGCCTCGTGCCGGACGCCGTCGATCTCGACGGCATAGCGGACCGGACGGTAGCGACGGGCTTCGACCAGGGAGCGCCAGACGTAGGCGGCCCGTCCGAGCCGGCGCTTGAGCGTCGCGCTGACGCCGGCCACCACCTTGGCATCGAAGCCGGCGCCCGCCATCAGGGAGAACTGCCGCGTCCGGCCGGCACCGCTGGCCTCGCCCGGCCGCAACAGGATTTCGTGACCGGCCGTCAGGGTCTGCGCCAGGGCAGCGGCCGAAAAGCCGAGCCCCAGCTCCTGCGCCAGCACGTTGGCCGTGCCCAGCGGCACGATGCCCAAGGCGGGGCCCAGCGCCGGTCCGGCCTGGCCCCGCCGGACCAGCCCGTTCACGACCTCGTTGATGGTGCCGTCGCCGCCGGCCACGGCGATGACGGAATAGCGCGCCGCATCGCAGGTTTCCGCAATCCGCCGGGCATCGCCGGCGGCAGCCGTCTCCACCAGATCGACCGTCCAGCCGAGCGCCCGCACCTCGCGCACCACAGCATCGACCAGGCCGCGGCGGCGGCGGCCGGCGACTGGATTGAGAATGAGCAGGACGGCTCGCGCCGAAGTGAATGTCATCTAACTGTCACAACCGATTCACGGCCACGCAATGCCCTCCATACACAATCCGCTGCGTCTCCCGCAATCGCGCACGACAGATTTAGTGCCGGTCGAGTTTTATCCACATGACCGCAGTCGAACGTCAACAACCTGCCCGCCATCACGCCATCTTCCTGTCCGACATCCATCTCGGAACACGCGGATGCCAGGCCGAGATGCTGCTCGACTTCCTGAAGAAGAACGAGAGCGACCATCTATACCTTGTCGGTGACATCGTCGATGGCTGGCGCCTGAAGCGCTGGTGGTACTGGCCGCAAAGCCACAACGACGTCGTGCAGAAATTCCTGCGCAAGGCGCGCAAGGGCACCAACGTCGTCTACATTCCCGGCAATCACGACGAGGCGGCGCGGCAGTACTGCCAGCTCACCTTCGGCGAGGTCCGGGTCGAGGAAGAAGCGATCCACACGACTCCCGACGGCCGCAAGCTTCTGGTGATCCACGGCGACCAGTTCGACGGCATCGTGCGCTACGCGCGCTGGCTCGCCATCCTGGGCGACTGGGCCTACGCCTCGGCGCTGCGCCTCAACAGCTGGTTCAACTGGGGGCGGCGCCAGCTCGGCCTGCCCTACTGGTCGCTGTCGGCTTTCCTGAAGCACAAGGTCAAGAACGCCGTGCAGTTCATCGCCAACTACGAGCGCGCCGTGGCCAACGAGGCCCGCCGCCGCGGCGTCGACGGTGTGGTCTGCGGCCACATCCATCACGCCGAGATCCGCACCATCGACGGCATCCTGTACTGCAACGACGGCGACTGGGTCGAAAGCTGCACGGCGCTGGTCGAGGACTTCGACGGCCGGCTGCGCATCGTGCGCTGGGCCGAGGAGAGCGCCCGCCGGCCGGCCATGCTGCCGGCCAGGCTTTCGCCGGCGCGGCTGGCAGCCGAGTAGGCGCGGTGCGCATCGCCGTCGTCTCGGATGCCTGGCGCCCGCAGATCAACGGCGTCGTCCGCACCGTCGAGACCGTGGCCCAGCTCCTGGGCGCCCAGGGCCACGACGTCGAGGTATTCGGCCCCGACCGCTTCCGCACGCTGCCCTGCCCGACCTATCCGGAGATCCGCCTCTCGCTGTTCCCCTCGGCGCGATTGGCGCACATGCTGAAGCTGTTCGCGCCCGATGCCATCCACGTGGTGACCGAGGGCCCGCTCGGCTGGGCCGCTCGCGCTTTTTGCCGCAAGCACGGCATTGCCTTCACGTCGGCCTATCACACCCGCTTTCCCGAATACGTCCATGCCCGCATCCGCCTGCCGGTCTCGTGGAGTTACGCCCTGGTCCGGCGCTTCCACGCGCCATCGGCCGGCGTGCTGGTGGTGGCGCAGACGATCCGGGACGAGCTGGCCGCGCGCGGCTTCAAGAACCTCGTACCGTGGTCGCGCGGCGTCGACATCACGGCCTTCCGGCCACGTGTCAGGGACGCGCACGAGGGCGAACGGCCGATCTGGCTCTATGCCGGCCGCGTCGCCATCGAGAAGAACATAAAAGCCTTCCTGGACCTCGACCTGCCGGGCACCAAGTGGGTGGTGGGCGGCGGGCCCCAGCTCGCCGAACTCCGGCGCCGCTACAAGGGCATAGAATTCTTCGGCCCGGTCGACACCGAAGAGCTGTCGATGCGCTACGCCCAGGCCGATTGCTTCGTGTTCCCGAGCCGCACCGACACCTTCGGCCTGGTCATGGTCGAGGCACTTGCCTCCGGCGTGCCCGTGGCGGGCTATCCGGTGCCCGGGCCGCTCGACGTCGTGACCGTGCCGGGCGTGGGGGCGATCGACGAGGATCTCCGCGCCGCCTGCATCGCCGCCGTCGCCGGCGATCCCGTCGCCTGCCGACGCCACGCCGAGAGCTTCACCTGGTCGAGATGCGCCGAGCAGTTCCTCGCCAACCTGCGTCCGATCCCGCGCAGCGTCTGGCAGCCGCTCAAGCGCCGCGCGGTTCCCGACGCGGCCGCGTCCTGACGCGGCGCACCGGTCTTCAGGGCAGATGCATGAGGGCGCGGCCCATCCGCAGAACGGTGCCTTCGCGAATGTCGTCGCACAGCCTGAATCCCCGGGGCGCAAACACGATGATCGTCGAGCCATGCTCGAACCAGCCGAGTTCCTCGCCCTTGCGGAAGGCCGCGTCGCAGTCGATCTCCGCGGCGCCGCGGTAGTTCATGTTCATGGTGACATCGAGGAAGTGCAGCTGGATGCTTGCCACCAGGATCGCCGCGATCGGCACCAGCGTCACGAGATGACCGGAATCGCGAAGCCGCGTCCGGATCACGGCGCGCTCGTTCTTGCAGAACAGCTTGGCGATGCGCCTGAGCGCGATCGGATTGACGTTCCAGGTGTCGCCGGAGATGTAGGTCACGTGCTCCACCGCGCCGTCGTGGGGCGCATGGAAGCGGTGATACATGCTCGAGGTGAGGCGGAGCGTGACGTATCGGCCGTCCCGGTAGGCATCGACCAGCGCCGGATCGTGCAGCAGATCGTGCAGGGAATAGGGAAAGCCCTTGGCCTGCAGCAGTTCGGTGCCGTCGATCGTGCCGCAGGCGCCGACGATCCCGTCGCAGGGGCTGGCGAGCACCTGCGGATCGGTGTCGACGAGCCGCGCGCCCGGCTTCAGTTCCCGGGTGAAGCAGGCATGAAGGCTTCTGAAGGTCTGCGTCTTGGCATCGCCGAGATCGAGATCGGCAAACAGCCGCCAGATCGCAATCGACGCCCGGGCCACATGGGGATTCTCTATCTGGCTGAACCAGCCGAGGAACCGGGTGGCAAGCCGCCGCGGAATGCGGTTCGTCAGCAGGAAGTTGATGTCCTCGTGCTGCAGGATCCTGGCGAGTTCCGAACGAATACTCATCTGCCCGCGGAAGGGGTTGGGAAATGCTGATGGACTTCGACTTCGATATCGTCACGGCGGTCGGCCTCGGCCTCGCCGCCCTGCTTCTGGCCTTCTCGGCCGCGAAACTCAGGGCGCGGCTCGTCCTGTCGAGAGCGAAGCACCGCTCGCTGGGCGGGCACTCGCGCCTGTCGCGCCGCGTTGCTACGCTGGTGCCGAGCTACAGCTTCGACGACGCGCACTTCTTTCGCGCCGACGATGCCTCGGCCGAGATTGCCGGCCGGCGGCGGCGCGAGTTCGAGCGGCTCTCGCAGCTGTTCAAGACGAGACACCGGCGGACGGTGGAGCAGACCGCAGAAGCGGCGCGGCACATCTCCGATCTGCAGTTCACCGAAAGCTACCGCGTGCCCTTTCAGTTCAGTCGCCTGGCGAAGGCGAGCTTTCCGATGGGCTCGTTCCTTGCTGCGTCGGAGGGCGTCAAGGTCACCGACCTCGACGGCAACGAGAGCTACGACCTGACCGGCTCTTACGGCGTGAACCTCCTCGGCTACGACTTCTACAAGGCCTGTCTCGACCGCGGCGCCCGGCGCGTGGAGGCGCTCGGGCCGGTGCTCGGTTCCTACCCGTCGCTGGTCGCCGACAACGTCGCACGCCTGGCGCGCATTTCCGGCAAGGACGAGGTCTCGTTCCACATGTCGGGGACCGAGGCGGTGATGCAGGCCGTCCGGCTTGCCCGCTATCACACGGGACGCTCCCATCTCGTGCGTCTGTGCGGCGCCTATCACGGTTGGTGGGGCGACGTGCAGCCCGGCGTGGGCAATCCGTTGCCGGCGCACGAAACCTACACCCTGGCGGACATGTCGGAGGCCACGCTCAAGGTGCTGCGCAGCCGCAAAGACATCGCGTGCGTACTCGTCAACCCGTCGCAGGCGCTGTACCCCAACCATGGCGCGCCGGCGGATTCGACCCTGGTCCACAGCCGGCCGGATGCCGGCGTCGGGCGCGAGGCCTACGCCCGGTGGCTGAAGGAACTGCGCGCGGTCTGTAGCGAGCGCGGCATCGTGCTGATCTTCGACGAGATCTTCGTCGGCTTCCGCCTGGCCCTTGGCGGCGCCCAGGAATATTTCGGCGTCGAGGCCGATCTCGTGACCTACGGCAAGACCGTGGGCGGCGGCCTGCCCATCGGCGTCGTGTGCGGCCATCACCGCCACATGAAGCGCTTCCGCGACGATCGCCCGGCCGATGTCTGCTTCGCGCGCGGGACGTTCAATTCCCACCCCTACGTGATGGCGGCGATGAACGAATTCCTGCGCCATCTCGACACGCCGGAAATGGCGGTGATCTATCGCGATCTCGACGCGACCTGGGACCGGCGGACCGCCTCGCTCAATCGCCGGCTCGCCGAGCGAGGACTGCCGCTCCAGGTGACGCACCTGTCGTCGATCTGGACGGTCTGCTACACGCGCCCGTCGCGCTACAACTGGATGTTCCAATACTACCTCAGGGCCGAAGGCCTGGCGCTGAGCTGGATCGGGACGGGCCGCCTGATCTTCAGCCTGAACTACAGCGAGGCCGACTTCGAGGCCGTCGCCGAGCGCTTCGTCGCGGCGGCGGAAGCGATGCAGCGCGGCGGCTGGTGGGAAGTCGGTGCCCTCGGCACCGACCGCGCCATCAAGCGGCGGATCCTGCGCGAGATGCTGGCCCACTACGCTGCCCCGTGGCTGCCCGGGAGCAGGCCGCCCGACGTGGACTACACCCGCCCGTTAGACGCTCGACTTTGAGGCCTCGACCGGGATTTCCGCCGGCAGGTCGTCGGCGAGAGCCTCGGCCAGGTGGTCGGCGGCACGCTTGCCGGCCAGCAGTTCGAGCGGCGCCTTGTGGTAGAGCTTGATGTCGTGGAACGGATCCGTGGCGATCTTGGTGACCCAGACCAGACCGGTCTGGACGTCCTGAAGGACGAACAGCTGAACCGCCCGGAAGGCCACGCCGGCCAGTCCGACGATCAACCAGAGTTCGCCGGTATGGCGGATGAACTCCATGGCATCGTCATGGGGCGTGAAGAGACCGAGCAGCGTCGGGTCGAGCACGAGCAGAAGCGGCGACAGAGCCCAGATCGCGAGAAGCACGATCTTGCGCTTGATGTTGTAGCCGACCTTGATCTCTTCCTTGAATTCGTCGGTGGCCTGATTGATCTGGTCGTAGCCACGGGGCTCGAAGAAAAGGTGGCCGATCTGCCGGGTCGTCATGGCGACCAGCCAGGCGATCAACGCCGCCAGCGCCGGATCCGAGAACATCACCACGTAGGCGCACACGAAGCTCGCGGCACTCAAGAGGTGAAGCGACTGGTTGACGAGGCTGTGGTGGTAGTAGCGGTGATCGTCCCAGCGCTGCACTTTCAGCGCCGTCATGAAGCCACTCATTGGTGCTTTCCTTGCTTGTGGAGGGGGCAATAGCTGGGGCAGTCAGGTCAATTGTTTGTTGCTGTTTCGCGGGGCCGGTCCGGTGGCGGACCAAGTGAGATGCAGGTCCGGCTGCAAGTCTCACACTGTCTGCCATCGTAACCCGCGCGCGTTACAATTGAGCGACGGTGCGCGGCGCGGCGCGATCCGACGGCCTTGCACCAAGCGTCGGCGAACCCAAGATCAAGGATGAAGCCAGCAGGAGCACCGGATACCCGCCCTCAACCACCTCATCATTCCGGCCAAGGACAAGCACGCCTCGGCGCGCTTCCTGGCCGATATCCTCGGCGTCGAACCCGAAGCACCCTGGGGCCATTTCGTACCGGTGCGCACCAGCAACGGCGTCACCCTCGACTTCGTCGATTCCAAGGACGTGCGCACGCAGCACTACGCCTTCCTGGTCGACGACGCGGAATTCGATGCCGGGTTTGCCAAAGTCAAGGCCTTGGGCATTCCCTACTATGCCCGCCCCGACAAGAGCGGGCCCGGCGAGATCAATCGCCTGTGGGGCGGCCGCGGCGTCTACTTCGAGGACCCCAACGGCCACCTGCTCGAGCTGATCACCAAGCCCTACGGCGATCTGGCGAGCTGCGCTGATCAGGTCGGGCGCTAGAGTCTTTCCGACGCGGATTGACCGACTCTTCCCCTCCCCAGCTTCGCTCTAGGGGATGCACACATCGTGCGTCGGGTTGACTCATGATGACGGAATTTTGTGGCAGGTTGGGCAGAGTTCATGAT
>JAIETA010000108.1 GCA_019745575.1 Reyranella sp. | reverse complement strand
AGCGCCTGCAGCGCGACGGCTACCTGCGCCGCGACGTGCAGCGCATGGTCAACCAGGGCCGCAACGTGTTCGGCGCCTGCATGGTGGCGATGGGCGACGCCGACGGCATGGTGACCGGCATCACCCGCCGCTTCCCCGAGTGCTATGCCGACGTCAAGCGCGTGATCGACGTCGAGACCGAGAAGGTGCCGATGGGCTATTCCATCGTCGTGGCGCGGCACGGCACGGTGTTCCTGGCCGACACCTCGATCAACGAGACGCCGTCGCCCGACCAGCTCGCGACGATCGCGCGGCAGATGGCGCGCAACGCCCGCCAGATGGGCCACGAGCCGCGGGTCGCCTTCCTGTCGTTCTCGAACTTCGGCAGCCGCGAGATCGAGCGCATCGACCGCATCCGCAAGGCGATCCGCATCCTGCAGGCCGAGGCCGTCGATTTCGAGTTCGACGGCGAGATGCAGGCCGACATGGCGCTCGACTACGAGCTCCTGCGCGAGACCTATCCGTTCTGCCGCCTTACCGGCCCGGCCAACGTGCTGGTGATGCCCGGCCTGCACTCGGCGCACATCTCCTCGCGCCTGATGCAGCGGCTGGGCGGCGTCACGGTGATCGGCCCGGTGATCGACGGCCTGCAGAAGCCGGTCCAGATCGTCCAGATGGGCGCCACGGTGAGCGACCTCGTCAACCACGCGGCGCTGGCCGCCTACGGCGCCCTCAACGGACGGCGGTAGAAAGGCTTCTACAGCGCGGGCTTGCCGATGCCGCCGCGGGCGCGGCGCGCCAGGTAGACCTGGAGGTGGGCATAGGCCAGGCGCAGGTTGGGCGTGGCGATGCCCGCCTTGCCGGCGCGCGCGATCATGTCGCCCACCACATGGTCGGCCTCGACCATGGCGCCCTTCTCGAGGTCATGCAGCATCGAGGCGGCAAAGCGCGAGCCCTTCTGCGTCAGGTAGGAGCGGACGTTGTTCATGCCCTTCTCGCCCGGGTCGCAGCCGGCGGCGGCGGCGACCTTGCGGCACTCCTCGACGGTTTCCAGAACGATCGCCCGGCCCTCGTCGGCTTCCAGGATGTCGCCCGACGTGCCGCGCATCAGGCAGCACATGGACGCCAGCGAGCACAGCATGATCCACTTGTCCCAGGAATCCTGCACGATGTTCTGGTGCAGGCCGCCGTCGATGCCGGCTTTCCTGACGGCGGCGTCGAGCGCGACCAGCGCCGGGCGGGCGGGCTTGCCGTCGGTCTCGCCGAACGAGATGGCGGCGAAGGGGCTGGTATGCAGCACCTCGCCGGCGGCGGTCAGGGCGACGCCGACGCGCGCGAGACCGCCGGTCACCTTGGCCGCGCCGAATCGCCCCGCCAGCGTGTCGAGGTGGCGCAGGCCGTTCAGCAGCGGCACCACGGTGGTTCCGGCGCCGACTGCCGGCGCCACGGCTTCCATCGCCGAGTCGAGGTCGTAGGCCTTGCAGGTCAGCAGGACGACCTCGTAGGGACCGCCCTCGCGGCCATCGAGCACCGTCTTCACCTTCTGGGTGATGTCGCCCTTGGTGCTCTTGATGACCAGGCCGTCGCGCTGCAGCGCCTCGCGCCGGGCCGGGCGAACCAGGAAGGTCACGTCGGCGCCGCTCTGGTGCAGCCGGCCGCCGACATAGCCGCCGATCGCACCGGCGCCCAGAATGAGGATCTTCACGCTTTGCTCCTTTGCGACACCCAGTCGGCGAGCCATGTCGCGAGGTCGTCGGTCTGGTGGTGGATGTGGTCGAGGTTGACGTCGGCGGCCCGCTTGACGCTCTCGTCGGTGCGGATCCACACCGTCCGCATGCCCATGTCGGCCGCAGGCTTGAGATTGACCGCGATGTCGTCGGCGAACGCCGCCCGTGTCGGATCGACGTCGTGCTGCTTCACGAGCTTCTCGTAGATCTGCCGGTGCGGCTTGGGCCAGTAGTCGCCGGCCACGATGTCGAAGATCGCCTCGAAATGATGCGCCACGCCCAGCCGCTCCATGACGCGCTCGGCGTGCGGCACGTCGCCGGCAGTGAAGATGATCTTGCGGCCCGGCAGCGCCCGAAGCGACGCCTCCAGCGCCGGACTGGCCTCGACCGGCGAGTAGTCGATGTCGTGGACGTAGTCGAGATAGTGGGTCGGGTCGACGCCGTGCAGGCTCATCATGCCCCGCATCGAGGTGCCGTGGTCCTTCCAGTACTGCTTCTGCACGACCCGCGCCTCTTCCGGCGTGACTTTCAGCCAGTCGGCGATATAGCGGCCGATGCGCACGTCGATCTGGGCGAACAGGTTGCAGCGCGCCGGGTAGAGCGTGTTGTCGAGGTCGAACAGCCAGACGTCGGGATCGTGGACAGGGGGCATGCGGGCTGGATTAACGGCCAGCCGTGCGCTTGTCGAGCGGGGGGCTTATAAAGGACCCAATGGATGCCCTGACGATCGTGCTGCTGGCGGCCATCGCGCTGCTGATCCTGGTTCTCGCCCTCGTGCTGACCCGCCGCGGCGGCAGCGAGGCCGAGGCGATGCGCCAGCAACTGGCGCTGGCGCTGAGCCAGCAGGCCGAGACCGTCCAGCGGGTCGAGCGTTCGCTGCGCGAGCAGGAGCAGGCACTCAGCAAGGTCGTCGACGAGCGCCTCGACCGGACCGAAAAAGCCACGGGCCAGATCGTCACCGACCTGCGCGAGCGGCTGGTCCGCATCGACGAGGCGCAGAAGAAGATCGGCGAGCTGTCGACCCAGGTCGTGAGCCTGCAGGAGGTGCTGTCCAACAAGCAGGCACGTGGCGCCTTCGGCGAAGTCCAGCTGAACGACCTGGTGCAGAACGCGCTGCCGCCCTCGGCCTACGAATTCCAGTCGACGCTGTCCTCAGGCGTGCGCGTCGACTGCCTGCTGAAGCTGCCCAACCCGCCGGGCCCGATCGCCATCGACGCCAAGTTCCCGCTCGAGAGCTATAGCGCCCTGCGCGCCGTGGCGGCGGGCGATGCGGCGGCGCTCGCCGTGGCCCAGCGCAGCTTCCAGCAGGCGATCCGCAAGCACATCGGCGACATCCGCACCAAGTACATCGTGTCCGGCGAGACCGCCGAGTCGGCGCTGATGTTCCTGCCGTCGGAGGCGGTCTACGCCGAGCTGCACGCCAACTTCACCGGCCTCGTGGAGGAGTCCTACCGTGCCCGCGTCTGGATCGTGTCGCCCACCACCATGATGGCGACGCTGAACACCGTGCGCGCCGTCCTGAAGGACGTGCGCATGCGCGAGCAGGCGGGCGAGATCCAGAAAACGGTGGGGCTGCTGCTGGAGGATGTCCGGCGGCTCGACGATCGGGTCG
This sequence comes from Reyranella sp., assembly GCA_019745575.1. Lineage (GTDB taxonomy): Bacteria > Pseudomonadota > Alphaproteobacteria > Reyranellales > Reyranellaceae > Reyranella. The sequence goes on along the minus strand of JAIETA010000108.1, from coordinate 10,355 downwards.
AGAAGCTGAAAGCGCACTTCGCCATGACCGAGAAGGATCTGCGCGAGGTCGACATCTCGGCCGACCGCATCACCAAGCGCGGCCAGCGCATTCTGGAAGTCGATCTCGGCGACGACCCGGCCGTCCTGCCGAAACCCTAGCCTCGCCGCGCCGTCCTCAGCCCCACGGACCGCGGCGCGGCGCCTGCGGGACCGCGGAGGTCCACGGGTTGGTGCCGGCCCGTCGCGGTGCCGCATGGCCGGCGCCCATCTGCCCCGCCATCGCTTCCAGGCGCGCGATACGTTCTTCCATCGCCGGATGGGTCGAGAACAGGCTGCGCAGGCCGCCGGCGTGCAGCGGGTTGGCGATGTACATGTGCGCCGTCGCCGGATTGGCCTCGGCGGCATGGTTGGGGATCTGCTGCGTGCCGGCATGGAGCTTGGCCAGCGCCGAGGCGAGCCACAGCGGCTGGCCGCAGATTTCCGCGCCCATGCGGTCGGCCTCGTACTCGCGGCCACGGCTGATCGCCATCTGCACCAGCATGGCAGCCAGCGGCGCCAGGATCATGGCGGCGATGGCCACGACCGGATTGACCAGCGGCCGGCCCTCCGAGTCGCGGCCGCCGCCCATCAATCCGCCGAAGCTCGCCAGCATGCCGATCGCGCCCGAGAGCGTGGCGGCGATGGTCATGATCAGCGTGTCGCGGTGGCGGACGTGGGCAAGCTCGTGCGCCATGACGCCGGCAACCTCCTCCCGGCTCAGGCTTCGCAGCAAGCCGGTCGTGGCCGCCACGGCGGCGTGTTCGGGATCGCGGCCGGTCGCGAAGGCGTTGGGCTGGTCCTCGTCGATCAGGTAGACGCGCGGCATCGGCAGGCCGGCGCGTTCGCTGAGCTGCTGGACGATGCCGAACAGCTCGGGCGCATCGTTCGGCCCGACCTCGTGCGCATTGCTCATGCGCAGCACCATCTTGTCGCTGTTCCAGTAGGCGAACAGGTTCATGCCCAGCGCCGCGACGAGGGCGATGAGGAGACCGGATTGGCCGCCCAGCACATAGCCCGCGGCCAGCACGAAGCCGGTCAGGGCAGCCAGAAGAAGCGCAGTGCGAAAGTAGCTCATGCCCGGAAAGATGGTTGCCAACTGTGGCGAATCAAGGCGGCCAGGGGCATCATGGCACCATGTCCGACAAGCCCAAGTCCCCCGACGCCACCCCAGCCGCCGATGTCGCCAAGGCCGAGCCGGCAAAGCCCGCGCCGCCGGAAAAGCCCAAGAAGGTCGAGGAGATCGGCGGCCCGCCGGGGCCCGAGCCGACGCGCTACGGTGACTGGCAGTTCAACGGCAAAGTGACGGATTTCTGACGTGCACGCCGCCATCTTCCATCCCGACTTCAAGGCAGCGCCGTGGTGGTGGGAAGCGTGGACGCCGAACAACGCCCTGTCCCAGGACCCGCCGGCCAAAACCGAAGTGGTGATCGTGGGGGCAGGTTATGGCGGCCTGTCGACCGCGCTCGAGCTCCGGCGCAACAATATCGATTGCGTGGTGCTGGAACGCGGCGTGTTCGGCATCGGTGCCTCGACGCGCAACGGCGGCATGATCTCTGGCGGCACCAACATCGCCAAGGGACTGGGCGGCAAGAACCCCAAGGTCGATGCCGAGTTCGCCGCGAACAAGGCAGCCTTCCTGGGAAGCGGCATCGATTCGCTCAATACGCTGATCGACATCATCGGGCGCGAGAAGATCGATTGCGGCCTGATCACCAACGGCCGCTTCACCGGCGCCTGGACGCCCAAGCACTATGACGACCAGGCGGCCAAGGTCAAAATGTTCAACCAGTATGCCGATGTCGGCGCCGAGATGATCCCGCGCGAGCGCGTGCGCGAGATGATGGCGTCGGACTATTACTACGGCGGCATGTACGTGAAGCGCGGCGGCCACCTGCATCCCGCGCGCTACTACAAGGGCCTGCTCGAAGCGGCGCACGCGCAGGGCGCGACCCTGTGCGGCGATGTCGAGGCCGAGCGTATCGAAAAAGCCGGCAGCGGCTGGCGCGTGCTGACGGCCAAGGGGCCGATCACCTGCCGCGAAGTCGTGATCGCGACCAACGGCTATACCGGCGACCTGACGCCGAAGCTGAAGATGCGTGTCGTGCCGGTGGCGAGCCACATCATTGCCACCGAAGAGCTGCCGATGCCGGCAACCGAGCTGATCCCCCACATGCGCTCGATCGGCGACACCAAGCGAGTGCTGACCTATTACCGGCCCTCGCCCGACGGCAAGCATCTGATCTTCGGCGGCCGCGCCCGTTTCACGGCGGCACCGCCGGAAGTGAGCGCGCCGATCCTGTACCAGTACATGATCGACCGCTTCCCGCAGCTCAAAGGTATCCGCATCACCCACGTGTGGACGGGCAACGTCGCCTTCGCGCTCGATTCGATGTCGCACATGGGCACCGACGACGGCATGCACTACCTGCTCGCCTGCAACGGCAGCGGCGTCGCCATGATGACCTACCTCGGCACCCAGACGGCAAAGAAGATCGCGGGCGGCTCCAACGCGCCGGTCAATGCCTTCGACGGCCGCGAGTTCCCCGAGCATCCGCTCTACAACGGCGATCCGTCGCTCTATCTGCCTTTGATCGGCGCCTGGTACCGCACCCGCGACTGGCTCGACCGCCGGCTCGCCGGCTGACCGGAGACGAGACATGACCGTCCTGCTGACCGACACGCCGCTGGCCGGCGTGCGCCGCCTCACCCTCAACCGGCCGGAAAAGCGCAACGCTCTCAACAACGAGTTGCGCGGCGCGGTCTTCAAGGCGCTCGAGGCGCACGACAACGACCCCGAGGTGAAGCTCACCATCATCCGCGGCGCCGGGCCCGCGTTCTGTTCGGGCTACGACCTGTCGGCCGACAACCGCGTCGGCCAGCCCTACCATTCGGCCGCCGGCCTGGGGCAGTGGTCGCGCCACGTCGTCGAAGGCTGGTTCCATGTCTGGGATCTCGCCAAGCCGGTGATCGCCCAGGTCCACGGCTACTGCCTGGCCGGCGGCACGGAGCTCGCGACGGCCTGCGATCTCGTCTACGTCGCCGAAGACGCGCAGATCGGCTATCCGCCGGTGCGGCTCATGAGCCCGCCCGACATGCAGTTCCATCCCTGGCTGATGGGCATGCGGCAGGCGATGGAATCGATGCTCGCGGGCGACGCCCTGACGGGGCGCGAAGCGGCGGCGAAAGGCTGGGCGACGCGCGCCTATCCCCTGGCCGACCTCGAGCGCGAAGTGCTGGCGATCGCCGAGCGCGTGGCCAAGCTGCCGACCGAGCTCGCCCAGATCAACAAGCGTTCGGTCCACCGCGCCATGGAGATCTCCGGCATGCGCGCCGCCATCCGCGCCGGCACCGAGATCCAGGCACTCGCCTTCCAGACGGCGCCCAGCAAGGAATACATGGGCCGCTTCCGCCGCGACGGCAAAAGCGTCTCCGATCTGCTCAGCGAACGCGATTCGACCTTCGCCGACTACCGCGAGCGCAAGGACGGTCAGTAGCGTGCGGTGATGCGCAGGTCGCTGGCCGGGTGCGGGATCCGGCCGTCGCGGAACCTCGGCCGGTCGCGCCACTGCCGCGCCAGGTCCATCAGCGCCTCGACCCGCGCCGGGAAGCCGGCGAGCCAGTCGTCGTCCTGGCGATAGCTTTCCGGGTCGGCGGCATAGCGCTCGAGGAAGGCGCTGAACGGCTCGGTGCCGGGCGGACCGCCGTCATAGGCCTGCAGCATCTCGTCCAGGGTTTCCTCGATCCGCGCCGCGGCGACCAGGAAGCGGCGCCAGCGGTGTTCGTCGAAATCGAATTCGCCGACCAGCGTCCGGCCGGCATCCCGGCCGTAGCCGACCAGCGTTCTGATGGTGTCGGCGTCCATGTCGAGATTGAGACCGCCTTCCTTGGCATCGTCGAGCGCAACGTGGACGATGCGCTCGCGATAGCCCGGCAGGGTGCTCTGCAGGTTGTCCTGCCAGTCCTTGGCGGCATCGACGAGCGAGCCCACGAAGGCGCCGAGCGAGGCGATGCGGCGCACCGGGATGGCGATGCCCTGCTTGGCCTTCGACGGCAGGTGAACGCGGCGCTCGCCGTGCTGCGCCGCGCGCCACGACTCCAGCGCGACGGCGAAGGTCGGCGTCGCGGGAAACAGCCGGTCGAAGAAGTGGATGGGGAAGTTGCTGGTGAGGCCGCCGTCGCTGAACAGGCAGCGCTGCGGCACCGCCTGGTCGGCATCGTCGGCGAGCGTCCGGTCGCGGGTGTAGAGCGGAATGGCCGAGATCAGGCCGGGAAAGCTGAGGCTCAGGCGCGCGCCGACCACGACGGGCAGCCTCTCGCGCAGGGGCATGAAGTAGTGGTCGCCGAGCGGCAGGCCGTCGAGCCCCAGCACGGGCCGCGTGTTGGCCACCATGTAGTCGACGATGCGCCGCGGGAACAGCCGCTCGAACTCGGACTTTCTGAACATGAAGACGTTGTTGCGGAAGGGCAGGCGGTGGGCGGTGCGCATCGACAGGTTGGTCGTCATCATGTCGAGGCGGATGCGGGGGACGTGCTTGTCGGGGCCCCACAGGTCGCTGAAGGTCAGGGGATCGTCCTTGCCGGGATCGCGCCCCGCGACTTCGTCGATCGTGCGCGCCAGCCAGTCGGTCAGCGCCTCGGCGCCGGTGCCCGGCTGGGCAAGGCCGGGGCACAGCCCGAAGTCGTTGGCCGGGAGATCCTTCTGCGCCGCCCGCACAAGCCGCCAGCCGAGGCCGACCGCGGCACCGACGCCGCCCAACAGCAGGGCGGGCACGCAGAGGCTGGCAAGGCCTGCCCACCACAGCAGTCCCGCGACCGCCGCGCCGCCCACGGCGCCGCCCGCTGTCCAGACCCAATAGCCCAGGGCCAGCGCCCGCAGGGCCTTGAAGGCGCCGCCGGTCCTCGACTGGGCGGCCAGCACCGCCTCGAACACCGGCTTCAGCGCCGGCACGGGCTGGAAGAAGCCGAGCAGCTTGCTCGCCACCTCGTCGGGAATCGCGGCGACCTTGTCGAAGCCGCCGCCGGCCCGGTTGTGTTCGGCCGCGGCCGTGATCGCCGCCGCCAGTGCGCCGGCCGAGGTGCCGCCGATGTTCCGGAAGCGGAACGTCCGGGAAAGCTCGACGATGGTCAGGGGGTAGACGACGCCGCTGGTGATGCCGCCCTTCATGACGATGTCGCATTCGCGCATGCCGGCCTCCGCGGTTGAAGCGCGGCGAGGTTAACACAACCGTCCGGCTCTTGCGCGGCCGGACGGACGGCGGCAGAAGGAACGCGTGAGCCCGATCACTCTGCCTTCGCTGCCCGTCTCCCTCGCCGACGTGCAGGCCGCCGCCCGGCGCATCGCCGGCGCCGTGGTGCGCACGCCCTGCCTGCGCAGCGAGACCCTGTCGCGCATCGCCAGCGCCGAGGTCTGGATAAAATTCGAGAACCTGCAGTTCACGGCCTCGTTCAAGGAACGCGGCGCGCTCAACACGCTGCTGCAGCTCAGCGACGAGGAGCGCCGCCGCGGCGTCATCGCCATGTCGGCCGGCAACCATGCCCAGGGCGTGGCCTATCACGCCGGCCGGCTCGGCATTCCCGCCACCATCGTGATGCCGTCCTTCACGCCGAACACCAAGATCCTGCACACGCGGGGCCACGGTGCGCGCGTGGTGCTGCGCGGCGACACGCTGGCCGAGGCCGCGGCCGAGGCGCACCGCGTGGCCGCCGCCGAGAAGCTGGTGTTCGTGCACCCCTACGACGATGCGCGCGTGATCGCGGGCCAGGGCACGATCGCGCTCGAAATGCTGCAGGACGTACCCGAGCTCGACACGCTGGTGGTTCCGGTGGGCGGCGGCGGCCTGATCGCCGGCTGCGCCGTGGCGGCGCGCGGCCTAAGACCTGACCTGAAGGTGATCGGCGTCGAGTCGGCGGGCTATTCGGCGATGCGCCAGCTTCTCGCGGGCGAGCAGGTCGCGGTCGGCGGCGACACCATCGCCGAGGGCATCGCCGTGCGCGACATCGGCCAGATACCGCTCGCCATCGCCCGCGCCCTGGTCGACCGCGTGCTGGCGGTCGACGAAGTGGCGATCGAACGCGCCATCGCGCTCTTCCTCGAAGTCGAGAAGACGGTGGCCGAGGGCGCCGGCGCCGCCGGCCTCGCCGCCCTCCTCGCCCATCCGCGGCATTTCACCGGCCGCAAGGTCGGCCTCGTGCTGTGCGGCGGCAACATCGACACCCGCCTGCTGGCCTCGGTCCTGCTGCGTGGCCTGGTGCGCGACGGCCGCATCGTGCGGCTCCGGCTCATGATCGGCGACGCGCCGGGCCAGCTCGCCCGGGTCGCCGGCCTGATCGGCGGCGCCGGCGGCAACATCGTGGAAGTGCTGCACCAGCGGCTGTTCGGCGTGGTCGCCAAGGCGACCGAACTCGACGTCACCGTCGAGACCCGCGACCGCGCCCACCTCGGCGAGCTTTTGGCCGCCCTGCAAGCCGACGGTTTCAAGGTCCGCGTTCTGGAAGGGGCGGACGCTTAGCCGTCCGTCACCATAGATCTGGCTTGGCGATCATCAGCAGAAACACGACCACCAGAGCGATGAATGCTGGCCAGCCCAGGATGAACCATAGACGCATTGCTCGGTGATATTCGTGCGGCAAGGGCCGATTTGCGGCTGCCGCTTGTGCGGCCAGGTCGCGGACCCGGATTTGCAGCACGACGACGGGCACCCAGCACATAAAAGCCAGTGCGTAGAGCAGATATGTCGCAACCAACCAAGAGGTCGCGAGATCAAAGCCGGCGCGCGCGGCAAGCATCACGCCCGTCACTGGTTGCACCAGCCCCGCGGGCAATGTGAAAAGCCAGTCAGCCAGTACGACATTCCGAGCCACGACCGCGATGCCGCGGACGTCACCTCGGGTGTGCGCGGACCACATCTGAAACGCCGTGCCGAGACCTGTGCCGAAGAGAACCGTACTACTCAGGATGTGGAGCCATTTCAGCCACAGATAGGCGTCGAGGCCGGCGATCACCGTTCGTCCTCCAGCGCCGCCCAAGCGCATATCGCTACGAGAATCGGCACATTCTTGAGGAGACCGCCAAACGGATCGAGCCAAAGCGACGGGGCCAGTATCGTGAGAACCGCAGTGTAGCCCGCAACGGCAACGAGCTGGACTACAGCCAGCAGCCGGGCGTTCCATCGTGCAAGCAGCATGGCCGCTATCAGTAGGTCGAACATTGAGAAGGCCACGGCTACCGTGCGTGCCGGTAGGCCGAGATTCGTCAACGCGGTGTCCACGGCCGCATAGGAGGCAACGGGCGCCAGCAAACCGACAGCCGCCGATCCCAACCACATGAAGACCAGCGCCAATCTCAGCAAAGGTCGGACGAAGTACAGGCGAGCGTGCCAGATATCCTGGGTTTGCGCTGGACGCCGCGCGAGCATGTCCTTCTGTGAACTTGGCGTGAAGCCAATGGCACGTGCGAAAACGCCCGCCGGTTCATGTCCGACATTTCCAGCCAAAAGCTGGCGCAGGCTCATGGTCCCGAGCGGCCCACCGCCGGCCATATCGGCAATACGCGCCACGATATTCATGACTGGAAGAGGAATAGGTATCGCTACTGCCGGCGCCAACCCGAGCCAGGCACGGTATCTGCCAACGAGCTGGCCGAGGGTCACGATCTCCGGCCCGACAGGTTCCAGCGTCTGTCGCGCGAAGTGGTCGTTCTCGATCACGCGCGCCGTCGTTTCCAGCAGGTCCTCGATATGAAGGGGGCGGAACGCCATCGTTCCGTCGCCGACGAGCGGACTGATCAGCGGCAGCCCGGCGAGACCACGCAGCGCCGATGTTCCCCCGTAGCTTCCTTCGCCATAGACAAGCGAGGGCCGCAGGACCGTCCAATCGATCGGCAGGCTTCGCAGATGGTCGTCAGCGCGCTTCTTGGTCAACGCGTATTCGGTGCCGACTTCCGTATCCGCACTTATCGCCGACACCTGGACAACGCGACGCACGCCTGCAGCCACACACGCATCAAACAGGGCGATGGGTGTGGTAGCATGAATCGCCTCGATGTTCTGACCGCGTCCGCCGTGAAGAACACCGGCGCAATTGATCACGACATCGACGCCGGTCAATCGCGGAATCCAGCTCTCGACAGCAGTATCGCGATTGAAGTCGACCGCAATCGCTTCCGTCTGTGGCTGCTTTCGACGTAGCGCGACAGGCTCGCGGACAGCGGCGACGACGGTATGACCGCGTGCGCGCAAGCCTGCGAGCAAATGGCCGCCAATGAAACCATTCGCGCCGGTAATGAAAATCTTCATGATTCAGAGCGCGCGCTTGATGTCGGTCAGGGCGAAGTCGTTGCCCTTGAACAGCAGCGGCGCGTCGAGCGTTTTTGCCAAGGCGTAGACGAAGCAATCGCCAAAATTCAATGCCGCGCGATGTATGCCTTTCCCGTAGCGACGGAACGCGGCGCGGGCGGCGATCGCCTGAGCACGATCAAATGGCACAATCTCGATGCCGATGTCTTCGATCATGGTATCGACTTCCCGCGCCCCACGGTCGCCCAGTCGCAGTTCCATGACCATCGATGTCTCGAGATAGGTTGCCGCAGAAGAGCGCGGATCGCCATGATCCACAATGATGTCGATGAACCTGCGACGCTCGGGCTCGTCTCGCAAAATGGCGACAAGCGCCGAACTGTCGATCACGATCAATCGAACAGCCCATGCTCGTTGTAACCAAGCAACTCTTCGTCGGTCCCCTGGCGCAGCACCGGCAGAGTCTTGACCCGGGCAACGATACGGTCGACCGACCGATGGATACGCTCCCGGTCCTTTTTGGCGTCGATTTCCTTCAGCCGGCCGTCGGCCAGGTCGATCACCGTCGCGGTCAGGCTCTTGCCGAGCAGCCGCGAGACCCGGCGCAGCTTGCGCTCCGCCTCGGCGCTTTTGATGCTGACACCCATGGCTTTCTCCGCATTCTAGAATTTTCAGAATAGTCTAGAAACGAGCGCCTTACAACGCACAGCGGCCCGGGCTATAGACCGGCCATGTCCGCAGCCCCCTCCTACGTTCCCTCGCCGACCCCCGATCTCGCCCGCGTCCAGCGCGCCCTGATCTCCGTTTCCGACAAGGCCGGCCTGATCGAGCTTGGCCAGGCGCTGGCGGCCCATGGGGTGGAACTCCTGTCGACCGGCGGCTCGGCCAAGTCGTTGCGCGACGCCGGCCTGAGGGTGGTCGAGGTGAGCGACCACACCGGCTTTCCCGAGATCATGGACGGGCGGGTAAAAACCCTGCAGCCCGCGATCCACGGCGGCATCCTGGCGCGGCGCACCGATGCGGGCCACGCCAAGGCGATGGCCGACCACAGGATCGCCGGCATCGATCTCGTCGTGGTGAATCTCTACCCGTTCGAGGCCACGGCGGCGCGCGGCGCCGATTTCCCGACCTGCGTCGAGAACATCGACATCGGCGGCCCGGCGCTGATCCGCGCCTCGGCCAAGAACCATGACTTCGTGACCGTCGTGGTCGATCCCGCCGACTATGCCGCCGTGATCGCCGAGCTGGCGGCCAACAAGGGTGCCACGACGCTGGCGCTGCGCCGCCGCCTCGCCGCCAAGGCTTTTGGCCGCACGGCGTCCTACGATTCGGCGATCGCCAACTGGTTCGCCGGACAGGCGGGCGAGGCCTTCCCGGAGAAACTCACCCTCTCGGCCACGCGCGTGCAGACGCTGCGCTACGGCGAGAACCCGCACCAGCAGGCCGCCTTCTATTCCGACGGCAGCAAGCGGCCGGGCGTGGCCACCGCGCGCATGGTCCAGGGCAAGGAGCTGTCCTACAACAACATCGGCGACACCGAAGCGGCCTACGAGTGCGTGGCCGAGTTCGGCGAGCCCGCCGTCGTCGTGGTCAAGCACGCCAATCCCTGCGGCGTGGCGGTCGCCCGGAACCAGTACGACGCCTACCTAAAAGCCTATGCCTGCGATCCGGTGTCGATCTTCGGCGGCATCGTGGCGGTCAACACCACGCTCGAGGCGCGGACCGCCGAGGATCTGGCCAAGCTCTTCCTGGAAGTGGTGATCGCCCCCGATGCGACGCCCGAGGCGCTGGCCATCCTCGCCACCAAGAAGAACGTGCGCGTGCTGCTGGCCGGCACGCTGCCCGACCCGGCCTCGCCCGGCATGACGATCAGGAGCGTGGCCGGCGGCTACCTCTTCCAGAGCCGCGACAACGGCCATCTGAACCGCAGCGACCTCAAGGTCGTGACCAGGCGCGCGCCGACCGCCCGCGAACTCGACGACCTGCTGTTCGCCTTCACCGTCTGCAAGCACGTGAAGTCGAACGCCATCGTCTATGCCAA
>JAIETA010000319.1 GCA_019745575.1 Reyranella sp. | reverse complement strand
TGGACCAGCGCCTTGTGGCCCTCGCGCTTCATGGTCTCGGTCATGCCGAGCGCGGTCAGCGGATTGACGAACCACGACGCGCCCTGGGCGGCGGTCGTGCCGGCCGGCAGAAGCTGGCAGTCGCGCGCGTTCAGCAACCGGTACTGCGCATACATCGCGCCGCCCACCATCGACACCGTCTTGCCTTTTAGCGCCTGCGCCGCCTCGGACGACCCGGCCTTGACCACGGTGCCCGCGCCCTCGTTGCCGACCGGCATCGATTCGCCGAGCCGCGTCGCCAGACCCGGCAGCGCGGCCGCCGGCACCTTGGCCGTCACTTTTACGCTCTCGCCGCTGCCGGCGGCCTTGAAGCTCGTCATGTCGGCGGGGCCCAGCAGCAGCCCGAGGTCCGACGGGTTGATCGGCGTCGCCTCGACCTTGACCAGCACCTGGTCCGGCCCGGGCTCGGGAAAGTCGATCCTGGCCAGCGACAGTTCCAGCGTGCCGTCCTTGGCGATCAGGGAGCGAAGTTGCAGTCCCGAAGTCTTGGTGGCGTCGCTCATGGTCCGATCTCCCGTTGCTGTCCGTGGAGGCGCCTTATGCCAAGCGCCACCGGGGCGGACAAGCGGCGGTACTTGGACGCGACCGGCCGCGCGCCTATCCAGCCCGCATATCCAGCAGGGCCGGCCTCTCCTATGATGCCGGCCATGGCACGTCCAAAGATCGGTCTGGCGCTGGGCAGCGGCTCGGCGCGCGGCCTGTCGCACATCGGTGTCCTCGACGCCCTGATCGAGGCCGGCATAAAGCCCGATGTCGTCTGCGGCACGTCGATCGGCGCGCTGGTCGGGGCAGCCTATGTTGCCGGAAAGCTCGACGGACTGCGCGACTGGGCGGAGACGGCAACCTGGCGTCAGGTCGTCCGGCTGATGGATGTTCGCCTGTCGGGCGGAGGGCTGATCGACGGCAAACAGGTGGTGGCGCTGCTGCGCCGGCTCGGCATCGAGGACCCGATCGAGAGCTACGCCAGACGCTATGCCGCCGTCGCCACCGATCTGGCGAGCGGCCGCGAGGTCTGGCTGCAGACCGGACCGATCCACGAGGCGGTGCGCGCCTCGATTGCCGTGCCGGGGATCGTCAGCCCCGCCCTGATCGACGGCAAGTGGCTGGTCGACGGCGGCCTGTCCAATCCGGTGCCGGTATCGGTCTGCCGCGCGCTGGGCGCCGACGTCATCATCGCGGTCAACCTCAACGGCGATCTGGTGGGGCGGCGCTTCGACAAGGCGCAGACACAGACGCCGGCAGTGGCCGCGCCGTCGCGCGTGTCGAGCGAACTCTTCCGGCGGATGCTGGGCCAGGTTCCGGGCGCGCGGGCGGCGGACGCTGCGGCCGGGCAGGCGGCCGCGCCGGGCTACCTCGACGTGCTCGCCACCTCGCTCAACATCATGCAGGACCACATCACCCGCACGCGTCTCGCCGGCGAGCCGCCGCATGTGCTGCTCGTGCCGCGGCTGGGCAACATCGGCCTGATGGAATTCACCCGCGCGCACGAGGCGATCGCCGAAGGCCGCCACTCGGTCCAGCACGCGCTTCCGACGCTCAGGCGGTACGTGTAGGGAGTGGCGCGCTCCCAGCAATGAGGCCGTTGAAGCGATCCTTCGTTCATGTGACTTTCGCCGTTCCACGAGAGGGTCCGTCATGGAGTATTACGATCTCGGCGCCTACATCCGCGCGGTCACGACGAAGTCTCCCGACACGCAGCTCTGGTTCGACCGCGGCCTCAACTGGCTGTTCGCCTTCAACCACGAGGAGGCGATCAAATGCTTCGGCCGGGCGCTGGAGACCGATCCGGGCTGCGCCATGGCCCACTGGGGCATCGCCTATGCCGCCGGCCCCAACTACAATCTTCCCTGGCACCGCTACGATCCCGCCGGCAAGGCGAGGGCGCTCGCCGCCGCTTACGACGCGATGCAGAACGCGCTGAAGCACGCCGAACGCGCCACGCCGGTCGAGCAGGCGCTGATCGGCGCGCTCACGGCGCGCTATCCGCAGCGCGAGGCGATCGAGGATCAGTCGGACTGGGACCGCGCCTTCACCAACGAGATGCGCAAGGTTTTTAGCCGCTTCAAGAACGATCTCGACGTGCGCTGCGTCTTCGTCGACGCCATCATGGTCGAGACGCCGTGGCAGATGTGGGACATCACCACCGGCGGCATCGCCAAGGATGCGGGCACCGCCGAGGCCGTCGAACTGCTCGAGAGCGCGTTCCGCGACCAGCCCGACGCCTGGACCCATCCCGGCCTGCTGCATCTCTATGTCCATCTGATGGAGATGTCGCCCTTCCCGCAGAAGGCGCTGCGCGCCGGCGACCAGTTGCGCGAGCTGGTGCCCGACGCCGGCCACCTGATCCACATGCCGACCCACATCGACGTGCTGTGCGGCAACTACCGCGACGTCGTCGTCTATAACCAGAAGGCGGTGCTGGCCGACCGCAAGTTCCTGGCGCGCGAGGGCGCGATGGGCGTCTATGCGCTCTACCGCACCCACAACCACCACTTCGTGGTCTACGGCGCCATGTTCCTTGGCCAGTACACGCCCGCACTCGCGGCGGCGCAGGAGATCATCGACACCACGCCCGAGGCGCTGCTGCGCATTCCCTCGCCGCCCATGGCCGACTTCATCGAAGGCTATCTTTCCATGAAGCAGCACGTGCTGGTGCGCTTCGGCAAGTGGCAGGAGATCCTCGACCAGGAACTGCCGAAGGACCCCGAGCTCTACTGCTCGACCACGGCCATGATGCTCTATGCCAGGGGCGTGGCCCACTCGACCCTGGGCAACATCGCCGAGGCGGAGAAGGCGCGCGCCGCCTTCCGCGCGGCGGTGGCCCGCGTGCCGGACACCAGGCGCGTGCACAACAACACCATGGTGAGCCTGCTCGCCATCGCCGAGCAGATGCTGAGCGGCGAACTCGAATACCGCCGCGCCAACTACGACGTGGCCTTCGGCCACCTGCGCCGCGCCGTCGAGCTCGAAGACTCGTTGCCCTACGACGAGCCCTGGGGCTGGATGCAGCCGTCGCGCCACGCGCTGGGTGCGCTGCTGCTGGAGCAGGGCCACGCGCAGGAGGCCGAAGCCGTCTACCGCGCCGACCTCGGCCTGGACGGCAAGCTCAGCCGCGCCTGCCAGCACCCGGAAAACGTCTGGAGCCTGCACGGCCTGCACGAATGCCTGGTCCGCCGCGGCGACACGCTGGAAGCGCCGATGATAAAAGCCCGCCTCGACCTCGCCAGCGCCCGCGCCGAGGTGGTGGTGCGGGCGTCGTGCTTCTGCCGGCGGCAGGCGGCTTGAACGAACTCATAGCTGGGAGCGCGCCACTCCAGTGGCGCCAACTTGCAATACAACCTCACCCTGAAGAGGCGCGCAGCGCCCCGGCGCATTCACATGCGCCTTACTCGAAGGGTGGGCAACCAACGTGGTGGAGCCCATGCTTCGAGACGACCGCTACGCGGTCTCCTCAGCATGAGGTTGGGTAAAGTCGGGGCAGAGGAGTACGAAGTAGCTTGTACTGGGTCAGTTGCGTTCCCAGCGCAGCCTGGCGATGCGGGGATCCGCTGCAAAAGTCTGGCGTCCGAACGTAACGCGCGACTTTGGCGCCTCGCAGACCGCATGCGCACCGGCGGCGCTGAGACGGATGTGCCAGGTCTGGTGACCGACCGGCCTGGGCTTGACGAAGGCGCGGCAGGACAGCAGCGCGACGTTCTTTCCCTGCTGTGGATCCCGAACCGATGCGTAGCGGATGACATCGATCCTGGCGGCTCGGGCGGCCTCGGCGAAAGCCTGGCAGGGAGCGTAGTCGGTCAGGTGCATCCACAGCGACCTGTCCTTTGCGTATCTGGGCCGAGCCAGATCGACCGCCCGCCTGGTCGCATATTGCGTCGAGAACGCCGTGTACTCGGCAGGGTTCGCCGGCCACGGCGTGTCGGGCGACTCGGAATAGAAAAGCAGGCGATAGAAGGCCACCTCGGCGACGGCGGTCCCGGGCGTCTCGGAAGCGTAGAACACGCCCTCGGTCAGTCCTGCTCGCCGGAACCGGGAACCGTTGGGATAGACCGCGCCGTAGCGAAAGGGCGTCGACAACAGATCGTGCAGATGCCGGCAGTCGGGGGGCAATGACGGCTTGCTCGCCTGTATCAGGTCTTCCAGCGCGTCCTGTTCCTCGACCGAGTCCACGAGCTTCAATGTCGAGACACGGTGCTGCGCCTCGACGAGCCGCCAGCCTGTGCCGGCAAGCGCCCGGGCATCAGACGACAGCGCGGCGGGCGTCCAGGTACTGGATGACATTCATGAGTCCCGGAACGGTCTGTATGAGAGCCAGCGGCTCGGCATCGAGCAGGGTATTCCTGTTCCTGAGCCAGGAGCCTGCCACCGCATCGTCGCCCCCGACGATCGCGTCCAGCGAACGGTAGAGGCGCACGAAGAGGACTGCCAGCTCGAACGGCTTGTAGCCCGGCTGAAGCACGTACTCGCCGGCCCGCATGCGCGAGACGGTCGCTTCCGACAGGCCGATCACGGCGGCCAGCACCCTGTTGGTCAGCCCGAGCTGGGTGGCTGCCCGAAGTGCTGCCGTGGTGAGCACGACGGCGGCGTCCGGCCGGGATACGGGGCGGGTCCTCGACAGGGCCATCGCACTCTCCTTTTCCATGGCAATAATATACCAGGGTAATTGCCAAGGAAAGGCAACTATTGAGGCTGAAAATCGAGGTGTCCTGGAACAGCAGCTTGTCGTCGACTCACAACGGGCGCGTGGGCGTCTGTGTGCGCGCGATTCTTCTTCATGCTGGATGATCCTGCAGACTGACTTCCGAACCATGCCGAATGGCGCTGCCAGTTGAGGATCATCGGCCCGGTTCCGGATTGATGCAGATCAAGGTACGTCAAAGTAGCGCGCAGGCACCGCCGGAGAGGCCCGACGGGCGGGGAGGGAAGGCCAGGGCCGCGGCTCGCGGCACGCATCGTGTCGAGTTGCTTAGCGGTGCAGCGTACGATGCGATTTCACTTCGTCGCTATGTGCCCTGACGAGCGGACTCTACTTTCGACTGGAAGAAAGTTGGGGCTCAGGTCGGTGCTCTCGTCACTCTTTGGAACTAACCTGCACACTTGGGGAGTTGATCCACAAGTAGATGCCTGACGTCTTGCAGTAGTCAACGCGTACTTGGCAATCTGCGTAGCACTCATTGATGCCGCCTGGCCTATTGTTGCAAAACGTTCTGCATCGACCATTCTCTGATGTGCAGGACGTGTTGGCTTTAACCTCAACCGTTTGATTGAACTTCTGAGTCTTGGGCGCATCTGCCGGAACGGATTGTTGCGCCCACACTTGCATTGCAAAGCATGCCAAAAGTAGTCCCAGACAAATTCTAGTCATATCCGCTCCCCTCGCTCATACTCCAACCAAACTAAAGAGCAGGGGCGCAACATTTGCTTGCCACCCGGCGTAGCCTGCTACGGAAAGTATGAGCTTCTGGTCGTGGGCAACATAGAAGCGAGGCGACAAGCCTAGCGCATGGTCCAGATGGGCCGGGTTGACTCCACGGCCCGACTGATCATGCACAACAAACTTGCGCCAGCCCGAAGTGAACTGCTGCCGTATCCATTGGATGTCGCGCGGCCATGTCTCTTGATCGAGAAGCATACGCCACTGCGGCGCTTCAATGACGCGGTAATCAACGTGAGCGAATTGCGCGCTCTTCGTCCAATCCAACCCTACCTGGTCACGCCAGAGTTTGCAGGGGCCTCAACCGTAGTAGGAGGTCATAACGACGATGGGTTTGTCTGCTGCCTTAACGCTCAACGGAGCAGCTATGGAGCCGACAAGACCACCCGCCACAATGGCGCGACGTGAAATCATAGCTCTTTCCCTCACGTTACCCGTGCGTGGACGGACCAGCCTAGCTGGGGGAGTTCTGTGCAGAATCGGTTCCTGCGCAAAAAACCCTATCATACTCTTGGGTTATTATGAAAAGCTTCCGATAGGGTGAGAGAAGGCTGAATTCGGCTCCGATCCAACTTCCGAATCAAATACGTATCCATGATCCACCCGTGCTTCTGCCGCGCCTCGGCGCGACGGCGGTGGATGTCGGCCGCCACGTCGGCCAGCCGTCCCGAAATCAGAATCTCGTCGGGCGTCCCGAGATAGGCGCCCCAGTAGATTTCCATCTCGCCATGGACCGCGGCATCGGCGAAGCGGCCAAAAGTGTCCTCGCCATCCAGCAGCACGACGGCACTGTCGACTCCTTCGGGAAATCCCTCGGCGAGCTTTCGGCCCGTCGTCAGCAGCACCGGCTCGGCGATGCGGTTGAGCGGGATTTTATGGCGTGCGGCCAGCGCCTGCACGGCGGTGATGCCGGGCATCACCTCCCAGGCGATCCGGTGGCGCCCCGCGGCGGCGATCGCCTCGATGTTGCGGATGGTGCTGTCGTAGAGCATCGGGTCGCCCCAGACGAGAATGGCGGCGGTCTCGCCGTCCACCATCTCGTCCGCGATCATCACCTCGAACACGGCCTGCTTGGCCGCGTTCAGTTCGTCGACCGAGGCGCGGTAGTCGGCGGGCCTCGTGTCGCGCGGCGGGCTTTTGGCCTCGACGAACCTGTGCGCGCGGCCCGGGGCTATGTGGCGGCGGCAGATCTCCTCGCGCAGCGCCCGCAGCTCGGCCTTGGCCGGGCCCTTGTCCATCAGGAAGAAGACGTCGGCCCGGTTCAGCGCCTTGATGCCCTGCACGGTGATGTAGTCGGGGTCGCCGGCGCCGATGCCGATGATCAGGATCGTCTTCACCTTCCGCCTCGTTCTTTACGGCTCGCGCGCCTCGGGACGGCCTTGTACCCCATGGACGCCGGCCTTGTATCGGGGGAGCCGGCGCACGGGCAGCCCCGCGAAACACGCAGAGCAGGCTTGCAGAACTATTTGAGCCGGTTCAGCAGGTCCTGTGCTATATTTCTGACATCCTGACACGAGGTCTGACTAGAAGAGACCCAACCGCCCCCGGGCTCATACCGGGGAGGAGCGATTCCACTCTGAACCTTTGGCCATGCCCCGCCCGGCGCGCCCGCCGGTATGTATCCCTGGAGGATGAGGGGAGGTCCCGCGGCCTTTACCGGGTATTCGCTACCCGTGTCCTGAGCCGTGAGTAGCAAGCAAAGGCTGCCCCCGCCGACGATCCGTCCGGCAGTGGGGTGGACCGAGGTGCGACCAACGCATCCGAGGACTGAATTGTGACGGTCATCTGCGGCTGCCCGAGGTGGGGCTGCAGAATCGCTGATTTTCCGGCAATGTCACAGGTGGGCGCTCAGCCTGTGTCACAACATTTGACACAACTTGGTGTGACATCGCGCCGTGCGCAGCACGGCCTCACGCGCCGGTCCACGCCCGCCGCGTCGTCGAGAAGGCCAGCACCAGCGAGAAGGCCACGATGCCGGCCGCCACCGAGGCGTAGAGGCCCGAGACGCCCCAGCCGAAATGGTCGAGGGCGAGCAGGCTGCCGCCGACGGCGAGCGTGATGCGGGCGAGGTTGGCGAAAACCGGCCAGACCATTTCGCCGGTGCCCTGCGAGGCGAAGTAGAGCGCCATGGCGAGGCCGAAGAAGCCGTAGACGGGGCCGACGATGCCGAGATAGTGGCGGCCCGAGGCCAGCGCGGCGGCGTCGCGGGTGAAGAGGCCGAGCCAGAGGTCGGGCCAGATCGCCACCACCGCGCCGATCAGGGCGGCGGCGGCGCCGGCCATCAGCGCGCCGGTCCAGGCCAGGCGGCGGGCGCGGGCGTGCTGGCGGGCGCCGATGTTGGTGCCGACCAGGGCCGTCAGCGCCGCGCCGACGCCGAAGGCGATCGGGATCAGCATGTATTCGAGCCGGCTGCCGATGCCGTAGCCCGCGATGGCGGCGTCGCCCTGGCGGCCGATCAGGCCGGTCACGATCAGCACCGTGCCGTTGGTGAGCAGGACCACGAGGCAGGCCACCGCGCCCACCTTCAGGATGTCGCGGAAGGCGGGCCAGCGGAAGCCGCCCGGCGGCCAGCGCAGCCGCACCGCGGCGCGCTCGCCGGTGAGGCGGGACAGCATCCAGACGGCCGCGAACGCGAAGGCGATCACCGCCGCCACGGCGGGCCCGCGGATGCCGAGCGCGGGCAGGCCGAACCAGCCCAAGGTCAGCGCGCCGGTGAGCGGAATTTGCAGCGCCGCACTCGCCACCAGGGCGAGGCCGGGCGTCTTCATGTCGCCGGTGCCGCGCAGCACCGAGGCCATCGAGTTGGCGACCCAGTGCACGATGCAGCCGAGGAAGAGAACAGTGGCGAAGGCCTCGGCGCCGTCGAGCGCGGCGCCGCTGCCGCCCAGCGCGCCGAAGAGGGTGCGGCCGAAACCGACGAAGACGACGGCGAACAGGGCCGCCATGCCGAGCGCGATGGCCAGCGCATGGGCCGCCGCCGCTTCCGCCGCCGCCTTGTCGCCCGAGCCCAGCGCGCGCGCGACGGAAGAGGAGATGCCGCCGCCCATGGCGCCGGCCGACATCATGCCCAGCGTCATCTGGGCGGGGAACACGAGGGCGAGGGCGGCGAGGGCCGCGGTGCTGCCGAGCTGGCCCACGAAGAAGCCGTCGGCCACGCTCACCAGGCTCTGCATGGCGACGTTCAGCACGTTGGGCGCGGCCAGCGTCAGGATGGTGGGCACGATCGGCCCGGCCAGCATCATCTGCCGGCGCTCGGCGGGAGTCATTATAGGCTACGTAGCACGCGCCGTGCCGGGCGCGCGCGAACTTATCTCATGCCGGCATCAGCGCCGGGCTCTCATGCCGGCATCAGCGCCGGGCGCGCAGCGTCACGACGGTCTGGGCGAGCTGGTCGATGGTGACGATGTCGGCCGCGACGTTCATCGGGATGGCGACGTCGAAGCGGTCTTCCAGCTCCATGATCACGTCCATGATGGTGAGCGAATCGACGTTGAGGCCCTTGGAGATCACGGTCTGCGGCGAGAGGCCTTTTGCGCCCACCTGGTAGGGCGCGAGCAGGGCGAAGATTTCCCGCATGACGTCGAATTGCAGCGTGGATGCCGAGGGGGCGGCGAGATCGTAGGTGGCCTGCATGGCTCTCTCCATTGAGGGATGAGCCATGACACCGCAATCGACGCCGGCTGTGAAATAACGTTTGGTTACCCAACGTTGCGGAACGTTACGGAATGTTTCGGCGCTACGCCTTGGGCAGGATGTTGAGCCGGCGCCGCGCCTCGTCGAGGGGCAGCGCGGCATAGGCCCAGTAGTCCCACTTGTCGGAGAGATCCTGGTTCACATGGCTGCCGCGCTCGAGGGCGGCGAACAGGCGCTCGGCCATGCCGGGCCTGCCCAGCACGCCCACGGTCGTGAAATCCTCGGCGGACGGGCGCATGTTGACGCCGGTACTGAAGATCAGCACGGCGAACAGCACGATGAAGATCGGCGTCTTCTGCTTGAAGCCCGCGGTGAATGCGGCGACCTCGACCTCGCCCTCCGGGTCGGTGCCATAGCCACCCAGCACGTGGCAGAGGTCGTGGTGGAGCCCGGCCTCCGGGAAGCCCTTGCGCTCGCCGGGCAGGCTAAAGCCGTTCTTGGCATAGAACTCGATCAGCGACCGGCCGAGCGTTCCGTCCGGCAGGTCCTTCCAGGCGCGGTAGCGCGCCGCCAGCGCGGGGTCCTCCATCACGCCGCGCAGGGTCAGCACCGCCCGGGCGAGGCCGAGCGGGCCCGTCTGCTCGAGCTGGTCCTTCATGATGTCGGCGATCTGGCTGCGGCGCAGGAAATCGAGCTTGAAGATCGTCATGTGCCGTTCGGCGAGCAGCCGGATGTCGGCGAGCGCCGGCGCGGAGACGCCCAGCGCCTTCGCGAAGGCCTCGACCTCGGCCACCATCTCGCGCGCCGGCACGCCGTCGGACAGCGCCATCACCATCATGCCGTTGGTGAACTGCTCGCGCAGCGGCCCGTCGGGAAAGCCGGCGGCGAACTCGGCGGGTGAAATGGGCGCGAGCGCGTCGATGTCGGCGTCGACCCGCAGGATCACGCGCCTTGCCGCATCGAGCAGGGCGCGTCGCACCGGGCTCATCGGGCCGACGGCCGAGGCCACGGTCTTCATGGCGCGCAGCCCCAGCAGGGCCGCCGCGGGATCAGGCTGCAAGAGGCGCATGATGACGGCCCAGCCACTGGTCGAAATCGCGCAACGCGCGGGCGCTCATCGCCTGCTTGCGTTCCTTGCCCTTGAAGGTGCCGTCAATGGGCGGAAACAGGCCGAAGTTGACGTTCATCGGCTGGAAGGTGGCGGCATCGGCGCCGCCGGTGATATGGCCCAGCAGCGCGCCCATCGCCGTGGTCGGCGGCGGCGGTGCCTGCGTCGTGCCCAGTCTCTCGGCCGCCGCGAAACGTCCCGTCATCAGGCCGACGGCGGCGCTTTCGACATAACCCTCGCAGCCGGTGATCTGGCCCGCGAATCGGAGGCGCGGCATCGCCTTCAGGCGCAGCGTCGTATCGAGCAGGCGCGGACTGTTGAGGAAGGTGTTGCGGTGCAAGCCGCCCAGGCGCGCGAACTCGGCCTTCTCGAGGCCGGGGATGGTGCGGAAGATGCGCGTCTGCTCGCCGTGCTTCAGCTTGGTCTGGAAGCCCACGATGTTCCACAAGGTGCCGAGCGCATTGTCCTGGCGCAGTTGCACCACCGCCCACGGCCGCTGCCCGGTGCGCGGATCGCGCAGGCCGACCGGCTTCATCGGCCCGAAGCGCAGCGTCTGCGGCCCGGTCGAGGCGATCACCTCGATCGGCTGGCAGCCCTGGAAGTAGGGGGTGTTGGCTTCCCATTCCTTGAACTCGGTCTTGTCGCCCGCCAGCAGCGCGGCAACGAAGGCCTCGTACTGCGGCTTGTCCATCGGGCAGTTGAGGTAGTCGGCGCCGTCTCCTCCTGGGCCGCCCTTGTCGTAACGCGACTGCTTCCACGCGACCCCGAGATCGATGCTCTCGTAATGCACGATGGGCGCGATGGCGTCGAAGAAGGCGAGCGACTCCTCGCCCGTGAGCTTGGCCAGCGCCTCGGCCAATGCCGGCGAGGTGAGGGGGCCGGTGGCCACGATCACGCTGTCCCACGCCTCGGGCGGAAGGCCCGCCACTTCGGCACGCTCCAGCGTCACCAGCGGATGGGCGAGCAGGGTTTCCTGCACCGCGCCCGAGAAGCCGTGGCGATCGACGGCGAGCGCGCCGCCGGCCGGCAGCTTGTGGGCGTCGGCGGCGCGCATGATCAGCGAGTTCGCCCGCCGCATCTCTTCGTGCAGCAGGCCGACCGCATTGTTCTGGGCGTCGTCCGAGCGGAAGGAGTTGGAGCAGACCAGTTCGGCGAGGTTTTCGGTGAGATGGGCTTCGGTGCCGCGCGTGGGCCGCATCTCGTGCAGCACCACGGGCACGCCCGCTTGCGCGAGCTGCCACGCCGCCTCGCTGCCCGCGAGACCGCCGCCCACGATGTGCACCTGCTTGATGCTTGACGCCATGCTCTCCGACCTGAATACCGTGCGCCTCCTTACATGGGAGAGACCGTCATGGCGATCAAGTTCCACAATCCCAAGTCCGTGGCGCTCACGGGCAAGTACAGCCTGGGCGTCGAAGTGCCCTCGGACGCGCGGCTGCTCTTCCTGGCGGGCCAGGTCGGCTACGACGCCAAGGGCCGGCTGGTGCCCGGCATCGAAAAGCAGTGCGAGCTCACCTGGAAGAACATCGGCAACATCCTGAAGAGCGCCGGCATGGGTTACGGCAACATCGTGCGGGCGACCGGCTTCATCACCGATTCGCGCTTCATCGCGCCCTACCGCGAAGCCCGCGCCAAGTTCCTGAAGAGCCCCTATCCCGCGGCGACCCTGATCGTCGTCTCGGGCCTCGCCGACCCCGGCATGTTCGTCGAGATCGAGGTGGTGGCGGCCAAGTAGAGGTCCGGCGCGCTCTTGGCGCTTGACGTCCCGCTCCTGGACCTGAAACCGTGAGCCTTCCTTCAAGGGGGGCATTCATGGCGATCAAGTTCCACAGTCCAAAAAGCGTGTCGTTCTCGGGCAAGTACAGTCTCGGCGCCGAGGTGCCGGCGGGCGCACGGCTGCTCCACGTCTCGGGACAGGTCGGCGTCGACTCGCGCGGCAAGCTGCTGGACGGCATCGACAAGCAGTGCGCCCAGGCGTGGAAGAACGTCGGCGCGGTGCTGAAGAGCGCCGGCATGGGCTACCGCGACATCGTCAAGGTCACGGTGTTCCTGACCGACAGCCGCTTCATCGGCGCCTACCGCACCGCGCGCGACAAGTTCATCAAGAACGAGCCGTACCCGGCCTCGACGCTGCTGATCGTGCAGGGGCTGGCCGACCCCGGCATGCTGGTCGAGGTCGAGGCGGTGGCGGCGAAGTAGGGGCCGCCATGCCGTTCCATGAAAAGGGCCCTGTCCGCCTCCACTATCAGGAGGCGGGCAAGGGCTTCCCGCTGCTGGTCATTCCCGGCGGCGGTCTCAATTCGACGATCGCCGGCCTCGACACGAGCCATCCGTTCAACGCGCAGAAGGAATTCAGCAACGAGTACCGTTGCATCGCGGCCGACCTGCGCAACGCGAAAGACGGCCAGTCCTCCGGCCCGCTGGAAGTCGACCGTCCGTGGGACGCCTACACCGACGACCATCTCGGCCTGATGGACCGTCTCGGCATCGACCGGTTCCTGGTGCTGGGCTACTGCATCGGCGGCCCGTTCATCTGGAACCTGCTGAAGCGCGCGCCCGACCGCGTGGTCGCCGCCGTGCTGACGCAACCCTCCGGCCATCGCGTCTCGATGCCCGATCAGTTTTACGACAACAACATGGCCAACTGGGGCCCCGCGCTGGTCGCGCGCCGGCCGGAGATCACGATGGCCGAGGTGAGCGCCTTCCTGAACAGGATGTATCGCTCGCCCGGCGACTTCGTCTTCACCGTGACGCGCGATTTCGTGCGCGCCTGCCCGACGCCGCTGCTGATCCTGCCGGACGACATCCCGCCGCATCCCTACGAGGTGGCGATGGAAACGGCGATGCTGGCGCCCAACGCGCAGGTGAGCCTCTATCCGTGGAAGGACACGCCGGAGAAGATCCCCCTCGCGGTGCGCCACATCCGCACCTTCCTGCGGGCCCATCGACCTGCTTAGGCCGCTCCTCCTGCTGACGGGCCTGCTGGCCCTGTCTCCGGCGCTTGCGCAGGTACCGCCGGGCTCCGCCAAGGCACCGGTGCCCAGCGTGCGCGCGCCGGTAACGCCGTCAACGCCATCCACGACGGCCCCCGCGGCGGCCCCCACGGCGGCTGACGGGGTTGCCGCGCGGCGCCCGTCCGCCGCCTGGGAGGGCGAAAGCGCCGGACCGGTCGTGGCGGGGACGGCGCGCGTGGTCGACGGCGACACGCTGCGCATCGACGGCCGGACCTTCCGGCTGTGGGGCATCGACGCGCCCGAGCTGGTTCAGGGTTGCCGGCTGGACGGCCGCAACTATGCCTGCGGCCGCGAGGCCGCGGCG
>JAIETA010000157.1 GCA_019745575.1 Reyranella sp. | reverse complement strand
CGCGCGGCGCGGTCGATGGCCGGCGAAGCGCGCATCGTGGCAGCGCGCGCCGCGCGGCCCGATCTCGAGAATGCCGAACGTCTATCTTACGATGGCGGCGCGAGCTTCGTTGGCCAGGTCGCCGACGGTAAACGCCAGGGTCTCGGCGTCGCCGAGCTTGCCAACGGCGAACGGCAGGCCGGCGTGTGGGAGGCTGATCGTCTGAACGGGCTGGGCGTCGTACGGCTGGCCGACGATGCGCGCTACGCCGGGCAATGGCGCGACGGCCAGTCGACCGGGCTCGGCGTCCGCGAACGGCCGGGCGTCGAGCGCGCCGAAGGAAACTTCGTCGCCGGCCGTCTCGAAGGTCCTGCGGTGCGTCGCACTTTGGGCGAACCCAGTGTCGTGCAGTCCGGCGAGTTCCAGGCCGACCTCCTCGACGGCCCCGGCGTCGAAATCGTGGGTGAGCGGGAGCGCTTCGAGGGCGGCTTCCGCAACGGACGGCGGCAGGGTTATGGGCGGCTGGTCGGCGCCGACGGCCAGGCGCGCGACGGCCTGTGGGAGGACGGCAAGCAGGTCGATTCGGCACCGTAGGCGCGTGGCATGGAAGTTGCGCCGGCAGGCTGCAACCGAATTGCATGAGCCGTGACGAAACCGCTGTCCGTCCTGTTGATCGATGACAATCCCATCCGCGCCGAGATCGTCGAGGCGGGCCTGCGGCATGCCGGCTACGTCCTGCTGGCGCGGCTGGACGGCACGCATGATCTTCCCGCACGTGTCGGCGCCCTGCAGCCGGACGTTATCGTGGTCGGCATCGACAGTCCGAGCCGCGACACGATCGAGGACATGCGCCGCAGCACTGAGCAGCAACCCCGCCCAATCGCCCTGTTCGCCGACCGCTCCGACCCGGCGACGATCGCCGCCGCCATGGAAGCAGGCGTCTCCGCCTATGTCGTGAAGGGGCTGGCCCAGGATCGCGTGCAGCCTGTCGTCGACGTCGCCGTCGCGCACTTCAACCGCTACCACTCGATGCGCGAGGAACTCGACCGCGCCCGCCTCTCCCTGGTCGAACGCAAGACGGTCGATCGCGCCAAGGGCCTGCTGATGCAACGGAAGGGGCTGAACGAGGAGGCCGCCTACCGGCTGCTGCGCAAGCTCGCCATGGACCAGAACAAGCGTATCGGCGAGGTCGCGCAGGACGTTCTGACCTACGCCAGGGCTTTTAAGACCTAGCGACCGCGTGCTCGTCGGATGAGCCGACATGCTGCATCTGCGAGCATGAGGGTTTCCGGCGACGGCCGTGTGGTCTCGGTGTGGCGCATCCGGTTTCGCGGATTTGCCCTTGATATCAAACCTTTACTCGAAGGGCATCGTGGCAGGGAGGTGTTGGCATGCTTCCTGCTGCACTGTCGGCGTGAACCCAATGACGGGTTCCTCCTGATTGAGCGGCGGGCCAATGGCGGCTCGCCTTTGGACAATGACGTCCTGTGCGGTCGGCCCATGCCGGCCGAACGGGGCGTTTTTTTTTGAGGCAAGGCATCGTGGGTCATCTCGAACGCGCCAAAGTCACCGTCGGGTTCATCCCGCTGGTCGACTGTGCGCCCATCGTGTTTGCCGACGTCCTCGGCCTGTTCGAGCGCCACGGCCTGGACGTCGAGCTTCGCCGCGAGGCCTCGTGGGCGAACATCCGCGACAAGGTCGCGCTGGGTCTGCTCGATGCCGCGCACATGCTGTCGCCTATGCCGCTTGCGACGACGCTCGGCATCGACAGCGTCAACGTGCCGATGGTCGCCGCCATGACGCTCCAGCTCAACGGCAACTCGATCACCCTGTCCAATGCGCTGTGGCGGGAGATCGAGGAGGCAGCGCCCGACATCGCCGGCGGCGATCGCGCCGCTGGAGTGCCGCTGGATGCGCATGCTCTGGCCGCTGTCGTTCGCCGGCGCGCCGGCCTCGGCCAGCCACCACTCACACTCGCGTCGGTCTTCACCTATTCGTCGCACAACTATCTGCTGCGTCTTTGGCTCACGTCGGCCGGTATCGACCCCGACCGCGATGTGCGCCTGACCGTGGTGCCGCCGCCGCATATGGTGGCTCACCTCTCCGGCGGCGCCATCGACGGCTACTGCGTCGGCGAGCCGTGGAGCCAGCAGGCCGTGGTGCATGGCATCGGCCGCATCGCTGCGACCAGCATGCACATCTGGGCATCCATGCCGGAGAAGGTACTGGGCACGACCGAGGCCTGGGCGCAACGCAACCCGAAGACGCTGATCGCACTGGTCAAGGCGATCGCCGAAGCCGGCGCGTGGCTCGACGAGCCCGGCAACCGCGCGGAGGCCGCCCGCGTTCTGTCGAGCCCGCGCTACGTCAATGTGCCGGCGGACGTCATTGCCAAGTCGTTGGCCCTGCCGGACTTCCATGTCTTCCACCGCCAGGTCGCCAACTTCCCGTGGCGAAGCCATGCCGACTGGTTCCTGGCGCAGATGGCGCAGTGGGGCCAGGCCGCGCCGCGCGCCGACCGGCGCGCCATCGCCGACCGTGTGTTCCGCACCGACATCTATCGCGCCGCCGCGAGCGAGCTTGGCCTGCCGTGCCCTCTTGGCGATCGCAAGGTCGAGGGAGCGCACGGCGATCCCTGGATCCTGGCGACCAACGGCGCCCCGGTCGCGATGGCGCCGGACAGATTCCTCGACAGATCGACATTCGATCCAGACGACGAAACGGCAACGACATTGAAGCAGCAGGAGAGCAATCATGGCGACTAAGGGAGCCAACAACGGACTGGGTCGGCGCGACATCCTGAGAAACGCCGGCGGCGTGGCGGCGACCGCCGCGTTGCTGAGTGCGGCGCGCGCCGCGTTTCCCGGCGGTGCCTTCGCGCAGGCGGCAGGGCCAGAGACCAACAAGGTCACGCTGGGCTTTATCGCGCTCACCGACTCCTCGCCGCTGATCGTGGCCAAAGAGAAGAAGCTGTTCGACAAGTACGGCATCACCGATGCCAACATCGCCAAGCAGGCCTCGTGGGGCACGACACGCGACAACGTCGTACTCGGCTCGGGATCGGGCGGCATCGACGGTGCGCACATCCTGACGCCGAAGCCGTACCAGATCTCGCTGGGCCTCACGACGCCGGAGAACAAGCCGGTGCCGATGTACATCCTGTCCCGCCTCAATACCAACGGCCAGGCGATCTCGGTTGCCAAGGACCTGATGTCCACTGGCGCGACCGTGAAGTCCGGGCCGCTCAAGGAGGCCTTCGCCAAGATGAAGGCTGCCGGCAAGGATCCCAAGTGCGCCATGACGTTCCGCGGCGGCACCCATGATCTGTGGATCCGCTACTGGCTGGCCGCCGGCGGCATCGATCCCGAGAAGGACGTGTCGACCATCGTCGTGCCGCCGCCGCAGATGGTGGCCAACATGAAGGTCGGCAGCATGGAAGCGTTCTGCGTCGGCGAGCCTTGGAACGAGCAACTCGTCAACCAGGGCATCGGCTACACGGCATGCACCACCGGCGACCTCTGGAAGGATCATCCCGAGAAGAGCCTCGCCATGCGCGCCGACTGGGTCGACAAGAATCCGAAGGCAACCCTTGCCGTGCTTCAGGCCGTGCTTGAGGCGGCGCAGTGGTGCGACAGACTCGAGAACGCCAAGGAACTCTCCGAGATCGTCGGCAAGCGCCAGTGGTTCAACTGCCCGCCGGCCGACATCGTCAACCGCATCGAAGGCAAGGTGAACTACGGCGACGGCCGTCGCATCGACAACCGCGACCTGTCGATGAAGTTCTGGCGCGACCACGCCTCTTATCCCTTCCAGAGTCATGACCTCTGGTTCCTCACCGAGAACCAGCGCTGGGGCATGATGTCCGCCGACCTCGACACCAGGGCAGTCATCGCCAAGGTCAACCGCGAGGATCTGTGGCGCGAAGCGGCCAAGGCGCTGAGCGTGCCGGCCGCGGCCATTCCCGCCGGCACGTCGCGCGGCAAGGAGACGTTCTTCGACGGCAAGGTGTTCGACCCGGCCGATCCCAAAGCCTACCTCGCCGGCCTGCAGATCAAGAAGGTGGCGTGATGCTGGCCGCCAAAGCCGCGACCTCCGTAGCGGCCGACATGCCGGTGCCCGGTTCGACCGCCGAGATCGTCGCCTTCCGGCCACCGCTACGGCCGGCGGCGGAGCGGATTGCCGCCGCCGCGCGCCATGCGGTGAGCGTGGTGCTGCCGCCGCTCATCGTGCTGTCGATCACGCTGTTCGTCTGGCAACTCCTGTGTTCGGAGCCCGGCGCACGGTTGCCGCCGCCGACCAAGGTCGTGTCCGATGCGTGGGACTTCATCGTCCATCCGTTCTACGACAACGGCGGCATCGACAAGGGCGCCTTCTGGCAGATCTCGAAAAGTCTCGGCCGCGTCGGCATCGGCTTCAGCCTCGCCGCCGTCGTCGGCATCGCGCTGGGTGTTCTGGTCGGGCAGAGCACTTGGGCGATGCGCGGACTCGATCCGATCTTCCAGGTGCTGCGCACGGTGCCGCCGCTCGCCTGGCTGCCGCTGTCGCTGGCGGGTTTCCGCCACTCCGACCCCTCGGCGCTGTTCGTCATCTTCATCACCTCGATCTGGCCCATCATCATCAACACCTCGGTGGGCGTGCGGAACATTCCGCAGGACTATCGCAACGTTGCCGCAGTGATCCGGCTGTCGTGGTGGGAGGTCTTCTGGAAGATCACGCTGCCTGCCACCGTGCCCTACATCTTCACCGGCCTGCGCATCGGCGTCGGTCTGAGCTGGCTTGCCATCGTGGCGGCCGAGATGCTGATCGGCGGCGTCGGCATCGGCTTCTTCATCTGGGACGCGTGGAACAGCTCGCGCATCTCCGACATCATCGTCGCCCTGGTCTACATCGGCATCGTGGGCTTCCTGCTCGACAAGCTGATCGCCACGGTCGGCCACTTCGTCTCGCACGGCGTCTCGGCGCAATAGGAGCACCGGCCATGAACCAGCCTTACCTAAAATTCGAACAGGTCGGCATGAGCTTCCGGCGCGGCCAGATGGCGACGGAAGTGCTGCGCGACGTGAACCTGCGCATCGATCAGGGCGAGTTCGTCTCGATGATCGGCCATTCCGGCTGCGGCAAGTCGACCCTGCTCAACATCCTGGGCGGCCTGCTGCAGTCGACCGTCGGCGAGGTTTTCCTCGAGGGCAAGGTGGTGGACGAACCCGGTCCCGACCGGGCCATCGTCTTCCAGAACCACTCGCTGCTGCCCTGGCTCACCGTTTACGGCAACATCGCCATCGCGGTCGACAAGGTGTTCGGCTCGCGCAAGACCAAGGCCGAACGCCACGACTGGGTCATGCAGAATCTCGAACTCGTGCAGATGGCGCAGGCCAAGGACAAGCGGCCGCACGAGGTTTCCGGCGGCATGAAGCAGCGAGTCGGCATCGCCCGGGCGCTCGCCATGCAGCCCAAGGTCCTTCTCATGGACGAGCCGTTCGGCGCACTCGACGCCCTGACGCGCGCCCATCTTCAGGACAGCGTGATGGAAATCCACGCCCGCCTCGGCAACACCGTGCTGATGATTACGCACGACGTCGACGAGGCCGTACTGCTGTCGGATCGCGTGGTCATGATGACCAACGGGCCCGCCGCCACCATCGGCGAGATCCTGGCGATCGAACTGCCGCGGCCGCGTCGCCGACTCGAACTCGCGACCGACCCCGAGTATGCGCGCTGCCGCGCGGCCGTCCTCGAGTTTCTCTACTCGCGGCACCGGATTCCGGCGCGGGCGGCGGCCTGAGCAACGCCATGAGCGGCTTCGACGACCAGCAGAAGCAGTGGCTGCAAGGCTTCGTCAGCGGCATGGAAGCACGCAAGGCCGCCGACAAGCTGGCTGGCCGCGCCGCAGGTGTGCCGGCGGCGGCACCCATTGGCCCCGATGCCCTGCAGCATGCCGCCCAGGACCGCGCGACAGCAGCGGGTGGCAAACTGGTCGCCGAGGAGACAGCCAAGCGCGCCCGTCATCCGCTGGACCGGTGGGATGAGGTCGTCGGTCGCGCCGAGGCGGGCCAGTTCCCGAAGGGCATCGATGTCTTCCTCACCAAGTACCAGGGCCTGTTCTATGTGGCGCCGGCCCAGGACTCTTTCATGTGCCGCCTGCGCATTCCCAATGGCATCCTGACCGCTGGACAGATGCTCGGACTGGCGGACGCCGCCGACTCCTTCGGTGGCGGCTACGCCGATGTGACGACCCGGGCCAACCTGCAGATCCGTGAAATCCCGGCCAGACACGCCGTCGATCTGCTGCTGGCCGTCCAGGAGCTCGGCCTGACCTCGCGCGGTTCCGGTGCCGACAATATCCGCAACATCACCGGCAGCCCGACCGCCGGCATCGATCCGCAGGAACTCTACGACACGCGGCCTTTGTGCCGTGCCATGCATCACTACATCCTCAATCATCGCGAGATGTACGGACTGCCGCGCAAGTTCAACATCGCTTTCGATGGTGGTGGCCGTGTCCCGGTCCTGGAAGACACCAACGACATCGGCTTCGTGGCCGTGCAGGTGAGCGGTGGAGCCAGCGTCGAACCCGGCATCTATTTCCGCCTCCAACTCGGCGGCATAACGGGTCATCTCGACTTTGCCTTCGACACCGAAGTCCTCCTGAAGCCCGAGGAATGTGTGAAGGTGGCGGGCGCCGTCGTCCGGGCCTTTGCGGTTCATGGCGATCGCACCAACCGACTGAAGGCACGCCTCAAGTATGTGATCGACCGGATGGGGCGCGAGGCGTTTCTCAAGGAAGTCGAGAAGGAGTACGGCACGACCCTCCGCCGCATGGCTGGCGCAGAGGTTGCGCCGCGCCTTTTGGCCGACAAGCACGGCCATGTCGGCGTACATGCGCAAAAGCAGCCGGGGCTGAATTATCTAGGCCTGGTGCTGCCGGTCGGGCGGATCACCGGCGAGCAGATGCGGGGCATCGCCCAGATCTCCGAGCGCTTCGGCAGCGGCACGCTCCGGCTCACGGTCTGGCAGAATGTCCTGATCTCGGATGTCTCCGACCGCGACGTTGGTGTGTGCATTGCCGCCGTCAACGCGCTGGGCCTGGGTGTCGAGGCCAGCGCCGTCCGCCGCGGCCTCGTCGCCTGTACCGGAAACGCCGGCTGCAAGTTCGCGGCCGCCAATACCAAAGGCCATGCCCTGAAGCTCGCCGACTATCTCGAGGTGCGCGTGGCCGTCGACACGCCGGTGAACATCCATCTCACCGGCTGCCACCATTCCTGCGCCCAGCACTATGTGGGCGACATCGGGTTGCTGGCTGCAAAGATCGATCGCGGCGAGGACAGCGTCGAAGGCTATCACGTCTATATCGGCGGCGGTGCTGCGTCGACCGATGAGCAGGCGATAGCGCGCGACTATGCTCAGGCGGTGGCATTCGACGACCTGCCGCCGTTGCTGGAGCGCCTGCTCGCGGCCTACCTTGCGCATCGCGGGACGCCGGCCGAATCCTTTTTCGAGTTCTGCCGACGGCACGAGATCCCCGAGCTGCGCCAGCTCGCCGATCGGGTGCCGGTGCAGGCGCTGGCGGCATGAACGCGATTGCACCCTTGCCGTCGCTGATTCCGGAGAGCGCGCCCTTCTCGACGGAACAGCGCGCCTGGCTGAATGGCTTCTTCTCCGCCTATCTCGGCGTGACTGGCGAGACGGCCGTCGTGGCAAGCGTCGAGCCGACCGAGGCCGAGGACTTTCCCTGGCATGATGCCTCGCTTGCCATGCCGGAGCGGCTGCAACTTGCCAGGGACGCCAGGCCCGAACGCAAGCTGATGGCGGCCATGGCCCAGCTCGATTGCGGCCAGTGCGGTTATCTCTGCCAGACCTATGCCGAGGCCGTGTGGTCGGGCGCCGAGGCCGACATGGGCCGCTGCGTGCCCGGCGGCAAGGAAACCCAGCGCAAACTGAAGGAGCTGATGGCGGCCCTGGAGGGGGAGCGTGGCACGCCACCCGCGTCGCCGGCTGCCAAGTCCTGTGGCCTCCACGGCTTCTCCCGCGACCGGCCGGCACTCGCCACGCTGGTCGACGCCCATCCGCTCAACCGCCCGGGCTCCGAGAAAGACGTGCGCCACGTCGTGCTGGACCTTTCGGCGACCGACGTCACCTACGAGGCCGGCGACAGCCTCGGTGTCTTCGCCCGCAAGAATCCGCAACTCGTGCAGGCCGTGCTCGATCGCATCGGCGCCACCGGCGAGGAGATGGTGGCATTTGATGGCGAGGCGTTGCCGCTGCGTCAGGTCCTGTTGAGCAAGGTCGACATCGCCCGGCCCAGCGACGAGTGCATGCTGTTTCTCGCGACTCGCGCCTTCAACGGCGAGGAGGCACTGAAGCTGCAGGCGCTGGCCGAGGGCAGGGGGCCGCTGGAGTTGGCCGATGCCGACCTGCTCGATCTCCTGCATGCTTTCCCGTCGGTCTCGCCGTCGTTGCCCGGCCTGCTGAAATCGCTCGACCGCCTTCAGCCTCGATTGTACTCGATCGCTTCGTCGCCGAAGGCCCATCCGCGCGAGGTCCATCTCACGGTATCGGCGGTGCGCTGGGACAACAACGACCGCACGCGGACCGGCATCGGCTCCTGCTATCTCGCGGACTTCGCCAAGCCGGGCGACGTCATTCCGGTGTTCGTCCAGAAGAGCCATGGCTTCGCCCCGCCCGCCGACGACACCGTCTCCGCGATCATGGTCGGACCCGGCACCGGCATCGCGCCGTTCCGTGCTTTCCTCGAGGAGCGCGAGGCGCGCGGCGCCAAAGGCAGGAACTGGCTGTTCTTCGGCGACCAGAAGCGCGCCGCCGACTTCCTCTACGAGGACCAGATCATCGACTGGCAGCGCCGCGGACTTCTAAGCAGGCTCGATTTGGCCTTCTCGCGGGACCAGGCCGGGAAGGTTTATGTCCAGAGCCGCATGCGCGAGAGCGCGGCCGAGCTGTGGGCGTGGCTGGAAGAGGGTGCCCACTTCTATGTCTGCGGCGATGCCAAGCGCATGGCCAAGGATGTCGAGGACGAGTTGCTGCGGATCGCCGCCGAGCAGGGCGGCAAAAGCGCGGCTGAGGCCAAGGCCTGGCTCGAGGGGCTCGCCAGGGCCGGCCGCTACCAGCGCGACGTCTACTGATCGACGATGGTCCGCACAACCTGCCCCTATTGTGGCGTCGGTTGCGGGATCGTAGCGATCGCCGACGGCCGTGGCGGCGCCGAGATCGCGGGCGATCTTGATCATCCCGCCAATCGCGGCCGGCTCTGCTCCAAGGGCGCGGCGCTGGGCGAGACCCTGTCGCTGGAGGACCGGCTGCTCCACCCCGAAATCGACGGCCAGCGCGTCTCGTGGGAAGCGGCCCTCGATACGGTGGCCGACGGCTTTCGCCATGTCATCGCCGAGCATGGTCCGGATGCCGTGGCCTTCTATGTCTCGGGCCAGCTTCTCACCGAGGACTATTACGCCGCCAACAAGCTGATCAAGGGCTTCCTCGGCACGGCCAACATCGACACCAACTCGCGTCTCTGCATGGCCTCGTCGGTGGCCGGCCACAAGCGGGCCTTCGGCAGCGACACCGTGCCGGGCCTCTACGAGGACTTCGAGTTGGCCGATCTCGTCGTTCTGGTCGGCAGCAATCTCGCCTGGTGCCACCCCGTGCTGTTCCAGCGCCTGGAGGCGGCCAAGCGCGCGCGGCCGGCGATGAAGGTCGTGGTGATCGACCCGCGCCGCACCGACACCTGCGAGATCGCCGATCTGCATCTGGCGCTCCGCTCGGGCACCGACGTTGCTCTGTTCAACGGTCTCCTGGCCGAACTGCACCGTCGCGGCGCTACGGCAAAGCAGTATGTCGATCGGCACACGAGGGGCTTTGAGGAGGCTCTGGTCGCCGCGCACGCCAGCGACCTCACGCAATGCGGCCTGCCGGCCGCCGATGTCGCGACCTTCGTTACGTGGTTCGCAAGTGCCGAGAGGACGGTGACGCTCTACTCGCAAGGTGTGAACCAGTCGAGCGCCGGCGTCGACAAGGTGAACGCCATCATCAACTGCCATCTGCTGACCGGACGCATCGGCCGGCCGGGCATGGGGCCGTTCTCCATCACCGGCCAACCCAACGCCATGGGCGGCCGCGAGGTGGGAGCGCTCAGCAACACGCTGGCCGCCCACATGGACTTTGCCCCGGAAGACGTCAAGCGTGTCGGCCGGTTCTGGGGTGCCACCAAAATGGCCAGGCGTCCGGGCCTAAAGGCGGTCGATCTGTTCGACGCGGTCAGGGATGGGCACATCAAGGCGGTGTGGATCATGGCGACCAACCCGGTCGCCAGCCTGCCCGATGCCGAGGCCGTACGGGCGGCGCTGAAGGCTTGCGAATTGTCCGTCGTCTCGGAAGCGGTGCGCGCCAGCGACACCGTCGATGCCTGCCGCATCCGCCTGCCGGCGCTCGCCTGGGCCGAGAAGGACGGAACGGTGACCAATTCGGAGCGCGGCATCTCGCGGCAGCGACCCTTCCTGCCGGCGCCGGGCGAGGCGCGGCAGGACTGGTGGATCGTGGCCGAGGTCGCGCGTCGTCTGGGCCACGGAGCGGCTTTTGCCTGGACCGGCGTCGCTGACATCTTCCGCGAGCATGCGACGCTGTCGGCCTTCGAGAACGACGGCCGTCGCGACTTCGACATCGGTGCTTACGCCGGCATCGACGATGCGGGATATGACGAGCTTGCGCCCTTCGTCTGGCCGGCACGCGAGGGTGTGGCGCACGGCGGGCGCTTTTTCGCCGACGGCGGCTTCTATCATGACGATCGTCGCGCGCGCTTCATCGCGACGTCGCCGCGCGCGCCTGCGCATGCAACCGATGCCGAGCGGCCGCTGCGGCTCAACACCGGTCGCGTTCGCGACCAGTGGCACACCATGACGCGGACCGGAAAGTCGCCGCGCCTTGCCGGCCATCGCCCCGAACCGGCGATCGAGCTGCATCCCGACGATGCTGCTGCCCGCGGTCTGCAGGACGGCGACATCGCCGAGGTGAACAGCGCGTGGGGCCGTGCCGTGCTCAGGGTTCGCGTGACGGATTCCTTGCGTCGCGGTGACGCTTTCGCGTCCATGCACTGGACGAGGCAGGTCTCGCGCGCCGCCGCCATCAACGCCGCCGTCAATCCGGCCGTCGATCCGATTTCCGGCCAGCCCGAACTCAAGCACACACCAGTCGAGGTACGACGTCTAGATATGCACTGGCATGGCACGATTCTCGCTCGCCGGCCGGTGATGCTGCCTGAGGTCACCTATTGGGCGCGGTCGAGGGGCGCCGGCTTTCACGCCTACCTTCTGGCGGGCGAGCAGCCTTTCGCCCTCGCACAACAGGCGCTGTCGGCGGCGATGCGCGCGACCAATCCCGGACCATGGCTCGCGGGCGAGCAGGGCGTGGGCGCGGTGATCAGCGACGGCCGGCTCGAGGCTGTTCTCGCCCTGGGTCCGGCCCACGACGCGGCGGCGCGGGATCGCCTCGCGCCGTTCATGGCGATCGACCGCCTCTCGGTCGAGGAACGCAACGCATTGCTGCAGGGCAAAGATGGCGGCGAGGGCGCCGCGGCAGGCGGCGATGCGGTCTGCGCCTGCTTCGGCGTGTCGACGGCCGCCGTGACATCGGCGATCGCCCACGGCGCCACGTCGCTCACGGCGCTGGGCAGCGCCACCCAGGCCGGCACCAACTGCGGCTCGTGCCGTCCGGAGCTGCGCGCGCTCCTGCGGGCCGCCCGTCTCCGCGAGGCCGCTTGATGCAGACCTTGCCGCTTTTCATGTCCCTGCAGGGCCGCCGCGCGCTGGTCGTCGGCGGCACCGAGGCCGCAGCGCGCAAGGTCGAGCTGCTGCTGTCTGCCGGCGCCCAGGTGACGCTGATCGCCGACGCGGTGGTGGGCGAGATCGCGCAGTCGATCGACGAGGGCTGCATTTCATGGGCGGGCCGCGCCTTCGACGAGGCCGATCTCGCCGGCGTGTCGCTGGTCGTGGTCGCCAGCGACGACGAGGCCCTGCAGGCTCGCGTGTCGCTCGCCGCGCAGGACCGCTGCCTGCCGGTGAACGTCGTCGACCGACCGAAGCTGTCCAGCGTCATCATGCCGGCCATCGTCGACCGCGCGCCGATCACCATCGCCATCTCGACCGGCGGCGCCGCGCCTGCGTTGGCGCGGCGGCTCAAGGCCGACATCGAGCGGGCCATGCCGGCCGCGGTCGGCCGGCTGGCGCGCTTCGCCGACGTCTTCCGCGCCCAGGTGCGGCGTACGCTCGACCAGCCGCGCGCCCGCCGCCGCTTCTGGGATCGCGTGTTCGAGGGCCGCATCGGCGAGCTGGCGCTGGCCGGCGACGAGATCGCAGCCCGGCGCGAACTGATCCGCCTGCTCGACGACGCCCGCCGCGAAACCATGCCCGGCGCCAGTCCCGCGACGGGCCCCACGGCCGGTATGGTGCATCTCGTGGGCGCCGGCCCCGGCGATCCCGATCTGCTGACGCTAAAAGCCCACCGCCTGCTGCAGCGCGCCGACGTCGTGGTCTACGACCGCCTGGTCTCGGCCGAGGTCCTCGCCATGGCGCGGCGCGACGCCGAGCGGATCTATGTCGGCAAGCGGCGGGGCGACCATTGCGTGCCGCAGGATGAGATCAACGACCGCCTCGTGGCGCTGGCCCGCGCCGGCAAGAGCGTGGTGCGGCTGAAGGGCGGTGACCCGCTGGTGTTCGGTCGTGGCGGAGAGGAGATCGACGCGCTGGCCCGCGCCGGTGTCGCCGTCGAGGTCGTGCCCGGCGTGACCGCCGCGCTCGGCTGCGCGGCGGCCGCCGGCATCCCGCTCACCCACCGCGACCATGCCCAGGCCTGCATCTTCGTCACCGGCCATCTCCAGGACGGTAGCGTCGATCTCGACTGGCCGATGCTGGCGCGGCCGCGCCAGACCGTCGTCTTCTATATGGGCGGCCGCTCGCTGCCCGTGATCGCCCGCCAGCTCGTGGCGCACGGCCTGCCCGCCGCCACGCCGGTCGCGCTGATCGAGAACGGCACGACCGACCGCGAGCGGCGGGTCGTCGGCACGCTCGCCACCATCGATGGCCAGGCGCGGCGCGCCCGTCTCACGGGGCCGACGCTCTGCGTGGTGGGCCAGGTGGTGGGTCTCGCCGCCGCCCGGACGGCGGATTTTCACTTTGAGTCGCGAGTCGGTCTCTGATAAGAGCGTCTGTGATAAAAATGCAACAACCCGGGGTGGGGATGCGCTTTTATGTCGTGAGCCTGGCGGCTTTGCTGGCTTTTGCCGGCTCCAGCGCCGCCCAGACCAACCCTGCTGGGTCGATCACGCCCGAAATCCTGCGCGGTACGTCAGCCGATCCGGCCGCGAAAAAGCCGGCGCCGGCCAAGCCCGCCACGGCGCCCCAGAAAGCCGCGACCGCTCCGAAGACCGCCACGGTCCAGAAGGCCGCCGCAGCGCCCAACGTACAGCGCCCGGCGGCCACGACGCAGCGCCCCGCCGCCCAGCGCACGACTCCCGAGACCCT
>JAIETA010000305.1 GCA_019745575.1 Reyranella sp. | reverse complement strand
CCGGGCGGCACGACCCAGACCAGGCCGGCCCAGGGCCCGCCGGCGCAGGCCCAGCCCCAGCGTGGCCGCCAGGTCGCGGCGGCCCTCGACGGCCGCTATCTCGCCGGGCGCGTGGCCGAGCAGGACCACGACTACGACGCAGCGGCCGACCAGATGGACGCCGCGCTTGCGCTGGCGCCCAACGATCCCGAGCTGATCTACGCCGCCTTCCGCATGCGCATGTATGCCGGCCGCATCGACGCCGCCGCCCAGCTCGCGCCGGCGGTCCTGACGACCCGGCCGGGCGACGGCTTCGCCAACCTCGTGCTGGCCGTGCAGGCCATCAAGAAGGAAGACTACAAGGCCGCCGAGCAGCAGCTCGGCCGCATCGGCGCGGAGAACCAGCTCGGCCCGCTGCGCGACTATGTGATGGCCTGGCTGAAGGCCGGCCAGAAGGATTTCGCCGGTGCCCGCAGCTTCATCGCCCGGCTAAAGCCTGCCGCCGGCGAGCGCGCCGAGGCACCGGCGCTGGTCATCGAGGCGCAGATCGACGAGCTGGCGGGCGACCGGGCCGCCGCCGAATCGAAGTACCGCCGCGCTGCCGGTCTCGACCGCAACAGCCTGCGGACGACGCTGGCCGTCGCCGACGGACTGCGCCGGCTCGGCAAGGCCGACGAGGCGCGTCAGCTGCTCAAGGCCTATGGCGACAAGCACAGCGACTCCGTCCTGATGGACGCCCTGCTGGCGGCCAACGCGCCGCCGCCCAAGCCGCCCTCCGTCGCCTCGGGCATCGCCGAGATCCTGTTCGACATCGGCGGCATTCTGGCGGCCGACCAGCGCAACCAGCGCGCCGACATCGCGCTGATCTTCAACCAGCTCGCGGTCAACCTGAAGCCGGACCACGATCTCGCCTGGCTGATGATTTCCAACCTCTATGAGCAGTTCAAGCAGGTGCCGAAGTCGATCGCCGCACTGGCCAAGGTCAGCGCCACGTCGCCGCTTTCCTGGCAGGCGCGGCTGCGCATGGCGGCGCTCGAGGCCGAGCTGGACCGCTTCGACCAGGCGGTCAGCCGGCTCAAGGCGCTGGTGGCCGAGAAGCCCGAGCGCCTCGACGCGGCGCTCACGCTGGCCGACTTGCTGCGCGGCAAGGAGCGCTACGCCGACGCGGTTGCTGCCTACGACACGGCGATCGCGCGGCTGCGCAATCCCGAGGAGCGGCACTGGATCATCTATTTCGGCCGCGGCATCGTGCTCGAGCGGACCAAGCAGTGGCCCAAGGCGGAAGTCGACATGAAGAAGGCGCTCGAGCTGTCGCCCGAGCAGCCGCATGTCCTGAACTACCTCGGCTACAGCTGGATCGACCAGGGCATGCATCTCGACGAGGGCATGAAGATGCTGATGCGGGCCACGGCGCTGCGGCCCGACGACGGCGCCATTACCGACAGCGTTGGCTGGGCCTTCTATCGGGTCGGCCAGTTCGACAAGGCGGTCGAGTGGCTGGAACGGGCGACCGAGCAGAAGGGCGACGACGCCACCATCACCGAGCACCTGGGCGACGCCTACTGGCATGTCGGCCGCCGCCGCGAGGCGCAGTTCCAGTGGGAGCGCGCGCTCAACCAGAAGCCGGAGAAGGACCGGGTCCCGATCATCAAGGACAAGCTGGCCAACGGGCTGACGCCGGCCAACGACAAGCCGACGGTCTACGAGAAGCCGGCCGAGCCCAAGCAGGGTGGCTGAGCGGGCCGTCCGGCTCGCCCGGGCCAAGGTCAATCTCTGGCTGAACGTCGTCGGCCGCCGCGCCGACGGCTACCACCTCCTCGACTCGCTGGTGGCCTTCACCGACCTCGCCGATACGCTGGAAGCCCGGCCGGCCGACCGGCTGTCGCTCGATCTGGATGGCCCGGTCGCGGCGCCGCTCGCCGGCCTCGCCGACAATCTCGTGCTCGAGGCGGCGCGTCTGCTGGCCGGCCGCGCCGGTGTGGCGCCGCGCGCCGCGCTTCGACTGGCCAAGCACATTCCCGTGGCGGCCGGGCTGGGCGGCGGATCGGCCGACGCCGCCGCTACTCTGCAGGCACTGGTCGAATTGTGGCAGGTGGCGATGCCGGTCGAGGACCTGTTCGATCTCGCCGCCCGGCTGGGCGCCGACGTGCCGATGTGCCTGGCCGGCCGCGCCGCGCTGGTGTCGGGCGTGGGCGAGGTCCTGCGTCCCGCGCCGCCGCTGCCGGATTGCGCGGTGCTGCTGGTCAACCCCGGCACGCCGCTCGCCACGCCCGATGTCTTCGCGGCACGCCGCGGCACCTTCGCGCCGGTCCGGCCCGACGCTCCACCCTGGCAGGACCTGCCGGGACTGGTCGGCGCGCTCGCCGCGCGCGGCAACGATCTCACCGACGCCGCCGTCTCGCTGCAGCCGGCGATCGCCGACGTGCTGGCCGCATTGCGTCGGAGCGCCGGCGCACGCTACGCGGCGATGAGCGGCAGCGGCGCCACCTGCTTTGCGCTCTACGACTCGCTCGACGCGGCGCGCGCCGCCGCAACGGATCTGCCTGGCGCCTGGTGGCGACACGCCGGCCGCTTCGCGCCGCCCTGAACGGTCGGGGTCAGTTGGCTTTCGGCACCACCAGGAGGCGCAGTTCCTTCAGCGACTCGTACAGCGCCTTGCTGGGCTCGCCGGTCACCGGCAGGCCAGCGGCGCGCTCGTAGTCGCGAATCGCGGCGCGCGTGCCGGGACCATTTATGCCGTCGGGCGCATCGCGCGAGAAGTTGAGGTCGCGCAGCAGCCGCTGGACGATCTTTACGCGATCGGCTGGCGCGGCCGGCCAGGTGTCGGGCTCGGGCTTCGCCGGCTCGACGCGCGGCGTGGCTCGCGCGACATCGGCCGATGTCGGCGGCGGTGCCGGCTCGGCCACGCCGATATCGATGACGGCCGGCGGCGGTGCGGCCGGCGGCGCGGGTGGCGGTCGCGCCGGCTCCGGCACCGCGGCCACCTGGGCCGGCACGGGCTTGGCGGTCTCGATCTTCGGCATCGGCGGCTTGGGCGGGTCGACCCTCGGCGGCTCGACCCTCAGCGGCTCGACCTTGGGTGGCTCGATCTTCGGCGGTTCGATTTTCGCCGGCTCGATCTTTGCGGCCTCGACCTTTGGCGGTTCGACTTTCGGTGGTTCGATCTTCGGTGGCTCCGCCGTCACCGGCGCCGCGCTCGGCGGTTCGGCCTTCGGGGGATCGGCTTTCGCCGGCTCAGCTTTCGCCGGCTCGGCCTTCGCCGGCTCGGTTCTCGCCGGCGGTGGCGCGCTGGCGGTCTCGCGGCTTGCCAGCGCATCTTTGAGAGCGACGTAGAGTTCCTTCGTCGGCTCGCCGGTTTCGCGCCAGGCGATGCTGCGCTGGAAGGCGCGAATGGCGTTGCGCGTCATCGGGCCCAGCGCGCCGTCGGGCTTGTCGCGCAGATACTTCAAGTCGACCAGCGCTTGCTGGATGACGCGGATCTGGTCGTTGGCCGCCTTGGGCCAGCCCGGCGGATCGGCGTCGGGGGCAGGCGGCGGTGGCGCCGCTGCGGTCTCGGCGGGCGGCGGCGCGGGCGGTGCCGGCGGCGGCTTGGGCGGCGACAGCGCCTCCACGATCAGCTTGAACTCGCCCTGGCCCAGCTGCTGCGCCCGCTCCAGCTCGCCCGGCGTCAGGATGCGCTGCAGTGTCTGCGTGCGCTGGGTGGCGGTCTTGGCCAGCGCCGTCTCGGTGCCGCCATTGGTCTGACGCTCGAACTCGGCGGTGATGGCGAACCAGGCAAGCGCCGTCGCCGCATCCTTGGGCGCCGCATCGCCGCGCTCGTAGATGTCGCCCAGCGTGAACATCGACGCCGCCATGCCCTGGCGCGCCGCCGAGCGCAGCAGTTCGACCGCCTCCTTGCCGTCGCGCGGCGCACCCTTGCCGTCGCGCAGCAGCAGGGCGAGGTTGTGCTTGGCGACGGCCAGGTTGGCGGCGACGGCCTTGCGATACCACTCCACGGCGCGGCTCGAGTCGCGTTCGACGACGAAGCCGCGCTCGTACATCACCGCGACGTTGAAGGCCGACTGCGCCGATCCGCCCTGCGCGGCGCGCAGCAGCCAGCCGGCGCCGGCCTGCTGGTCCTTGGGCACGCCGATGCCCTGGACCAGCCGGCGCGCCAGCTCCTCCATGGCGGGAATCTCGTTGGCGCCGGCCCTGGCGCGCAACTCGTCGATCGGCACCGCGGCCCAGTCGGTGGGCTTGGCGGGTTCGGCTGCCGGCGATGGCGTGGCCGGCGGCGGCGCCGTCAGCGCAACGTCGGCGCTGGTCGGTGGCGGCGAGGCCGGCGTTTCCGGAACGGCAATCGGCGCGACCCGCGGCGCGGCGGCAGGCGATGCTGCCTCGGCCGCGACGGGGCGTATCTTGGGCGGCTTGGCGACGCGGGGCGGCGCCGTCTCGGGCGGCTGCGTCAGCCAGGCGCCGGTCGCCGCGGCGGCCATGGCCAGCACGGCGACCCCGGCCAGAAGCACAGGGCGCCTCGGCAGCCAAGGCGCGGCAGCAAGCGGTCTGGGCCAGGTGAGCTTGCCGGTCATCCTCCAACCATAGCCGAGACCTGAGGCGGCCGAGAAGGTGTCGTGCGATGGCGGACCACGATCAACGTCGTCAGCAGCAGCACCGCACCCGCCTGATGTGCCGTTGCCAGGCCGATGTCGATTCCACTCAGAATCGTGGCGATTCCGAGGCCAAGCTGCAGCACCGCCATTGCCGCGGCCGCCAGCGTCGCCGGCCGGCGCCCGCGCCACGCCAGGATGAGCACGCCGAGTACCAGCAGCTTGGCCAGCCAGCGATGGATGAACTGGATGGTCGTGCCGTTCTCGAACGGGTTGATCCACCACGGCGAAAGCTCGAACAGGCCGGGTGGAATCCAGTAACCCGACATGGTGGGAAACGTGCCGTGCGCCGTGCCGGCGCGCAGCCCGGCCATCAGCGCGCCCCACGCCGCCACGACGAAGAGCACGCCGATCAGCACGGAAGCGAGACGCGCGGCGTCAGGCTCGTCGCGCCGCGCCGTCTGCGGCCCGAGTTCGAGGATCAGCCAGACGGTGTAGGCATAAAGCGCCACGGCGAGCAGCAGATGGGCGGCCAGGCGGTAGTGGCTGACGGCGGGCCGGTCGACCAGGCCCGACGCCACCATCGCCCAGCCCAGCGCGCCCTGCAGGCCGCCCAGCACCAGCAGCGCCAGCAACCGCGGTTTCAGATAGGGGGTCAACCGGCCGCGCCACCAGAACCAGAGGAGCGGCAGCGCGAACGCCACGCCGATCAGCCGGCCCCATAGACGGTGGATGTACTCCAGCCAGAAAATCTCCCTGAATTCCGCGACGCTGAAGCCACGATTGATCAGCCGGCCCTGCGGCGAGGAAAGATACTTCTGCAGCTCCGCCTGCCACGCCGCGTCCGACAGCGGCGGCAGCCAGCCCGTGACCGGCCGCCACTCGACCATCGACAGGCCCGACCCGGTGAGACGCGTGAGCGCGCCGATCACGATCATGAAGAAGATCATCGCGGCAACGACGATCAGCCAGTTGCGCACGGAGGCGGGAGCGGCTTGCATGGCGGCAGGACCATGCGGGAAGCCGAAGGCTCCGTCATCAGGCATAAATGTCGCGAAATTGCCGCACGCCTTGCGCCGCCGCGCCGCCCCGGCTAATCGGTTCGCGCACGAACGAACACCCCTCGCCACATCTGGATATTCGGCAATGACCGCGCCCGCGCCGGCCCCAAGACTTTCCCACGGGTTCGGCTTCACCGATCTCTACGACCGCGAGGGTCTCGCCCGTCTCGACGCGGCCTTCGCCGGCTGGCTGCAGGCCGCCGACACCGGTCTCCACGCGCGGTTGATGGCGGCGCGCGCCGCGCCGGACGCGCTGGCCGTCAAGGACGAGTCCAATCTTCTGATCGAACTGGCGCGCCCGCTCGAGGATTTCCTCGCGGCGCTGTTCGACGTGACCGCCCCGGTGGCGGCGCTGCGCGGCCGTCACAGCCGGTTGGCGCCGCTCTACGACTGCAAGCGGCTGTTCGTGCAGCGCTACGTCGCGCGCACGATCAAGGCCGATGCGGCGATGGCGCTCGACGGCGCCCGCGTGAGCGCCGACATCGGGCTTGCGGCGGACCTCGCCCAGGGCTTGGAGAACTGGGAACTCGCCTTCGCGCTCGCCGTGCGCGATCGCCTCGGCGTGGAGTTCAAGGTCGAGACGCCGACGCCGGAGATCGAGGCGCTCGCGCGCTACGCCGCCTGGGCGCTCCACCATCCCGAGGGCAGGAAGCGCCATCGCGACGGGCCGCTGTTCAAGGTGCCGCACAAGATCGATCCCGAACACCTCGTGCCAGTCGAGACGGAGATCGTCGACGGCGTCACGCGGATGAAGCTGCCGCGGCCGCTGCTGCGTCACCGCGAGGGCTTTGCGCTGACCGACGAGGGTTTTGACCTCGTCCGCGCGCTGGACCACACCAACTACTGCATCTGGTGCCACAACCAGGGCAAGGACAGCTGTGCGCGCGGCTTGAAGGACCGCAAGACCGGTGCTTTCCAGAAGTCGCCGTTCGGCGTGACCCTGGCGGGCTGTCCGCTCGAGGAAAAGATCTCGGAGATGAACCTGCTGAAGAGCGAGGGCTTCTCCTTGGGCGCGCTGGCGATGGCGGTGGTCGACAATCCCCTGGTCGCCGCCACCGGGCACCGCATCTGCAACGACTGCATGAAGGCCTGCATCTACCAGAAGCAGGAGCC
The DNA here is from genome assembly GCA_019745575.1 of Reyranella sp. Classification (GTDB taxonomy): domain Bacteria; phylum Pseudomonadota; class Alphaproteobacteria; order Reyranellales; family Reyranellaceae; genus Reyranella. The sequence goes on along the minus strand of JAIETA010000305.1, from coordinate 6,756 downwards.
GGTCGACATCCCGCAGATCGAGACCCGCACCCTGAAGGACGTGCTGGCGCTGCCGTGGGGCTTCGAGGTCTATTCGCTTCTGACGCGCTGGAACCCGCTCAACCTGCGCCGGCCGATCCCGCGCCCGTCGACCGGCCGCACGGTTCTCGTGGTCGGCCTCGGTCCGGCTGGCTTCAATCTCGCCCACCACCTGATGAATGACGGCCACGCCGTGGTGGCGATCGACGGGCTGAAGATCGAGCCGCTGCCGCCTTCGCAGTCGGGCGTGGTGGCCGACGGCACGCGCGTGCCGTTCGCGGCCGTCCAGGACGTCGCCAGCCTGCGCGAGGATCTCGGCGAGCGGGCGATGGCCGGTTTCGGCGGCGTCGCCGAGTACGGCATCACCGTGCGCTGGGACAAGAACTACCTGAAAATGGTGCGGCTGCTGCTCGAGCGCCGCGGCCAGTTTTCGATGTTTGGCGGCGTGCGCTTCGGCGGCACGGTGACGGTCGAAAGCGCCTTTGCCATGGGCTTCGATCACGTGGCGCTCTGCGCGGGCGCCGGCAAGCCCACCGTGCTCGACCTGCCCAACGGCCTGGCGCGCGGCGTGCGCGCCGCCTCCGACTTCCTGATGGCGCTCCAGCTCACCGGCGCGGCCAAGAAGGACTCGATCGCCAATCTGCAGATCCGGCTGCCCGTCGTCGTCATCGGCGGCGGCCTCACCGCCATCGACACCGCGACGGAGTCGCTCGCCTACTATCCGCTGCAGGTCGAGAAGTTCCTGGCTCGCCACGAAGCGCTGGTTGCCGAGCGCGGCGAGGCGGCGGTGCGCGCCGGCTGGGCCGATGAGGAGCGCGAGATCGCCGACGAGTTCATCGCCCACGCCCAGGCGATCCGGGCCGAGCGTGCGCGGGCCGCGCGGGAGGGCGGGGCACCCCAGATCACCTGGCTGGTGAACGGCTGGGGCGGCGTCACCATCGCCTATCGCCGCCGGCTGATCGATTCGCCGTCCTATACGCTGAACCACGAGGAAGTGTTCAAGGCGCTGGAGGAAGACATCCGCTTCGCCGAGGGGCTGTCGCCGGTGGCCGTCGAGGTCGACGCCAACGGCCACGCCTGTGCCCTGAAGGTGGCGGGCGAGCAGAACGGCGCCAAGGTCGAGGCGACGCTGCCGGCGCGCACCGTCCTGGTGGCGGCGGGCACGCAGCCCAACACGGTGCTGGCGCGCGAGGATGCCACGCACGCCTTCATCGACGGCAAGTATTTCCGCGCGCTCGACGAGGACGGCAATCCCGTCACGCCCGAGCGCGTCTGCAAGCCCGCCGACGTGCGCGTGCTGATGTACCGCCATCACGACGGCCGCAGCATGTCGTTCTTCGGCGACCTGCATCCCTCGTTCGCGGGCAACGTCGTGAAAGCGATGGGCGGTGCCAAGCAGGGCTATCCGGTGCTCAGCCGCACGATGGCGCGCCTGGCGGCGCCGGCGCGGTCGCCCCAGGCGATCCTGGCCGAGGCCAACCGCGACTGGCGCGCCACCGTCGTGCGCGTCGACCGGCTGACGCCCACCATCGTCGAGGTCGTGGTCGAGGCGCCGGCCGCCGCCCGCAACTTCGAGCCGGGGCAGTTCTACCGCCTGCAGAATTACGAGGCGCGCTCGAAAGCCGTCGACGGCACGCTGCTGACCATGGAGGGGCTGGCGCTGACCGGCGCCTGGGTCGACAAGGACAAGGGCCTGCTGTCGATGATCGCGCTCGAGATGGGCGGCTCGTCCGACCTCTGCGCGCTGCTCGAGCCCGGCGAGCCGGTGATCGTCATGGGGCCGACCGGCGCGCCGACCGAGATCGAGCCCGGCGAGACCGTGGTGCTGGCAGGCGGCGGTCTCGGCAACGCCGTTCTGTTCTCGATCGGCCAGGCGTTCCGCAAGGCCGGCAGCAAGGTGCTGTACTTCGCGGGCTACAAGAAGGTCGTCGACCGCTACAAGGTCGAGGAGATCGAGGCGGCGGCCGACGTCGTCGTGTGGTGCTGCGACGAGGCGCCGGGCTTCGCGCCGGGCCGGCCGCAGGACAAATCCGCCGTCGACAACATCGTCGAGACCATGCGCAAGTACGCCGCGGGCGAGCTGGGGCCGCAGCCGATCCCGTTCGCCGACGCCGACCGCATCGTGGCCATCGGCTCCGACGGCATGATGAACGCCGTGCGCCTGGCGCGTCACGCCATGCTGAAGCCCTACCTGAAGCCCGACCATCGCGCGCTGGGATCGATCAACTCGCCCATGCAATGCATGATGAAGGAGATCTGCGCCCAGTGCCTGCAACTCCACCGGGATCCGGTGACGGGCAAGGAGAGCGTGGTGTTTTCCTGCTTCAATCAGGACCAGGAGCTCGACCGCGTCGATTTCGCCTGCCTGCGCCAGCGGCTGCGCCAGAACGGCGTGCAGGAGAGGCTGGGCGCGCTGTGGATCGACCGCTCGCTCCGGAAGCTCGGCGTGCGTGGCTAAACGAAGACCTTCCGTGCTACGAGCACGAGCAGCGTGCCCGAGGCCACGAGTATGGTCAGTAGCGTCAGGGTGACGCCGGCGGCTCGACCGGGATTGACGCCCAGCGACATCGAAAGCCCGTAGGCGTGAGCGATGCGGCCGACGATGAAGCTCGCCCCCAGGGCGTGCACCAGCCAGCGCGGGCCGCCGCAGATCTCGACCAGGGCCAGCAGCACCAGTACCAGCGCGGCATACTCGGCGAAGTTTCCGAAGACGCGGGCCATGCGCCCCAGGCTGGCGTCACCGCCGTCGCCGATGCTGATGCGCTTCTGCATGCGCTGGCGGACCACCAGCATCGACAGCACCACGCACAGCAGCCCGGTCAGGGCGGCGTAGAAGGCGGCGACGAACGGCAGGGCGGGTGGTGCCATGAGCGAATCTCCTAAGGTGAACGCACGAACCGGAACAGCACCTTGTCCTGGCTATAATAGCGCAGCTGGTCGACGACCTTGGGAAAGTACTCGCTGCCCACCGTCACATGCATGAAGACGTCCAGCGCCAGCGGCCGTACTGAAACGGTGAAGCCGGCCTCGGAGAAGCTCTTGGCGACGCGATCCAGCGAGTGGTCGTAGATCGGGATGGACGAGGTCTCGGCGATCAGCTTGCGCCATCTCGGCCACACCGCGCTGTCGGTGTGACAGCCCATGGCGGCGATGTAGGCGCCGCCGGGGCGCAGCGCATCTTTCATGTCGGCGGCATGGACCGCGAGGTCGGGCAGCAGGTAGAGAACCTCGTGGCTGAAGGCCAGGTCGAAGGTGTGACCGAGGTCTGCGGCGATGCTGCCGGCGCGGTAGTCGATCGGGCGCTGACGCTTCAGCAGCTCGGCGCGCGCCACCGACTCGCGGGCGATGTCGAGGCCGACGCCGGCGCGGAACGGATGGCGGTCGTAGAGCATGCGCAGGAAGCCGCCCTGGTTGCAGCCGTAGTCGAGCACGGTGGCGCCGCGCAGATCGTCGGTTACGGAGACGTCGATCATGCGCCGCCAGATCGGCGCATGGGCGGCGCCCATCGCCTCCTCGTCGGCCGGGTTGCGGTTCCAGGTCGAGATCGTGCCGCTGCGCTGCATGCCGCCCTCCCGCGTTGGGAGAGCAGTCTATCACGCCCGGCCGCGCCAGGGGTGGATCAGCAGCGGGCCGGCGATCAGCGCGCCGAAGCAGACCATGCCGGTGGCGATGGCGGTGAAGACGCCGGCCAGCCCCCAGCCCAGGATTTCGATGGCGATCCAGCCGCCCAGCGTCGCCACGATCAGCCGCGCGATGCCGGCCAGGAAGGGCGCGGCCATGCGGTTGGCGCCCTGGCTGGCGAAGGACAGCGTCATGCCGAGGCCGAACAGGCAGTAGAAGGGCGCCACGCGCGTGATGTAGGCGACGGTGGCCGAGATCACTTCCGGATCGTCGGTGAACAGCCGCGCCCAGCCTTCCGGCACCAGCGCCACGATCCAGCCGAAGGCGCCGATGCCCAGCCCGGCGACGAGGCTGCCGATCCACGCCGCGCGCACGGCGCGACGCCAGTCGCCGGCGCCGGCCGCCACGCCGACGATCGTGGTGAGGCCCGAACCGATGCCGAAGGCCAGCGGCACCAGCATGAACTCGAGCCGCACGCCGATGCCGTAGCCGGCGAGCGCGGCCACGCCGAAGCGGCCGACCAGGCCGGTCACCAGCATGGCCGTGAGGTTGGCGGTGAAGGCCGAGACCGAGGCGATCAGGCCGACCCGCAGGATGTCCCAGAACAGGCGGCCCTGCAGCGCGACGCCGCCCAGGGCCGGCGTGAAGCCGAGCTTGCCGCCCCACAGCGCGCGGGCCTGCAGGAGCGCCGACACCGCCGAGGCGAGCAGCGAGGAGACTGCGGGGCCCGCCATGCCGAGGCCGGGCCAGCCGCCCACGCCCAGCGCCAGCACATAGGACAGCGGCACCTGGGCGATCGACGACAGCAGCATGTAGCGGCCGGGCGTGGCCGCGTCGCCGCCGCCGCGCAGCAGCGCCGACAGGAAGAAGTTCGCCCAGATCGCGATCGATCCCGAGAACAGGACGTTGGAGTAGGTGAGTGCATGGTCCAGCGCGCGGCCCTCGCCGCCCAGCAGGCGGTAGAGGGCAGGCGCGGCAGTCCAGGCGAGCAGGGTGAAGAGCAGCGCCAGCGCCGCACCCAGGATCAGTGCATGCAGCACGAGCGCCCGGGCGTCGTCGCGTCGGCCGGCGCCCAGCGTGCGGGCCATGGCGGCCGCCACGCCGCCGCCCATGCCGCCTGCCGCCATCATGGTCATCATCATCATGAGCGGGAAGACGAGCGCGAAGCCCGCCAGCGCCTCGGTGCCCAGCCGGCCGAAGATGAAGGTCTCGGCGATGGCGACGAAGGTCTGCGCCACCATCACGAGCGTGGTCGGCCCGGCAAGCTTCAGCAGGCTGGGCCCGATGGGGGCGGTGAGCAGGGGATGGGCGCCCGCGGGGCCGGCGACGGCGGTCTGGGACAGGAGGGGACTCCGTAATTGAGTGCATATGCACAATAGCAGTGGACGCCCGATCGTCACCTGACAAAGACTGCCGGTCGCATTAGCTTTTGCCGATGACCGAACCGCCGCGCCCCCTCGCCAAGCCTTCCGTCCAGGTCGAGAACGACCGGGTGATCGTCACCGAATGGCGCTTTCCGCCGGGCGGCCATACCGGCTGGCACCGCCACAACCACGACTACGTGGTCGTGCCGGTGACGACCGGCGAGTTGCACATCTATGACGGCAAGACGACGGTGCCGGCGCCGCTGCGCGCCGGGGTCTCCTACGCCCGCCAGACCGGGGTCGAGCACGACGTCATCAATCCCAACGACTTCGAGTTCGTTTTCGTCGAAATCGAGCTCAAGGCCTGATCGGAGCGGGAAGCAGCCCCCTGCCGGCTGCACGTTGACTTGCGGCGACCGAGGGGTCATATGGGTGCCGCCAGCGGTCCGGCCCGATTCACGGGCCTTATGAGACCGCTCCAAAGTCCAGCGGATAGAATGGACTAAACCACGGAAATTAAATGAGTTTTGAGAGTTTGGGGCTGAGCGCCCCGGTACTGCAGGCAGTCGCCGACAAGGGCTATACGACGCCCACGCCCATCCAGGAAAAGGCCATCCCCATCGTCCTGATGGGCCGCGATGTCCTCGGATGCGCCCAGACGGGCACCGGAAAGACCGCCTCCTTCGTCCTGCCGATGATCGACATTCTCTCGCAGGGCCGCGCCAAGGCGCGCATGCCGCGGACGCTCATCCTGGAGCCGACGCGCGAACTGGCCGCCCAGGTGGCGGAAAACTTCGAGACCTACGGCAAGCACAACAAGCTCAACATGGCGCTGCTGATCGGCGGCGTGAGCTTCCCCGACCAGGAACGCGCGCTGGAGCGCGGCGTCGACGTGCTGATCGCCACGCCCGGCCGCCTGCTCGACCACTTCGAGCGCGGCGGCATCCTGCTGAACGACGTCAAGATCCTGGTGATCGACGAGGCCGATCGCATGCTCGACATGGGCTTCATCCCCGATGTCGAGCGCATCGTGGCGACCCTGCCGCCGCTGCGCCAGACACTGTTCTTCTCGGCCACCATGCCGCCGGAGATCAGGCGGCTCGCCGACCGCTTCCTGAGCAATCCCAAGGAAGTCACCGTCTCGCCGCCGGCCTCGGCCAGCAACACCATCGTCCAGGGGCTGATCGTCGTGCCCGAGGACGACAAGCGCGACGCGCTGCTGGCGCTGATCAAGAGCCAGGAGGTCAAGAACGCGATCGTGTTCTGCAACCGCAAGCGCGACGTCGCCACCCTGCACACCGCGCTGAAGAAGCACGGCCTCAATGCCGGCGCCCTGCACGGCGACATGAGCCAGCCGGCGCGCACCGAGACGCTCGAGAAGTTCAAGGCCGGCGACATCCAGATCCTGGTCGCCTCCGACGTGGCCGCGCGCGGCCTCGACGTGCAGGACATGAGCCACGTCTTCAACTACGACGTGCCGTTCTCGCCGGAGGACTACGTCCATCGCATCGGCCGCACCGGCCGCGCCGGCAAGATTGGTCATTCCTTCACGCTCGCCGCGCCGTTCGAAGGCGGGCTGATCGAGGCGATCGAGAAGCTGATCGGCACGACCATCCCGCGCATCGAAGTGCCCGGCCTCGAAGTCCTGGCTCTCGAAGCCGGCGACGGTCGTCGACGGGGACGTGGCGGCCGCGGCGGTCGTGGTGGTGGACGCCCCGCCGGCGCCGCCGGCGACAAGCCGCGCGGACCGCGC
>JAIETA010000120.1 GCA_019745575.1 Reyranella sp. | reverse complement strand
ATCGGCGCCACCACCGGGATGACATCGGCGCGGCGCAGCTGCTCCAGCACCATGACGTTGATCTTGGCCGGTTCGCCCACCTGCTTGAGATCGACCTTCAGGAGCTCGCCGGTCTTGGGATCGCGCATCTCGACCACCTTGCGCGCCAGGATCAGGTTGCCGTCCTTGCCGCAGATGCCGACGGCGATGCCGCCGCACTCGTTGATGTCGGCCACGATCGCCTTGTTGATCGAGCCGGCCAGCACCATCTCGACGATCTCCATGGTGGCGGCATCGGTGACGCGCAGCCCGTTCACGAAGGTGCTCTTGAGGCCGACCCGCTCCAGCATCTTGTTGATCTGCGGCCCGCCGCCATGGACCACGATGGGGTTCATGCCGACCTGCTTCATCAGCACGACGTCGCGCGCCACGAGGTCGCCGAGCTTCGGGTCGGTCATGGCATGGCCGCCGTACTTGACCACGAAGGTGGCGTCGTTGTGCCGGCGCATGTAGGGCAGCGCCTTGGAGATGGTCTCCGCCATGCGGATGAGCCGCCTCTGTTCCTTGTCGGTCTGAACCGGCTCGGCCATGTGTCGTGCCCCGATCGTGAAAAGCCCTCTCCGCCCGCCTCGGGAGAAGGCGACGGGAGGGCCAAGCTGAGAAGTGCCTTATATCAAGACGGCGGCGGATAGAAGAGCGGACGGCGACGCGGCAGGATATTCGGATGATCGACACCGAAACGCTCGACACCCGGGGCTTCACCGTCCTGTCCGGCCTGCTGGACCCCGCCGCCTGCCGCGAGCTCGCCGCGCTGTGGCCCGACGAGGGGCTGTTCCGCAAGAAAATCGTCATGCAGCGGCACGGCTATGGCCGCGGCGAGTACCAGTACTTCGCCTATCCGCTGCCCGAGCCGGTCGAGCGCCTGCGCCGGGCGCTCTATCCCGGGCTGGCGGCGGTGGCCAACCGCTGGAACGAGCGCCTCGGCCGCGACAGCCGGTTCCCGCCGACGCTGGAGGAATGGCTGGCCGAGTGCCACGCCGGCGGCCAGCGGCGGCCGACGCCGCTGCTGCTGCGCTACGGGCCGGACGACTACAACTGCCTGCACCGCGACCTCTACGGCGACCTGGTCTTTCCCCTGCAGGCCACCGTGCTGCTGAGCGCGCCCGGCCGCGACTTCGACGGCGGCGAGTTCCTGCTGGTCGAGCAGCGGCCGCGCCAGCAGTCGCGCGGCGAAGCGGTGCCGCTGCGGTAGGGCGATGCCGTGGTCTTTGCCGTCAACCAGCGCCCGGCCAAGGGAACGCGCGGCTGGCACCGCACCGCGATGCGCCACGGGGTTTCCACCGTGCGGGCCGGCGAGCGGTTCACCCTGGGCCTCATCTTTCACGACGCCGCGTAGCTCACGACCTCGTATTCGATGCCGTCGGGATCGAGAAAGTAGAAGCGGCGGCCGGGCTCGTAGTCGCCGTGGGAGAAGGGTTTTAGGCCGGCCGCCACCACCCGCGCCTCGGTCGCGTCGAGGTCGTCGACTTCGACGCCGACATGGTTGAGCGGACGCCTCTTGGCGAAGTCCTCGGCGGTGTAGGCGACATCCCGCCCGGTGTAGAGCGCGAGATAGTGCTCGTCGGACCCGACATGGACGGTGTGGCCGCCGTCGCGCGCGGCGCCGCGCCAGCGCACGCGCCAGCCGAACAGCGCGCCCATCAGCCGGGCGGTGCGGTCGGGATCGCGGACGGTGACGTTGACGTGTTCGAGGCGGGGGGCGTGTTCGAGGCGGGAGGCGGGCATGGCGGTTTCTCCTTGGCAAGGGCGCCCGGGGGCGCCAACTTCCCGACCCTACGACCTCAAGTTAACTTGAGGTCAAGCTTTTCAGGAGGCCGCCGTGACCCCGAACCCGCTCCTGTCGATCGGCCAGGTCGCCCGCCGCACCGGACTCTCGGTGTCGGCCATCCGCTTCTACGAGGAGCGGCGGCTGGTGACGGCGGTCCGCTCGGCCGGCAATCAGCGGCGTTTTCTGCGCTCCGACATCCGCCGCCTGTCCTTTGCCCTGATCGCCCAGAGGCTCGGCCTGACGCTGGCCGAGGTCGAGGCGGCACTGGCCACGCTGCCCCAGGGCCGGGCGCCGACGCGGCGCGACTGGCGGGCGATCAGCAACGACATCCGCGTGATGTTGCAGGCCAGGATCGCGATGCTCGAACGGACCCGCGACCTGCTCGACGGCTGTATCGGCTGCGGCTGCCTGTCGCTCGACAAGTGCGCGCTCTACAACCGCCAGGACCGTGCCGCCCGGGCGGGCGCCGGGCCGCGCTACCTGCTGGGCGACCGGCCGCACGATTTCGAGGAGCCGGCGGCGGGGCGGAGGACGCGGCGACGCACGAGTCTTTCCGACGTCGACTGACTGGAGCCTGTCCTTTCCAGCTCCGCTGGGCAGGTGGCCCGCCACACGGGCCAGAGGGTTATAAGCGGCACCGAAGCCGACCCCAGCGGCGCCCCGAATTCCGTGATCGCTCGCCGGTTCTGCGTTGATCTGCCGCAAGGAGTCACATCCACTCGATTGTCCAAATGGACTCCAAACTGCCCAGATCAGCTGCGTAACCAGGATACGCTTCAGTGCGAAAGCAGGGCCGGCAGACGTAGATTGGTGAGAACTCCCTTGGTCGCACCGCCCAGCACGAAGTCACGCAGGCGGGAATGGCCAAAACCTCCCATTGCCAGGATTTGAGCCCCCTCCGTCATGGCCGCATCCTGCAGAGCGTCGGCAATGGTCTTGCCACCAAGACCGATGCTGCACGGCCTCGCCTCGAATCCTCGCCTTTCGAGCGATGACGCAAGCAACCGAGCAATGTCGGATCCGCTCAGGGGCTTTTCGTCCTTGACCGTCAGCACGGAGACGCGACCGCCCGCGGGCAGAAGCGACAGGGCATCGCCAAGTGCGCGGGCGGCAACGCGGCTTTCATCCCAGGCAATCGCGACGTGGTCGAGACTGGCGGGCCGGGCCGAGGGCGGCACAAGGAGGGTCGGGCGACCGGACCCGAATACAACCGCCTCGGACATATCCTGGGCCAACGCGGTTTCGCCAGACCAGGGAAGCACCGAAAGATCATGGTACCGAGCCTCGGCGGCGGCGGCATCGAACGCGGCCCCCAGAACAACCTCGCGGGTAAAGTAGTGAACTCTGCCGCGCAACTCGATGGGACCTTCCAAAAGGCCCTTCAGGCGCTGGCATTCCACCCTGCTCTGTTCCTCGGCGCTCCGGATGAGCCCGGGGACGTCGACAAGCATGCCCAACAGCGGCGAGTGCACTTGCGGTATGTCGACGGAGAATGCCCTGACATGCAGCTCAAAACCAAGCGTGACCGCGAACCTGGCGGCGGCCAGAATGGCACCATCCTCGATCGATCCCGGATAGGTGGGCAAGGGCATGTAGGCGGCACGGGTCGGCATTGCGATTGCTCCCAAGTGCATCAAGTCCCGAAGGACGCGGACGCGTCTCTCAAGGTCTTGAATGTCTATTCAAGTATCTCCCGCAAATAGCGCAGCGACTTTGACCTGCATCAACTGAACCGCATCGAACTTCACTATCCTTGAGCAAAAGCAGCAATGAGGATCGGCACGTGCCGCATGACCGGTATCAGACCGTGCAAGAGCTCGCCGAACGGCTGGAGGTCGCAGAGGCGACGGTGCGCCAGTGGATCAAGTCTGGCGTGCTTCGCGCCATCGACATCGGCAAGGGCTGGCGCATCGCCGATACCGACCTCGAGCACTTCCTCAAGGCACGTGAGACGGCACCACGCGGCAGCATCGGCAAAGCGGCCAACGGCCGCGCGGACAAAGAAGACTAACGCGGCGCCGGCGGATGTGCAGCGCTTGCCCAGGTCGCAATTCATCCCAACATCGACGCCGGGAAGCCAATCATGAACCGACTTGCCGCAAAGACCGCCATCGTGACGGGGGGTGCCGTTGGCATCGGCCGAGCCTGTGTGCGCCGCATGTCCGAGGAAGGCGCGAAGGTCGCCATCTTCGACCTGCTCGAGCCGGATGGCCACGCGCTGGCCGACGAGGTCACGGCCAAGGGAGGCGAAGCTGCATACTGGAAGGTCGACGTGGCCGACGAGGTGGCATTGAGGTCCGCCACCGACGCCGCCGCCTCACGCTTTGGCGGACTGAACGTGATGGTGAGCAATGCGGGCATCTCGGGCAGCCCGAAACCCACCGACCAAGTGAGCGAAGAAGAATGGGATCGGGTGCAGGCTGTAAACGTGAAGGGCGTGTTCTTCGGCACCAAACACGCGATCCCGCATCTGCGGGCCGCGGGCGGCGGTTGTATCATCAACCTCTCGTCCATCGCCGGGCTGATCGGCGTCGGCAGCATCGCGCCCTATCACGCGTCAAAGGGCGCGGTGCGGCTGATGTCGAAAAACGATGCGATCACCTATGCGCCCGAGAGTATTCGCGTGAACTCCATCCATCCCGGCTACATCTGGACGCCAATGGTGGAAAGTCACCTGCGCGCCACGTCGCCCGACCTGGAGGCCGCCAGGGCTGCGGCCGATGCCGCCCATCCGATCGGCCGCATGGGAGAGCCCGACGACATTGCCTGGGCGGTGGTATGGCTCGCCTCGGACGAAGCGAAGTTCGTCACCGGCGCGGAAATCGTCATCGACGGTGGCTATACGGCGCGGTGACATGACGCTCTCCGAGCCCCATGCCAAGTCCGCCGATGCCTGCCTCGCTGCACTCGATGCCAGGCCTCACGGCCTGAGCAAAGCCGAAGTGGCGCGGCGGCTGGCGGAGCATGGGCCGAACCGCCTGCCCGAGGTGCGGGGGCGCGGGCCAGTGCTGCGGTTTCTGGCGCAGTTCCACAACGTTCTCATCTATGTGCTTCTGGGGGCGGCCGCGGTGACGGCGTCGTTGCAGCACTGGGTCGATACCGGAGTGATCCTGGCCGTGGTCCTGGCCAATGCGTTGATCGGCTTCATCCAGGAGGGCAAGGCCGAAGCGGCGATGGCCGCGATCCGAAGGATGCTGGCCCCGCGCGCGGCTGTCCTTCGCGAGGGACAACGCGTGAGCGTCGACGCGGCAGACATCGTCCCCGGCGACATCGTGCTCCTGGAAGCGGGCGACAAGGTACCCGCCGACCTCAGGATCACCGAGGCACGAGGGCTCGCAGCGCAAGAAGCGATCCTGACCGGAGAATCGGTGCCAGTCGAAAAGGCTGTGGAGTCTGTGGCCGTCGTTGCCGCCTTGGGCGACCGCCGCTCGATGCTCTGGTCGGGCACGCTCGTTACCCAAGGCACGGCGCGTGGGGTTGTGGTCGCGACTGGTGCCGGAACCGAGATCGGGCGAATCGGCGGGCTTCTGGCGGAAGTTGAGCAGTTGACGACGCCCCTCGTCGCGCAGATGGACCACTTCGCGCGCTGGCTGTCGTTCCTTATCCTGCTCGCTTCAGGCCTTCTGCTGGTCTACGGCTATTTCGTCGGCCACCACGATTTCTCCGAGATGTTCATGGCCGTGGTGGGCGTGGCCGTGGCGGCGATCCCGGAAGGCCTGCCCGCGGTGATGACCATCACGCTGGCCATCGGCGTCCAAGCCATGGCGCGCCGCAACGCCATCGTCCGCCGCCTGCCCGCCATCGAGGCGATCGGCTCCGTGTCGGTCATATGCACCGACAAGACCGGCACGCTGACCCGCAATGAAATGGTCGTCACCGCGGCCGAGACGCCCGAGGGAGCCTTCGTGGTCGCGGGCGAGGGCTATGCGCCCGAAGGCGCGATCACGCCGAAAGCTGATCTTGCCCGGATGGCGCTCGCGGCGGCGCTGTGCAACGACGCGAGTCTGCATCACAAGGACGGGCATTGGGCGGTTGAGGGCGACCCCATGGAGGGCGCGCTTCTGGCCTTCGCGGGCAAAGTGGGGGGCGATCACGCGGCGCGCCGACTGGATGCCATTCCCTTCGACAGCCGCCACCGCTTCATGGCGGTTCTGACCGAGAGCGCGGCCGGCCGCCTCGTACACGTCAAGGGCGCGCCCGAGCGGGTGCTGCGCATGTGCGCGGGACTCGACTACGGGCACTGGCATCATCGGGCCGAGGCGTTGGCGCGGCGCGGGCTGCGTGTCCTGGCACTGGCCGAACGTGCTGAAACTGGAAAGAGGATCGGCCCTGACACGTTGGACGGCAGCCTCTGCTTCCTGGGCTTGGTGGGCCTGATCGACCCGCCGCGTCCGGAGGCAATCGCCGCCGTCGCCGAGTGCCGGGCGGCAGGAATCCGGGTGAAGATGATCACCGGCGACCACGCGGGCACTGCCGCCGCCATTGCTGCCCAGATCGGGCTTCAGAACTCCGCCCGTGTGCTGACCGGCGCCGACCTCGACAAGCTCGACGAGGCGCAACTCGCGCTGGAGGTGGCGGGCGTCGATGTCTTTGCCCGCACCAGCCCCGAACACAAGCTGCGTCTGGTGACCGCCCTTCAGGCCAACGGACTGTCGGTCGCCATGACCGGCGACGGGGTGAACGACGCGCCCGCGCTGAAACGCGCCGATGCGGGTATCGCCATGGGGTTGAAGGGGTCCGAAGCCGCAAAGGAGGCCGCCGATCTGGTGCTGGCCGACGACAACTTCGCTTCCCTCGCGGCGGCGGTGCGCGAGGGGCGCACGGTCTACGACAACCTCAAGAAAGTCATCAGCTGGACGCTACCCACCAACGCCGGCGAGTCGATCGTGGTCGTGCTGGCCCTGCTGGCGGGTCTTGCGCTGCCGCTGACGCCGGTGATGATCCTCTGGGTCAACCTGATCACCGGCATCACACTCGGCATCGCTCTGGCCTTCGAACCGACCGAAGTCGGCACCATGGCGCGCCCGCCCCGCCCGCGCAACGCGCCGATCCTGTCGGGCGAACTCCTCTGGCACATTGTGCTGGTTGCGCTGCTGTTTTTAGCGGCCGTCTTCGGCATCTTCACCTATGCCACCGACAAGGGCTATCCGACGGCTGTGGCCCAGACCATGGCGATGAACATGCTGGTGGTGCTGACGATCTTCCACCTCTTCTTCATCCGCAACATCCACAGCACCTCGCTGACCTGGGTGGCGGCGCGCGGCACCAAGGTGGTCTGGACGGTGGTCATCGCCATCACCGCCGCCCAATTCGCGGTCACCTATCTGCCGCCCGTGCAGGTCGTGTTGGGCACACAGCCCGTGCCGCTGATGGACGGCTTTCTGATCGTAGCCGTCGGCGCCGCCTTCTTCGCGATCATCGAGATCGAGAAGCAGATCCGGCTGGGATTGAAGGGATAGAAGCTACCGAACCATCCTGAGTGGCAGAGGTCCAGCTAAAGCGGGTGGTGAAAGCCAGTGGCACGAAGGGTGGCTCTTCTCACCAAGCCGACTTCGGCTTCTTCCGGATCGCCGACACCTTCCCGCGCACCGTCCGCTCGCCGGGCGGTGGGAACTCCTCGCGGCCAGAAACCAGTCCATCATGTCGCGCACCAGTTGGTCTTGGCCGACCGCCATGCCGTAAACGTGGATCGGCCCGGCAATGGCGCCATCGAGGCAGCCTAATCAGGAATGCCCCACTTCATCAGTGGTTTGTGGGATGCTGTATCATGCTCAAGGATTACCTCGGAGGGGAAACAGAGTCGCTCCCACTCGATCGTCCCGGGCGGCTTGTTCGTGATGTCGCAGGTCACCCGGCTGATGCCGCGGCTTTCGTTGATGATCCGCGCGGCGACCCGGCCCAGGAAGGTCCGCTCGAACGGGTAGTAGTTGGCGGTCATGCCGTCGGACGAGGTGACGGCGCGCAGCTGCTGCACATCGGCGCGATGCATGTGCCGATGCTCAGCGAGACGCTGCGCGTGGCGCCGGTGGCGCTCGCCGAGTGGAGCGTGCTGCTTCTCGTAGCCCTGGTGCTTCTCGTCGTCATGGAGATCGAGAAGTGGTGGGATCAGCGCAAGGATGGCCGAGCCGCGCGGAGGGCGCCTTGAGGCCGTACATTCGGGAAGGCTGTCTTAGGCGCCCCGGTTCAGCCTCGCCTCCGCCGCCGCCACTTTCTGCTTCACCGCGAGAAAACTGTCGGGACTGACCGAGATCGAATCGATGCCGCAGTCGACGAGGAATTCGGCAAACTCGGGATGATCGCTGGGGGCCTGGCCGCACAGGCCGATCTTGGCCCCAGCCTTGTGCGCCTCGCGGATGACGTTCTCGATCATCCACTTCACGGCCTCGTCCTGCTCGTCGAACAGTTCGGCCAGCTCCTCCGAGTCGCGGTCGACGCCCAGCGTGAGCTGGGTGAGGTCGTTGCTGCCGATCGAGAAGCCGTCGAAGCGCTTGGCGAAGGACTTGGCCAGGATCACGTTCGAGGGAATCTCGCACATCACGTAGACCTCCAGTCCCTGCTCGCCGCGCCGCAGGCCGTTCTCAGCCATGACGGCGAGGACGCGGTCGGCTTCGCCGACCGAGCGGCAGAAGGGAATCATGACGACCACGTTGGTGAATCCCATCTCTTCGCGCAGCCGGCGGATGGCCTGGCATTCCAGGGCAAAGCCCGCGCGGTAGCGCGGCGAATAATAGCGCGATGCGCCACGAAACCCGATCATCGGGTTCTCCTCCTTCGGTTCGAAGGCGGCACCGCCGATCAGGTTGGCGTATTCGTTAGTTTTGAAGTCGCTCATGCGGATGATGACGGGCTTGGGATATTGCGAGGCCGCGAGGCGGGCGAGGCCAAGCGCCAGGCGGTCGACGAAATAGTCGGCCCTCTTGCCGTAACCCGCCGTGAGCGCCTCAATCTGCCGCTTGGCGTCGGCATCCTGCAGCGTGTCAAAATTCACGAGGGCCATGGGATGAACCTTAATGTGGTTGCTCACCACGAACTCCATGCGCGCGAGACCGACCCCGTCGGCCGCGATCCGCCACCAGCGGAAGGCGGCGGCGGGATTGGCGAGGTTGAGCATGATCTGTGTTTTCGTGACGGGCACGTTCTGCAGGTCGAGCAGCTCGGTCTCGACATCGGCGGCACCCTCGTAGACGAAGCCCTGGTCGCCTTCGGCACAGGACACGGTCACTTCCTGTTCGCCATGGAGCAAGTGCGTGGCGTTGCCGGTGCCGACGATGGCGGGCAGGCCGAGTTCGCGGCTGACGATCGCGGCATGCGACGTGCGCCCCCCGCGGTCGGTCACGATTGCCGCCGCCCGCTTCATGATCGGCACCCAGTCGGGATCCGTGTTCTGCGTCACCAGCACGGCGCCGTCGACGAAGCGGTCTATGTCGCGGGCGCTTTCGATCAGGCAGACGCGGCCCGTCACCACCGCCTCGCCGATGCTGAGGCCGGTTACCAGCTTCCGGCCCTTCGCTTTGATCCGGTAGGTGCGGTATTCGCCGGTGCTGCGGCGCGACTGCACCGTCTCGGGGCGCGCCTGCACGATGAAGAGCTTGCCGCTCTGGCCGTCCTTGGCCCACTCGATATCCATCGGGCAGCCATAGTGCGCCTCGATCGTGCAGGCCCAGCGCGCCAGCGTCAGCACGTCGTCGTCCGACAGCACGTAGGCCTCGCGTTCCGTTCGCGAGGTCGGCACGTTGCGGATCGGACGGTCGCCGTCCTGTGTGTAGATCATCTTCTGCGCCTTACCACCCAGCCGCTTTTCGACGATCGGTTTCAGCAAAGTATCGCCCAGCAGCGGCTTGAACACTTGGTACGAATCGGGATCGACCGCGCCCTGAACCACGTTCTCGCCCAGCCCCCAGGCGGCATCGATGACGGCGACCTTGTCGAAGCCGGTCTCGGTGTCGATGGTGAACATCACGCCAGCGCCGCCGAGGTCGGAGCGCACCATGGCCTGCACGCCGATCGACAGCGCCACTTTGAGATGGTCGAAGCCCTTGGTTTGCCGATAGCTGATGGCGCGATCGGTGAAGAGCGAGGCGAAGCAGCGCCGGCAGGCATCGAGTAGAGCCGTCTCGCCGCGAATGTTGAGGAATGTCTCCTGCTGGCCGGCGAAGCTCGCGTCGGGCAGATCTTCGGCGGTGGCGCTCGAACGCACCGCCACGTCGGCGCCCTCTCGGCCGATGCGCTGACTGAGGTCATGATAAGCCTGCCGAAGAGCGTCAGCCATGTCCGGGGGCCAGTCGCCGCGCAGGAAGGCCCGGCGCAGCGCCTGTCCGGTCTCGGCCAATGTCGCCTTGCCCGCCGCCAGGTCACGCAGCGCTGCTCCGATCGTGTTGCGCAAGCCGTTGGCGTCGACGAAGCGCCAATAGGCGTCTGCCGTTGTGGCGAAGCCCGGCGGCACTGCGACGCCGTGCGCACCGAGATGGCGCACCATTTCGCCAAGGGAGGCGTTCTTGCCGCCGACCCGGGGGACGTCCGTCCGGTCGAGCTCCTCGAACCAGACAACGGTGCGATTCAATGCAGTCATGAAAAGTCCCTTGCTCCGTGGTCGAGCCCAGGTGTCGCGCAAAACTCGGCTTCAACTTAGCGCGACAGGCCTCTAAGGTCATGGGAATCTACTATCAACCATTGCGACAGGGCCGGTTTGATCCAGATCAGGGCCGGCGGTGAGATCGACGATGCGCGTCGCCGTATTCAGTACCAAACCATACGACCGGAAGTTCCTCGATGCCGCCAATGCCGAGGCCGGGCACGAACTTGTCTATCTCGAATCCCGACTGACACTCCGGACCGTGACTGCAGCGGAAGGCGCAGAGGCAGTCTGTGCATTCGTCAATGACGAACTCGATGGAAGCGTGATCGCGGCATTGTTGCAGCAGGGCATTCGGCTGATCGCCTTGCGCAGCGCAGGATTCAACAATGTCGATCTTGTCGTCGCGCGCGATCTCGGCATGACGGTCGCGCGAGTGCCCGAGTACTCGCCGCATGCCATCGCCGAGCATACGGCGGCCCTGGTCCTTTCGCTGAACCGCAAGACCCATCGCGCCTATGCCCGCGTCAGGGAGGGCAATTTCGCGCTCGACGGGCTGCTGGGCTTCGACCTGGTCGGTCGCACCGTCGGCATCGTCGGCACGGGCAGGATCGGTGCTGTGTTCGCGCGCATCATGACCGGCTTCGGCTGCACGATTCTCGCCTTCGACCCCAGGCGCAATCCCGACTGCGAGGCAATCGGCGTCCGTTACGTGTCCCTGGACGAGTTGTTGGCCGGCTCCGATGTCGTTTCGCTGCATTGTCCCCTCACGCCGCAAACCCATCATCTGATCGACGCCGCGGCGGTGGCGCGGATGCGCGAGGGCGCGATGCTCATCAACACCAGCCGCGGTGCCGTCGTCGATACGCGCGCCGTCATCAGGGCGCTGAAGACAGGCCGCATCAGCAGTCTGGGCCTCGATGTCTATGAGGAGGAGGCCGATCTATTCTTCGAGGATCTTTCGGATAGAGTGATCCAGGACGACGTGTTCGCCCGTCTGCTCTCCTTCCCGAATGTCCTCATCACCGGACATCAGGCGTTCTTCACCGCCGAAGCCCTGCGCGGTATCGCCGAGACGACGATGGCAAACATCACGGGGTTCGAACGGCAGGGACGTGCCGTTCATGAGGTCTCGGTCGAGAGACTTGGCTGAGTCGGCTGCTCCGGGCCGCTCCCGAAGCGATGAATTCAATTGCGCGTCGCGCAACCAGTAGGGAGACTATGGCAATTCGTGGTCCGCTTTGGCGATGAATGAGCGGGAGGTGACCATGCACTTCCACCGTGTTGCCACAACTTTGGCTCTGGCGTGTGTCGCGGCACTTGCGATGCGCGCCCTCGCGCAGACCGGACCGGGGCAGGCCGTGCCCATCCGGGCCGAGCCTGCGCCGGTCGACGATCCGGCCCGCCGCCGACGGAACCGCTTGATCGAGGTCAAGGGCCGGCGCGGTCGCCGCCTGTATCCAGGCGGCGAAGCCTTGGGAGGGGCCACATGCGCTCGATTCTCGTTACCGTCGACGATACGCCGTCGTCCGTCGCCGCCAGGACGCTGGCGGCGGCCCTGGCGCGACAGACCGGCGCTTCTCTGCGCGGCATGACAGGGATCGAACTCAGCGACATCGACCGCGTCGAAGCGGTTCCCCTGGGCGGCGCCGAACTCGCCTACCACCGTCTGAGACACCGCCAGCAGCAGGCGGCGGAACGGCGCGCGCGCGTCGCCGGCCTGCCCACCGCCTTCCAGCGGTCCCTCGCGGAACAGGGGCTGGAGGCGCCGTGTTCGGTGATCGAGACCGACGTCCGCGGCGCGCTGCTGTGCGAGATCCAGACCTGCGATCTGGTCGTGACGGGGCGCGACACCGAGTTTCATCTCGAACCCGGCGACGGCGTGGCCCCACTGGTCGAGCACCTGATCGCCCGCGGCGGCCGTCCGGTCGTGGTGACCGGCCCCGCCGCCGGCACGGGGCCCGCGATGGTGGCCTACGACGGCAGCGCGCCGGCCGCGAAGGCGCTACAGATGGCGGTCCTGCTGGGTCTGTTCGGCGCGCCCGGGCGGTCCGGCGCGGCCCACGTCGTATCGATCCACCGCGACCGCGCCGAAGCGTCGGCAGTCGCAGCGCGGGCTGGCGCCTTCCTGGCGCTGCACGGTGTCGAGGCCAAGCTCGAACCGGGTGCCGCCGCGGGCGATCCCGCCGACTTCCTGATGCGGCGTGCGGCAGAGCTCGGCGCGCGCCTGCTGGTGATGGGCGCCTTCGGCCATCGCGGCTTCCGCGAGATCCTGTTCGGCTCCTGCACCCGGCGCCTGTTCGACGCCGCGCCGCTGCCGCTGTTTATCTATCACTGACCGGCGCATGGCGGTGCCGAGACGACCGATCCCCCACACCTGGGGCGCGCGGGCGGCGGCAGACCATCAACGGTGTGCGGGCCGCAGCCGGCCGGCGGAAACGCATGGCTGGTCTGCAAATAAAAAGTTGCAGGATCAGCAGGCTTTGGGCTATCTTTCTGTCAGGCTGGCGCTTGTTCCGCGTCGGCCTTTTCTTTGGCCATACCCGCCCGGCGCGCCCGCCGGGTCAACGCCTGCGAGGCCCAGGGGAGGTCCCGCGGTCTTTGCCGAGTACCGAGCATCGAGTACCGGGCACTGAGCCGTGAGTAGCAAGCAAGAGGACATCCCGCCGACGACTGTCCGGCAAGTGGGTGGACCGTGATGCGGGCAACGCATCCGAAAGCTGAGTTGTGACAGTCGTCTGCGGCCGCCCTGAGGTGGGGCCGCAGAATCGCTGATTTTCCGCGATGTCACAGGTGGGCGCAAAACCTGTGTCACAACATTTGTCTCAACTTGGTGTGACATCGGCCGTGCGCAGCACGGCCGGTGAGCGTCAGGTCGCGGCTTGTAATCAAGCCGCCTTGCGCAGCAATGTCCGAAAGCGTCGACCGGTGCTGCATTCGGCGACGCGATGGACAGTCCCGCGATTCGGGCCGCGGTCGACACGGCGTGCGGCGCTGTCCGGCGGGCCAGGCGCAACCGCTTGAGATGCCTCGCGAATCGGCCGGTCGCGGCACAGGCTCAGGGACACCTGGCGGCAGAGCAGCGGCACATTTCGTGTGCCGCT
>JAIETA010000180.1 GCA_019745575.1 Reyranella sp. | reverse complement strand
GCCTGAACGAAGCGGTCTACGGCAGCACCGGCGTCGCCTACACCGAAGCCGAGGTGAAGGGCTACCTCGCCGGTGCCGGATTCACGCAGGTCGCGGTCCACCCCTTCGTGCCCGGCGTGCTCTCGCGCATTGCCGGCCGCAAGCCCGGTTGATTGGCCCCTTAGACCGCCAGGGGTTGCACCGGCCGGGCCATTCGACTATCTGTCGCCTCCGGCCCTTAGCTCCCTTCGTCTAGAGGCCTAGGACGTGGCCCTCTCAAGGCTAAAACACGGGTTCGAATCCCGTAGGGAGCGCCAACGGCATGGGGCGGCCTCTCACGTGCGCCCCGCCGGCAACGAACGCCTTCCAGACCGAGACTGCCTCTTTCGTGAAGCAGCACCCCTGCGCCCGCTCGGCACCGCCTGGCCGATCCGACCGAGTTCGTCGAACAGCCACGCCAGACCTGCATCCATCATCGCCGCCTTGGGCACGACGGCATTGAGCCGGGAATGCTCCAACGCCAGCGGCGCCTCCACGCTGGCGACGCAGAAACGCGCCGCGTGCATGGCGACGAACCTTCGGGGCAGCGCGCAGACCAGATCGGACTCGGCCACGGCAGCGAGGGCGAACATTGAGTTCGGGACCGTCAGCGCGACCCGGCGCGTGCGGCCCTGCTGTGCCAGAACGCGGTCGACGAAGCCGTAGGGATCGCCCGTCAGCGACACCACCAGATGCTGCTGGGCGCAGTATCGATCCAGGGTCGGTGTCTTGGCAAACGGATGCCCGTTGCGCACCGCGACGACGAAGTCGTCCTCGTACAGGGTCCGATGAACGAAGCGCAGCGGAATGTCGTCCGACGGGATGATCGCGATGTCGATCGCCCGCGACTCCAGATCGGCGAAAGCGGATCGCCAGGCCCGCTCGGGCGACGACTCGCCGAGCGTGGGCAGCAGTTGACGCGCGCCGATGTCGATGTTGGGCGCGGTCCGGCGCAGTCCGGCCAGAAGCGGCGGCAGGCACACCGCCGAGACGCTGTCGGGGGCGCCGACCGTGAAGCGGCGCCTGGAGCGCGCCGGATCGAACGGTTCGGCGGTCGAAACGACACTCCTCACCCGCGCCAGAACCTCCGCGATCGGCGGCGCCAGCTCCGCCGCCCGGGCCGTCGGCACGACGCCCTTGGGCGTCCTCTGGAAGAGCGGATCGTTGAGCAGCCGGCGCAGGCGGCCAAGCCCGTGGCTCACCGCCGAAGGCGTGAGATGCAATCGGTCGGCGGCGCGGCCGACATGGCGCGTCTCCAGCACGGCCTCGAACAGGACCAGCAGGTTGAGATCGGCTCGGGAGAGATCGATTTCGTTCAGCATATTGGTGAAATCATATCATTTTATTCATCTCCCGGAAAATGCGACCTCCCGGCCAGGCGAGACCACGCCGGGCTCGCGTCCTCGAAAACCAGGATTGGAGTGACGATCATGTCCGTTTCAAACCGTTCGGCCCGCAGCGATACCGTCCTCGACAAGGAAGTCGCCGCCGTCATCCGGCAGTCTAGGGACTCGAATGCCGCCCTCATGCGGGGCGACGTCGCAACGTACCGCGCACTGGTCCCCTACACCGACGACTTCACCCTGATGTCGCCGTTCGGCGGCGCGCCGACGCATGGCGTCGATATCGACGACAAGAAGTGGGAGGCGATGAGCCGGTTCTTCCGGAACGGCACGTTTGACATGGAGGTGGTCCAGTCCTACGGCTCGCCCGACATGATCGTGCTGGCAACCATCGAAAGGGCGTGCGTCGAGGTCGGCGGCCTGCCGCTGCAGAACTGGCATCTGCGCGTCACCCTTGTCTATCGCCGCGAAGCGGGCGAATGGCGGCTTGTGCATCGCCATGCCGACCCGCTCGTCGAGGACATCAGCCGGGAAAAGTCGGCCGCGCTGGCCCGCGGCGAGCGGCAGTGACCGACGCCTACGACCCGCATGGCGCGGCCCTGCTCGACTGTTGTCGCGGCGAGGCCTCGGCCATGCTGATCTGTCATCAGGACGGCGGGGCACGACAATACACATTGTGATCCGGCGACAGCCGGCGTAGGTCCGTCCTCGGTGTTCGCTTCCAACTCTACCGGCCCGTCCCGCCGGGGCGGCTACACCGCCGATCTCGCCCTGCTGGCGGTCGGCGGCAGCGCGCTCCTGATCGCCCTCATCCTGTGGTTCGACAACGCCCAGGGCGGTCTCACCGGCAACGGTGTGTTCAAGAGCCTCGAGCTAAAGCCCTGGGTGGTCGATCCCGCCAACGCGCCGCTCTATCCCGCCAACTACCTTTTCTATCCGGTCTATGGTGCGCTCTGCCGGGGGCTCGACCTCCTGGGGGTGTTCGCGGGCGATCCGCGGCGGCAGATCACGATCCTGAACGCGGTGAGCTGCAGCCTCTGCCTGTGCGCGGTCTACCTGCTGGCGCGCCGGGTGACCGGCGACCGGCTGGTCGCCCTGCTCACGGCGCTGTTCCACGTCGCCTCGAGCATGGTGATGTTCCTGGCCATCGTGAACGAGGACATTTTGCCCAGCTACACGCTGCTGTTCGCGTCGATGGCGCTGGGCGCCGTGTGGTTCGCGCGGCCGACGATGGGGCGGGTGGTGGCGGTCGCGGCCCTCTTCAGCCTCGCCTGGCTGTTCGAATGGCGGCTGATGTTCCCCACCCTGCCCGCGATGCTGGCGGCGCTCTGGCTGTGCGAGGCGCGGCCCGGGTCGCGATTCGGCTGGATCGCGCTGTTCCTCGCCACCATGGGGGCGATGGCGGGCGTGGCGGCGCTCGCCTCGCAAGGCCACAACGGCGCCGTCGGGCCGCTCGATCTCTTGTGGACTGGCAAGGCCGTCAACTCGGTGTGGGCAGGCTTCACCTGGCCCAAGGTGGGCTACCTGTGGGACGGCATGGTGGCATACCTGCTGGGCGCCGGGGTGGCGGCGATCCCCGGCATCCCGGGCTGGGACATCTGGCGCTACACCGCCACGGTCTGGATGCTGGCCATCGCCGCCGTGGCGGTGCCGATGCTGTGGCGGGCCCGCCACGACAGCCGCGCCGTGGCGCTCGCCGCGGTGTTCGGCGTCACCTTCATCGCGGGCTCGGTGTTCAACCTCTATTCCCAGCCGCAGGATCCGCAGATGCAGATCAACGTCATGGCCTGGCTGACGCCGGCCTGGGCGCTGGTGCTGGTGGCGGCGCAGCGGCGCTGGGGCAGCAGGGGACTGGCCGCGCTGGCGGCGCTTACCGTGACGCTCCTGGTCTACAACGTCTGGAGCCTGGCGCCGCTGCGCGGCCTCGACGGCAGGTGGCAGCAGGCGGTCGAGCGTCTGGAAAGGGAGTCCGACCCGGCGCGCACGGTATTCGTGCTGCACGATTTCGACTGGGCGATGATCTACGCCTCGCTGCACTGGGGGACCGCCGAGCCCGGCGTCGACGCGCTGGGCCCGGCCCCGCAGGCCTCGCCGAAATTCAAGTGGATCGGTTTCACCGGCCAGGTATTGCGCCATCCGGAGTGGACCACCGAGGCCCATGTCGCCGACCTCCGGCGCCAGATCGATCGCGCGCTGGACCTCGGCTACGACGTGCTGGTGGCCAGGCTGTGGCCGATGGAACAGAAGCAACTCGAGACGGAGACCGGCATGGTCGCCGACGGCGCGAGGCTGGCCGCGCTGCACCGCATGCTGCGCACCGACTACACCGCGACACTGGCGTTCGACGATCCGGTCGCCGGGCCGTTCCACCGGCTCCGGCGCGCGCCGGGCCGGTAGGAGCTACATGGTCGCTACAGCAGCTTCGCCGCCTATGGCGGCGAAGCTGCGGACTGGATGCGCCGCTCGTCGAGGCCGACCGAGCGCGCGGTCTCGACGATCGCGGCCCACGTGTCGTCGGGCAGCGGCACGCCCTCGGCCAGGCGCTGCGCCCGCGTGCGCTGCTCGGGCTCGCCCGGCACCAGCACCTCGCCGCCGGCCGCGGCCGGCCTGGAACTCTTCACGAAGTCGACGTAGCGGGCGATGTCGGCCGGGAAGAAGCCCGCCGGATCGAAGACCCTGGGATCGACGTAGAACGACAGCATGCCGTTGGCGAAGCGGCCGCGCTTGGGATCGGTGGCGCCGGTGCCGCTCAGCGACCCGCCCAGGACCTCGCACATGAAGGCGAGGCTGGAGCCCTTGTGATCGCCGAATGCTTGTATGGCGCCGGTACCCTGGCTGTGGTCGCGCGGACCGGTGGGCGTGTAGGCGCCGTAGAGCAGATGCGGATCGGCGCTGGGCTTGCCGTCGGGGCCGATCAAGGCGCCGTCGGGCACCTTCTTGCCGCCCTGGCTCGCCACCAGCACCTTGCCCTCGGCCACGATCGAAGTGGCGAAGTCGAGGACCAGCGGGTCCTGGCCGGGACGCGGGATGCCGACGCAATAGGGCGCCGTCGAAAAGCGGCGCTCGACGCCGCCGTAGGGCGCCACCAGAACGCTGCCCGAGGCGTTCACGAAATGGATGGAGACCAGCCCCGCCTCGGCCGCCATCTCGGCCCAGTCGCCGACCCGCCCGACATGGCCCGCGTTGCGCAGCGTCACGGCCGAGAGGCCGCCGGCGCGGCATTTCTCGATGCCGATGCGGACGGCCTGCGGCGTCACCGTCTGGCCGAAGCCGTACTTGCCGTCGACGACGGCGATCACCGGCGTGTCGACCACGACCTCGACCGTGACGTCGGGCACCACCGTGCCGTTCCTCTTCTGGACGGCGTAGCGCGGTACCCGCACGACACCGTGGCTGTCGTGGCCGGAGAGGTTGGCGCTCACCAGATAGCGGCCGATGCGGCCGCCCTCCTCCGCCGAACAGCCGGCCGAGGCAAAGATGTCCCCGACGAAGGCTTCCAGCGCCTTCGCCCCGATCGTGACCGTCATGTCAGGACTTGCCGCGCTGCAGGTTGGCGACGTAACCGCGGTTCCAGGTCGGGTTGATCATGACCTCGTTGATCACGATGTGCGGCGGCAGGCAGGCGATGTAGCGGATCAGGTCGCCGACATCCTCCGACTGCGCCATACGGGCGCGCTCGGCCTTGGTGATGGGGATCGGCCGCTTGTCGAGGATCGGCGTCGCCACCTCGCCCGGACAGACCACGCAGGAGCGGATGCCGTTCACGCACTCCTCCATGTTGATGGTGTGGCTCATCGCCACGACGCCGTGCTTGGCCGCCGAGTAGGCCGGACCGCTCAGCAGGCTGGGCTGCTTGCCCGCCACCGACGAGGTGTGGATCAGCACGCCGCCGCCGGTCTTGCGCATGATCGGCAGTACCGCGGTGGTGCAGTAGAAGGCGCTGGAGAGGTTGCCGTGTACCACCTCGTCGACGCCCTTGGCCGATAGCTGCTTCCAGCTCCGTTCCAGGATGTTGAGGCCGGCGTTGTTCACCAGGATGTCGAGGCGGCCGAACTTCCTGTCGATGTCAGCGGCAATGCGCTGCACGGCGGCGGCCTTCATCAGGTCAGCGGCCTTGACGACGGCCTTGCCGCCCGCCCGCTTGATGGCCGCGGCCGTCTCGTCGAGCGGCGCCTTGCGGCGGCCGGTCAGCACGACCGTGGCGCCCTCCTTCGCGAGCGCCACGGCCGCGGCCTGGCCAATGCCGGAGCCCGCGCCGGTCACCCAGGCGACCTTGCCCGTCAACGTACCCATCGATATCTCCCTTGAGTTTTCAATCGGACGGTCAGAGGACCTTGCCGGTGCCGTCGTCGATCAGATGCATGTTGCTGAGGTCGGCCCGCAGCTTCATCGACTGCAGGGCGGTGGCGCCCGCGTTGGGGTTGACGCGGCCGCAGATCTCGACGCCGCCGACGGTGAAATAGATCAGAGTCTCCATGCCCATCGGCTCGACGACGTCGATCGTCATGTCGAAGTCGTGCTGGTTGGCTTCGGCGTGCGGACGAGTCTCGGCGATATGCTCGGGCCGAAGGCCGAGGACCAGATTGGCTTTGCCGGCATGACCGGTGTAGCGCGCCGTGCGCTCGGCCGGCACAGGGAAGGACAGCTTGTCGCTCAGCCGGACCCGCAGCGCGCCGGCCGCCTGCTCGAGCTGGCAGGGAATGAAATTCATTGCCGGCGAGCCGATGAAGCCTGCGACGAACTTGGTGGTCGGCGCATGATAGAGGTCGTTGGGCGTGCCGACCTGCTCGATCAGGCCGGCGTTCATCACCACGACACGATCGGCCAGGGTCATCGCCTCGACCTGGTCGTGTGTGACGTAGACCGTGGTGGTGCGCACCTTCTGGTGCACCTTCTTGATCTCGGTGCGCATCTGCACGCGCAGCTTGGCGTCGAGATTCGACAGCGGCTCGTCGAACAGGAACACCTTGGGGTCGCGCACGATGGCGCGGCCCATGGCGACGCGCTGGCGCTGGCCGCCCGACAGCTGCTTGGGCTTGCGGTCGAGCAGTTCGGTGATGTCGAGGATCTGGGCCGCCTGCTTCACGCGCTTGTCGATCTCAGCCTTGGGCTTCAGCTTCAGCCCGAACGACATGTTCTCGTAGACGTTCATGTGCGGGTAGAGCGCGTAGTTCTGGAACACCATGGCGATGTCCCGGTCCTTGGGCGGTACGTCGTTGACCACGTGACCACCGATGGCGATGTCGCCGCCGCTGATTTCCTCGAGGCCAGCGATCATCCGCAGGGTCGTGCTCTTGCCGCAGCCGGAAGGCCCGACCAACACGATGAACTCCTTGTCGACGATGTCGAGGTCGATGCCGCGAACGGCGAGAACCTCGTCGTACTTCTTGACGATCTTGCGCAACGTTACCTGAGCCATAATCCCCTACCCCTTGGTCGCGCCAGCCGTCAGACCCGCGATGTAATAGTCCATCAGGAAGGCATAGATGATGAGTGGCGGCGCGGCGCCCAGCAGCGCGCCCGTCATGATCTGCCCCCAGTTGAAGACGTCACCCTTGATCAGGGTCGTGATGATGCCGACTGGCAGCACCAGCTCCGTCGTCGAGGTGGTGAAGGCCAGTGGATAGAGGAACTGCGCCCACGACACCGTGAAGGCGAAGATGGTAGCGGCGATGATGCCGGGCAGCGCCACCGGAATGAAAATCTTGGTCAGCGTCTGCGTCCAGGTCGCACCGTCGATCAGTGCCGCCTCGTCCAGCTCCTTGGGGATCGAGGCGAAGTAGCCGATCATGATCCAGGTGCAGAACGGCACGGTCAGGGTCGGGTAGAGGATGATCAGCGTCCACCAGTGGTTCATCAGCTGGATGCCGAAGGTCTCGTTGAACCAGGCGAACATCTTGAACAGCGGGATGAACAGCAGCGTTTCCGGGATCAGGTAGGTCAGGAACACACCGGTCGCCAGCGTGGCCGAACCCCAGAACTTCATGCGTGCCAGGGCGAAGGCGGCGATGACGCTGATCAGCATAGTGATGGCGACGACGCACACCGACACGATCGCCGAATTGCGGAAGAAGGTGAGGTAGTGGTTCTGCGTCAGCAGCTCGATGTAGTTGTCGAGCGTCGGATTGTAGATCCACCACGGATTGCCGGCGGCCGAGATCTCCTGGCTGGTCTTCAGCGAGGTGATCAGCATGTAGATCGGCGGCATCAGGAAGAAGATGGCGAACAGCACCAGGAAGAAATACGACCAGCGCAGCGCCCAGCGCCGGTCGCGGCTCATGCTGCCGTAGTTGGGGCGGGCGGTTCCGCCCGCCGCGATCGCGACGTTGGCCATCAGACCTCACTCCCCCGCTTGGTGATGTCGCGCAGGATGAAAGTGGCGGCGACGGCCAGGATCGGCACCATGAACAGCGACACGCTGGCGCCGAGCGGAATGTCGCCACCCTCGATTCCGACGCGGAACGCCCAGGTGCCGAAGATGTGCGTGCTGTTGAGTGGACCGCCCGCCGTCAGGACCCGGACAATGTCGAAATTGGCGAAGGTGACGATCAGCGAGAACAAGGCCGTGATGGCGATGATGTTGCGCATCATCGGCAGGGTCACGTACCAGATCCGCTGCCACCAGGTGGCGCCGTCGATGGCGGCGGCCTCATAGAGCTGCTCGGGCACCGACTTCAGCGCCGCCAGATACATGATCATGAAGAACGGCGCGCCGATCCATACGTTGACCAGGATGACCGAGAAGCGCGCCCAGCCCGCCTCGCCGGTCCACGGGATCCGGTCGATGCCGAGCGGCGCCAGCAGGTAGTTGATGGCGCTGTATGACGGATCGAACAGCCACAGCCAGGCAAGCGTGCTCATGGCCGGCGGAATGACCCACGGCACCAGCAGCATGCCGCGCCACTTGCGCTGGCCCTTGCTCGGGATGTTGTGCACGAAATGCGCGACGATGAAGCCGATGATCGCCTTGAAGATCACGGCCGTGATCGCGAACAGGCAGGACTGATAGACGACCAACCAGAACGTGTCGCGGCCGAACAGGAATTCGAAATTGCCGAAGCCGACGAAGCGCGTCATCCCCTTGTTCAGCGTCGCCAGGTAGACCGCGTAACCTGCGGGATAGGCGACGAGGCCGAGGATCAGCAGGATCAACGGCAGCGCCATCAGGAAGGCCACGGTCGACTTGCGCTGCATCAGCTTGTGCAGGCTGCTGCGGTTGTCGCCCATGGCCGCGACGGAACTTGGGGCGGCGATGTCTGCCATTGCATGCTCCCGGCCGATCCGGCCGATGGGTTGCGTACGAAGGGACGCCGTCACCCGACGGCGCCCCCCGATCGGTCCGAAGTCCCGCACCTAGTTGCGCGAGAATCCCTCGATTTCCTTGGCTGCCCAGTCGAGCGTCCTGTCCATCGCCTCGCCCTTGAAGTGGCGAACCACCATCTGGGTCTGGATGGCCTGGGTGTAGATCTGCTCGGCGATCTTATGCGGCGCGGGCGCCGCGGCGATCGACAGAGTCTGGTGATTGAAGGGATTCGGATAGTGATAGAGCGTGCCGGTCGGCGGCCCCTCGTCGGCCCAGGTCTTGAAGGTCGTGAAGTTGGCGAAAGACGGCAGGTCGTAACCGCCGCTGGCCGCCACCAGCTGCTCGGCAGAAGACTTCTGACTGAGGAAGACCATGAGGCTCTTGGCCGCCGACTGGTTCTTGCTGAAGTTCCAGGTCCCCCAGAAGAACGGCAGGAACGGTCCGAAGCGGCCGGCGGGACCGGCCGGGAAGCCGTGCGTCCAGCACTGCTCGGCCACCTTCGGTGCGTCACGCTTGGCGACGGCCCAAGCGCTTGGCGGGTTCATGATCAGGGCGCCCTTGCCCGACACGAGCCACTTGTTATTGGAGGCATCGTCCCAGGCCGGCGCGTCCTCGGGCAGGAACGACATCAGGCGCTTGTAGTAGTCGAGCGCCTTGCGCACGTTGTCGCTCTTGACCGTGATGTCGCCCTTGGCGTTCACGAGCTGCGCACCGAAGCTGTGGAAGATCGCGCCCGCGGTATCGACGCTGTCCGACGTCGTGCCGAGGCCGATGCCGAAGGAGGCGCCGGCCTTGTGGCAGGCCTCTGCCGCCTTCATGAACGTGTCGAGCGTCCAGCCGTCGGCCTTGGGCGCGGAGCCTGCCGGGTACATGGCCTGGATATCGATGCCGGCATGCTGCTTCAGCATGTCGATGCGCGAACACGGGCCCTTCATCTGGCTGCCGATGGTCGCCGGCACCGCAAGCCACTTGCCGCCAACCTTGCCGAGATACTCGACGGTCGCGTTCACCGCGCCGTTCTCCTTGATCAGCGGCTCGACGACGTCGTTCATGGGCACGAGCTGGTCGGCGTAGCGCGACGGCAGCCAGGTCGAAAAGGCCAGGACATCGTGGCCCGACTTGGCCTGCGATTCGGCGGCGGTGGTGAGCAGCAGCTTGTTGCCCTGCGAGGTGATGTAGTCGATCGTGACGTCGACTTTCTCCTTCGCCGCCCACTCCTTGATCAGCGCTTCGCTGGTCTTGTTGGCGCCGGGCACCCAGTGGTCCCAAAAGCCGAGTGAGAGCTTGCCCGCGGCGTAAGCGCCGCGAACGAACGGTGCAGCGACCATGGCGGTCGACAAAGCGGCCGTGCCGGCCACGAAACGACGACGACTGACTTTCCTGGAAGCCATGAGATTTCCTCCTATACGCCGTCCCGATCGGCCGGCTGGTTCTTGCCCGCGTTGCCGCAGTGCGATGGCTCACGCACGGAGCCTTACGATGATGCTAGGCACAACAAGCTGCCCAGGCAACGCATTTTGGCGGTGAAACACTACCGCTGCATCAGAGCAGACATGAAATTGCGCCGGCTGTTCGGGGTCGGCTGGAGTGGCCCGGACGACGACGCCCTTCTCCCGCCGCCCCGGCATTGCTAGACGGGTCAGCATGAACCGAGCTCTCACTCCCAATCCCTGGCTTGCCGCCGTCGAACCTTCGCCCATTGGCGAGACCAAGCGTTGGGTGCTGGGCCGCAACTTCCCCGCCGACCGGCCGCTGATCGACCTCAGCCAGGCGGTGCCGGGCTATCCGCCGGCCATGGAATTGCGCCGGCACCTCGGCGAACTGCTCCTCGATCCCGCCGTCCACGGCTACACGCCGATCCTTGGATTGCCGGCGCTGCGCGAGGCCTACGCCGCACACCTCTCGTCCTTCTATGGCGCGCCGGTGGCGCCGGGCGAGGTCGGGATCACCTCCGGCTGCAACCAGGCTTTCTGCCTGGCGCTGATGAGTCTGGCGAGGGCCGGCGATCAGGTGATCCTGCCGCGCCCGCATTACTTCAATCACGACATGTGGATGCGCATGCAGGGCATCGAGCCGGTGTCGCTCGACTTCCGTGCCGGTTCCGGCGCCGTGCCTGATCCCCGCGATGCGGAACCGCTGATCGGGCCCAAGACCCGCGCCATCGTGCTGATCTCGCCCAACAACCCGACGGGCTCCGTCTACCCTCGCGCGGTCATTCACGGCTTCTACGAACTCGCCCGGCGGCGCGGCATCGCCCTGATCCTGGACGAGACCTACAAGGACTTCCTGCCGGCCGGCGAACGCCCGCACGAGCTCTTCAGCGACCCGTCATGGCGTGACACGCTGGTCCATCTCTACAGTTTCTCCAAGGTGTTCGCGCTGACCGGCTATCGGGTCGGCGGCGTGACGACCGGAACGGCGCTGATGGCCGAGATCGAGAAGGCGATGGATTGCGTTTCGATCTGCCCGCCGCGCCTGGGGCAGGAAGCCGCGCTCTATGGGCTAAAGCATCTGCTGCCGTGGGCGCGGCGCAACACCGAGGGCTTGAAGGCGCGCGCCGATCTGCTGGGCAGCGGTCTGAGGGATTCCAATCGCTGGCGGCTGGTCAGCATCGGCGCCTATTTCGCCTATGTCGAACATCCCTTTCCCGGCCAGCGCTCGACCGAGGTGTCGAAGCGCCTTGCCGACGAGGAGAACCTGCTGACCATTCCCGGCGACATGTTCGGCGCCGGCCAGGAGCGTTTCGTGCGGTTGGCTTTCGCCAATGTCGCCGACGACCGGATTCCGGCCGTGCTGGAGCGGCTCGAGCGGTTTGGCACTTAGGTCTTTCACGACGGAGCGACGGATGCCCCATGCGACAGCGCCCGATGGCGTAAGACTCTACTTCGAGGAAGCCGGCAGCGGCACGCCGATCCTCTTCGTGCATGAATACAGCGGCGACTGGCGGAGCTGGGAACCGCAGATGCGATTCTTCGCCCGCAGGTACCGCTGCATCACCTACTCCTTCCGCGGCTATCCGGGCTCCGACGTGCCCGGAAGCGCCACGCAGTACTCGCAGCAGCACGCCGTCGATGACGTGAAGCATGTGCTCGACCATCTGAAGGTCGCCAAGGCCCACGTCGTCGGCCTGTCGCAAGGCGCCTTCGCAACCGCGCATTTCGGACGCTGCTATCCGGATCGCGCACTGTCGCTCACCCTGGCGGGCATCGGGTCCGGCGCCGAACGGCAGGGACACGAGCAGTTCAAGAAGGACGCCCAGGCGACGGCCGCGAAGATCCGGACCGAGGGGATGCGCAAGTACGCCGAGAGTCTGATCGGCAATCCGACACGCTCGCGGTTCAAGCAGAAGGATCCGCGCGGCTTCGCCGAGTTCGTCCGCCATCTCGGCGAGCACCCCGACCTCGGTGCCGCCAACACGATGGAGAACTTCCAGGGCAAGCGGCCGTCGCTGTACGACTTCGACGACGACTGGAAGAAGCTCGACCTGCCGGCGCTGATCGTCTGCGGCGACGAGGACGATCCCTGCCTGCAGCCGAGCCTCTACCTCAAGCGCGTGCTGCCGAACGCTGGCCTCGCCATGTTCGCCAAGACCGGGCACACCGTGAACATCGAGGAACCCGACGCCTTCAACCGCGAGCTCTGGAACTTCCTTGGCCTGGCCGAGGCCGGCAAGTGGACACCGCGCGAGGCGGCGGCGGACGGGGCTAGCCGGATCTGACCGTTACGGCGTGATCGAGCGGACCGAGGCCACCGCCGTAGCCCGGCGCGGCCGCGATGGCCTGCCGGACGTAAGTGCGGGCACGCACGACGGCATCGCGCAGCGACATCTTCTGCGCCAGTCCTGCGGCGATTGCGGACGCGAGCGTGCAGCCCGTGCCATGCGTGTTGCGGCTCTGAATGCGCGCCTCCTCGAAGCGCTCGAAACGGCCGTCGTGGAACAGCAGGTCGATCACGCGATCGCCCTCGAGATGGCCGCCCTTCATGAGGATCGCTTTGGCGCCCAGCCGCGCGAGATGCTCCGCGGCGCGGCGCATATCGGCCTCGCGGCGAACGGGAAAGCCGGCCAGCACTTCCGCTTCCGGCAGGTTGGGAGTCAGCACGGTGGCCATCGGCAACAGCACGTCGCGCATCGCCGCTTCGGCGTCGCTCAGCAGGAGCCGGTGGGCGCCCTTGCTGGCGACCATGACCGGGTCGACGACGAGAGGAGTCAAGGGCGCACGTCTGGCGATCGCGTCGGCCACGGTGCGGATCACCTCGGTGCTGTGCAGCATGCCGGTCTTCAGGGCATCCGCCCCGATATCGTCCAGAACGACCTCGATCTGCTGCAGGATGAAGGCGGGATCGACCGGCACGACGCCGTGCACGCCCTTGGTATTCTGGGCCGTCAGCGCCGTGATCGCGGTCGCCGCGAAGCCCGCCATGGCGGTGACCGCCTTGATGTCTGCCTGAATGCCCGCCCCGCCGCCGGAGTCGGAACCGGCGATGATCAGCACGCGCCCCTTCATGCCGCCTGCCGCGGGATCGCTTCGACGATCTGCTCGACGACGGTGTGGACGAGGTCGGAATCGTCGCCCTCGGCCATGACGCGGATCAGCGGCTCGGTCCCCGACTTCCGCACCAGGACGCGACCGCCCTTGCCGAGCCGCCGTTCGGCAGCGGCGATCGCCTTGACGACCGATGCCGCTTCGAGCGCGGCGCCGGCGTCGGCGACGCGGACGTTCTTCAAGAGCTGTGGGACCGACACGAAG
>JAIETA010000014.1 GCA_019745575.1 Reyranella sp. | reverse complement strand
GTCTTCATGACGCCGGCCGCCTGCTCGCCGCCCATCACGGCGGTGCGGCTGTTGGGCCAGGCGAAGATGAAGCGCGGATCGTAGGAGCGCCCGCACATGCCGTAGTTGCCGGCGCCGAAGCTGCCGCCGATCACGACCGTGATCTGCGGCACGGTGGCGTTGGCCACCGCCTGGATCATCTTGGAGCCGTGCTTGACGATGCCGCCACGCTCGGCCTCGGTGCCGACCATGTAGCCGGTGGTGTTCTGCAGGTAGACGATCGGTGTGCCCTGCTGGCAGCACAGCTGGATGAATTGCGCCGCCTTGACCGACCCCTTGGTGGTGATCGGTCCGTTGTTGCCGATGAAGGCTACCGGCTCGCCCTCGATCTCGGCCCAGCCGCAGATCGTCTGCTGGTCGTAGAGGCCCTTGAATTCCAGGAAGTCCGAGCCGTCGACCAGGCGGGCGATAACCTCGCGCACGTCATAGGAATCCTTGTGCGAGGGCGGCACGACCCCGCACAGCTCGTCGATGTCGTAGAGCGGCTCCTTGAACGCGCGGGCGGGGCGGGGCGGCAGGCGGTCGTTCCAGTGCCACTTGGCGATGACCTCGCGCGCCAGGCGAATGCCGTCGGCGTCGTTCTCGGCCATCCATTCGGCGACGCCCGAGACCGTGGCGTGCATTTCCGCGCCGCCCAGCTCCTCGTCGGTCGCGATCTCGCCGGTCGCTGCTTTGAGGAGCGGCGGGCCGGCCAGGAACACCTTGGCCTGGTTGCGCACCATGATGACGTAGTCGGAAAGGCCGGGCAGGTAGGCGCCGCCCGCGGTCGAGGAGCCGTGCACGACGGTGACCTGCGGAATGCCGCGCGCCGACATGCGCGCCTGGTTGGCAAAGCCGCGGCCACCGGGAATGAAGATCTCGGCCTGGTACATCAGGTTGGCGCCGCCCGACTCGACCAGGTTGACCAGCGGCAGCTTGTTCTCCAGCACGACCTGCTGCATGCGCTGGCCCTTGCGCTGGCCGGACGGCGAGATCGTGCCGCCCTTCACGGCGCTGTTGGACGCCGACACCATGCAGCGCACGCCGTGAACGTAGCCGATGCCGGCGATCGCCCCGCCGCCGGCGCCGGTGCCGTCCTTGTCGTCGTGCATGCGGTAGCCGGCCAGCGGCATCAGCTCGAGGAACGGCGCGCCGCGGTCGAGCAGCAGCGCGATGCGTTCGCGCGGCATCAGCTGCTTGCGCTTGGCGAAGCGGGCGCGCGACTTCTCGGTGGCCGACTGGACCGCCGCTTCGGCGGCCCGGAACTCGGCGATGGCGGTCAGCATTCTCTCGCGGTTGCGCCCGTACTCGGGGCCGTTGCGGTCGACCTGGCTCTCGATGATCGGCATGACGCTACTCGCCTCCCAGAACTTTCGGCGTCCTGGCGAGGTGGAAGCCGTTGTAGGGCTGCGAGCGGTCGGTCGTCACGAGGTCGATCGAGCGGTTGCCGAGCGGCACGCCACCGTCGATGCGGATCTCGGTGCCGGTGATGTAGCCCGACGCGTCGCTCAACAGGAAGCAGACCGCGGCCGACACCTCGCTTTCGGTGCCGAGCCGGCCGAGCGGGCAATAGCCCTTGAGCCGGGGAATGCGTTCCTTGAACTCGCCCTGGTAGGTGTCCATGCCCGACGAAGCGATCCAGCCCGGCGAGACGGCATTGACGCGCACGCCGGCGTAGGCCCATTCGTGGGCGAGCGTCATCGACAGGTTCACCATGCCGGCGCGGGCGGCGCCGGTGTGCGCCATGTTGGGAAAGCCGTTGCGCATGTCGGCCGCCATGTTGACGATCGAGCCGCCGTGCTTCTCCATCGACTGCGTAAAAGCCTCGCGGCTGACGATGAAACCGCCAGTCAGGTTGTTGCGCACCACGACGTCGAAGCCCTTGGCGCTCATGGCGGCAGCGGGCGCGGGAAACTGGCCGCCGGCATTGTTGAACAGGCCGTCTATGCGGCCGTTGGCGGCGACGATCTTGCCGATCGCCTCCTTGACCTGGATCTCTTCGCGAATGTCGAAGGCGTGGGTTTCACACGCGCCACCCGATGCCTCGATCTCGCCCTTCACGACGGCGAGTTTCTCGGGCTTGCGGCCGGTGATGACGACGCGCCCGCCGAGGGCGGCGATCTCGTGCGCGGTGCAGCGGCCGATGCCGCTGCCGCCGCCGGTGACGACGACGGTCCGGCCCTCAAACAGTCCCGGCTTGAAGACCGAGCGATACGACATGTTTCCTCCGCGTTTCCCCCGGCTCTTATCGGCCGGCGGCCCGTGCATCAAAGCATCTTGTCTTGGGCGGTTCGTTGGTCGGGCTGTAGTTGACGTTTACGTAAAGGTCAAGTAAGCGGGGCAGGTCCATCGATCCCGGGAGCAAGCTATGACGCTGCAAGAAATCACCGCCAAGATGAAGGAAGGCGCTTCGAAGAAGGCGTCGTTCGGCAACTCCGTGAAGTTCAGCACGGATCAGGGAGTCGTCCACATCGACGGCAACGCCAATCCGCCGGTCGTCAGCAACGACGACAAGGCCGCCGACTGCACGATCAAGATGGACTTCGGCGATTTCGCCGACCTGATCGGCGGCAAGCTCGACGGCATGACGGCCTTCATGACCGGCAAGCTCAAGATCGAAGGCGACATGGGCGTCGCCATGAAGCTTCAATCGATTTTGCGCTAGGCGCAAAATCGTGGCGGGCGACAGCGCCTTCTGAGGCGCGAGAGCCCGCACGGTCGTTATGAAGAGGGGGCCTGAACGGCCCCCTTTTTTATTCCTTAGGCTTCCCGGCTCTTGTGGTAGTGCCGCCGCGCCTTGGCGCGGTTGCCGCAGCTCTGCATAAAACACCAGCGCCGCTTGCCGGCGCGGCTGCTGTCGAGGAACAGCCAGCCGCACTCGAGGTTGGCGCAGCGCCGCACGCGGCCCAGCGTCGGGCCGGTCAGCAGATCGCCCGCCGTCCACAACACCGGCGCCAGCAGCGCCAGCGCCGTGCCCGAACGGATGTCGACGTCCCAGGCATAGCCGCCGCGCTCGCGCCGGAGTGCGGCGCGGGCCGGGGCGGCCGCGAGCGCCTCGTTCAGCGCCTCGATGTCGCGCGAGGCCGGCGCCTTGCCCTGGGCGTGGGCGTCGAACAGGCGGTGGATCAGTTCGCGCAGCTCGACTGCGCGCTCGAACTCGCGCCGGGCCGGCGGCTTGGCCGGCCGCGCGCCGCCGTTGGCCGCCGTCCAGGCCGCCAGATCCTCCGGCGCCGCCAGCGTCTCGGTCGGCGCGTCCTGGCCGCGCCAGTAGCGCGTGTTGACGAAGTCCAGGCAGAGGTCGGGGCGGGGCACCCACCGGACTTAGTAACCGGCTGAGGGGTTGACAAGCGTGCTCTGATGTAAAACCATATAACCGGTTAACAAGTTATAGGAGGAAAACATGTTCGACCATGTCTCTCTCGGCGTCAGCGACATCAAGCGATCCGGCCGGTTCTACGATGCAGCCCTGGCACCGCTGGGCTTCAGTCGGCTGAGCGACGGCGAGAGCTCGCTGGGCTACGGCGCCGAGGTCGTTGCGCTATGGCTGGGCGCCACCAAGAAGCCGGTAAAGGCCGATCTGGAATCCGGCCTGCACTTCTGCTTCGTCGCGAAGGACCGCAAAGCGGTCGATGCTTTCCATGCCGCAGCTCTCAAGGCCGGCGGCAAGGACAATGGCAAGCCGGGACTGCGCACCGACTACGGCCCGACCTACTATGCCGCCTTCGCGATCGACCCGGACGGTTACCGCATAGAAGCTTACTGCGGGAAGTAGGCGGTCAGTCGGCCAGCAGAAGCGCCTGCCTGGTCAAGGCGCCGTCGGCGTCGCGCAGCTCGTGGACGATGGTGAAGTGGTCGGCGCCGGCGATCGGCAGCAGTGCGCCCGGCAGGTGGGCGGCCGCGCGCTTGGCGTGCAGGTGGCGGCTGTCCGACACCAGCGGCGGCAGCTCCGCCGTGCCGTAGGTGATCAGCAGGGGCTTGGCCACCATCGGCAGGCGCATCGGCGACAGCGTTTCGATCTCGCCGTCGCCGAGCCGCAGCTTTTCGTTCAGGTAGGTGTCGCGGATCGGCCCCAGCTCGTAGACGCCGGAGATGGCGAGGCCGGCGCCGACCCGCGGATGGCCGAGGCACATGGCCGTCAGATGGCCGCCGGCCGACCAGCCCGAGAGCACGACCTTGCCCTCGATGCCGTGCGCGCGGCCGTTCGCCGCCAGCCAGTCGAGCGCCGAATTGATCTCCGCCACGATCTCGGTGAGCGTGGCCTCGGGCGCCAGCGTGTAGCCGGGCAGGGCGGCGGCCCAGCCGCGGGCGTGCAGGCCCGAGATCAGGTTGGCGAACCCGTCCTTGCTGTTGCGCTGCCAGTAGCCGCCGTGGATGAACACGATGCAGGGCGCCTTGGGATCGGCAGCGGGAAAAAGGTCCCAGCTGTTGCGCTCGCGGGGACCGTAGCGCAGGTCGAGATGCCCGGGATGCGCCTTGCGAAAGGCAGCGGAGGCCGCCTCGCGCGCGGCATTGAGCTCGGCGCTGTTCTTCACCGCCATAGAATTGTTGTAGGCCGCGTCGCGCTCGGCGCGGCTCATCGTGCCCCAGTTCATCCGGTGATTTCCTTCAGCAGGCCGAAGAACGCCCGTTTGCGGGCTGACGAGATCGTCCAATCCACCGGCAGCGACTGGAAGCCGTCCTCGAAGCGTTCGCGCGAGCGGCGATAGTCGAAGAAGCCCCAGCTCGCGCCGCTTTCGACGGCGGCTACGAAATGACTGTCCGGCTTGTCGAATTCGAAGTGATCGTCTTCGTTGTAGACGATCGGCTGTCCGCGATAGCCGGGTCCCGCGCGCCAGTTCGACACCTGCAGGCGGATGCCGTGTGGGCTGGGCTGCATCGCGCCGTCGGGACCGTGGATGCGATTGCCGTGCGGCAGCAGGAAGTCGGCGACCGCGACGGTCGCGGCGGGTGGCGCATCGAGCCCGATCAGGCTCGTGCTCACCAGCAATTTTCCGTCGCTGCGCCTTTGCGCCAGCTCAATCAGCTCGTGGCAGCGTGCGGCGGCGATGATGGGGTGCGCCCAGACATTTTCGAGGTCGACCTCGTTGCCGATTTCGAGCAGGACATTGGTCGCGCCTTTCTCGATCAGCCAGTCGACCGTGTTGGTGACGGCCGCCTTCACGGCAGCTTCGTCCTTCAGCGTGCCGCTCTGCTTGCCGTAGAAGAGGCCCAGGATCACCGCCATGCCGGCGCGGTCGCAGGCGGCGATCACCCTTGCCAGGCGCGCCGCCCAGGCGGGTTTTAGCGCGCCGTCGGGCGCAAAGCCGCAGATCTGCCAGGGTTGGTGCCAGGAGTAGCCTTGCGGGCTGCCGCCCTGCAGGTTCAGGCAGACCGCGAGCAGGCCATGCGCGCGATAGGCGGGCAGGGCGGCGATGAACTCGGCGGTGTTGCGCTCGGCATCCCATGGGCCGTCGGCATAGGCCCACGCCCCGCGGGTAGAAGGGTTCTCGTCGTCGGCGATGGCGTTGGCCATGCGGCTGTTGAACAGCAGGCCTTCGATGCGGTGGCCCTTCCAGCTCCGGCCGGCATAGGTCGGCGCGCCGCCGATCGCAAAGCCGCCGTTGTGGATCGAGACGACGGTGCCGCCCATGGCTAGAAGCCGACAGCGGCGCCGTCGCGCCGGCTCTCCGACGCGCCGAGATAGGGGCCGCCTTCGGGGAAGCGCCAGATGATCTGGCTGGACCCGAAGTCGAAGCTCGGCGCCTTGGTGCGCGTGAGTTTGTGGCCTCGCGACTCGAGGCCTGTCGCCGTATCGACCGGCATATGCTCCTCGGTCCACACCGTACCGTCGGTCTCGTGGACGCGCCAGCGCGGCGCGTCGATGGCGGCCTGCGGGTTCTGACCGTAGTCGACGATGCGCGAGAACACCTGCATGTGGCCCTGCGGCTGCATGGCGCCGCCCATCAGGCCGAAGGTCGCGACCGGCCTTCCGTCCTTGGTGATGAAGGCCGGAATGATGGTGTGGAACGGCCGCTTGTTGGGCCCGACCTCGTTGGGATGGCCCTTGGTGGTGACGAAGCCGGTGGCGCGGTTTTGCAGCGCAATGCCCGTGCCGGGCACGACGACGCCCGAGCCGAAGCCCGTGTAGTTCGACTGAATCAGCGACACCATCATGCCGGATTCGTCGGCGGTGCCGAGATAGATCGTGCCGCCGTCCCTGGGCGTGCCGGGGCCGAAGTCCTTGGTCTTCCTGGGGTCGATCAGCCTGGCGCGGCTTTTCAGGTAAGCCTTGTCGAGCATCTGCTTGGGCGTCACTTCCATGAAGCGCGGGTCGGCCACGTAGCGGTAGATGTCGGCGAAGGCGAGCTTCATCGCCTCGATCCTGAGATGCGCCACCTCCGGCCCGTCGGGATCGTGGCCGGCGATGTCGAAATTCTCCAGGATGCCCAGTGCCATGCAGGCCGCGATCCCCTGACCCGACGGCGGGATCTCGTGCAGGGTCGTGCCGCGGTAGCTGAGGCCGATGGGATCGACCCAGTCGGGCTTGTGCGCGGCGAGATCCTCCTTGCGCAACGCACCGCCGGTCTGCTTGGCGTACCTGTCCATCGCCTCGGCAAGTTCGCCGCGATAAAAGGCCTCGCCCTTGCTTTCGGCGATCATGGACAGGGTCCTGGCCTGGTCGGGAAACTTCCACAGCTCGCCCGGCTTGGGCGCCCGGCCGCCGGGCAGGAACGCCTTCACCCAGCTCTCCTGGCCTTTCAGCCGGTCGATGGCGCGGTCCCACTGGCGCGACACCATGTAGGAGACGCGAAAGCCGTCGCGCGCGTACTTGATCCCCGGCTCGAAAAGGTCGGCGAAGGGCAGCTTGCCGTAGCGCTTGTGCAACTCCACCCACAGCGACACCGCGCCCGGCGTGGTGACGCTGCCCCAACCGACATGGGGCATCTTCTCCTGCCCCTTGTACTGGTCCGGCGTCATCAGCGCCGGCGAGTGGCCGGAGGCGTTGAGTCCGACCAGCTTGCTGCCGTCCCACAGGATGCAGAAGGCATCGGCGCCGATGCCGTTCATGGTGGGTTCGACCACCGTGATGGCGATTGCGCTCGCGATCGCCGCATCGACGGCGTTGCCGCCCCTGGCCATCATGCGCAGCCCGGCGGTGGCCGCCAGGTGCTGCGAGGAAGCCACGACATTGCCGGCGAAAACCGGAAGTTTCTTGGTGGAGTAGGGGAAGTCGTAGGTGAAAGACGGCACTCGGAGTCCTTTCTAGGTCTTCTTCGACGCCGCGAGGGCTTCGATGCGCGCCACGAAACGCGGCGCCTGCAGAAACTGGCGATGCTCCGCGACACTCTTGCCGAACAGGCGGGAAAGATCGAAGACGCCGGAACCCGCGATCTCGCCCATCCGTCCGGAGAGCGTCACGCGTTCGCCGAGCCGCAAGCTCTTTAGCGCCGCGATGGCGGCGTCGGAAAGGCCCGGCGGCGGCGCCGGGCGCGATCTTGTGGAGAAAAGGTCGGTCACCGAGCCGGCGAAGGCCAGCGCCCAGTCGTTGAACGCGTACAGCGAAACCTGCGGGCCGACCTCGATGGTCACGGCCACGGTCTGGGCATTGCCCTCGATTTTTCGAATGACGCCACACCAGTCGGAAAAGGCGCCGACCTTGCCGGCGAGCGCCACGCTCTGCTTGGCGGCTTCCTCCACCGCCAGCGGATTGTTTGCGCCGAGCGCCGGCTTGGCCAGCGCCGACAATCCGTCGAGGAACGCCTTCTGCGCCGGATTGCGCTCGTGGCACGGCCGGTCGAAGCAGCCGCCGAGCGCAAGACCGGCGGTGCCTAGGATCAGTACACGACGCGAAGCGATCATAGCCTTCCGGACCGCGCGCATCTCAGGTGGAGGTTACTCCACCGGGCGCGCTCAAAATCATGAGCGAGCCGGAGGCTCGCGGTCCAGAAGAGATTGATCAAGCCGCCTTGGCTTTCGCCTTGGCGCGCTCCTCTTCCTTGAGTTCCTTCTTGGAGAGCTTGCCGACCGGGGTCTTGGGCAGTTCGGCGCGGACTTCGAGCGCCACCGGCATCTCGTGCTTGCCGACCCGCGACTCGAGGTGCTTCTTCATCTCGTCGAAGGTGAGCGAGGTGCCGGGCTTCAGCTTGACGAACACCTTGGGCGCTTCCTGGCGGTAGGGGTCGGGAATGCCGATCACGATGCACTCCTCGACCGCCGGGTGCTCGTACATCGCCTCCTCGATCATGCGCGGGTAGACGTTGTAGCCCGACGAGATGATCAGGTCCTTGGAGCGATCGACCAGGTAGAGCCAGCCGTCATCGTCCATGTAGCCCATGTCGCCGGTGCGCAGGCCCTTCCAGTTGCTGGCGGGATGGCTGAACAGCACCTGCTCGGTCTCCTCCGGCTTCTTCCAGTAGCCCTTCATGACCTGCGGGCCGATGATGCAGACCTCGCCGACATTGTCCTTGCCGGCCGGCAGGGTGCGGTCCTTGTTCTCCATGTCGCGGATCTCGATGATCGTGCCCGGCATCGGCAGGCCGCACGAGCCGACGCGTCGGGCCGTTTTGTCGACCGGGCAGATCGCACCGGTGGGCGAGGTCTCGGTGAGACCGTAACCCTCGATCAGCGTGGCGCCGGTCAGCTTCTCGAAGCTCTGCTGGACCTCGACCGGCAGCGGCGCGCCACCCGACATGCAGATCTTGAGCGCCTTGAGGTCGAGTCCCTGCGCCTTGGGATGTTTCAGGATCGCCGTGTACAGCGTCGGCACACCGGGCAGGAAGCTGGGCTTCTTGGTCGACAAGTCGGCCACGATCATGTCGATGTCGGGCCGCGGGTAGAGGATCAGCTGGTTGCCGTTGGCGACCGCGCCCAGCATGATTCCCGACAGCGCGTAGATGTGGAACAGCGGCAGCACGCACACGATCTTTTCCGTGCCCGGAGTCGTGTAGGGCTTGGTCCAGGCCATTCCCTGGCTCATCGCCGACATCACGCAGCCATGCGTCAGCATGGCGGCCTTGGGCAGGCCGGTCGTGCCGCCGGTGTACTGCAGGATCGCCACCTCGTCCCAC
Organism: Reyranella sp.; assembly: GCA_019745575.1. Classification (GTDB taxonomy): domain Bacteria; phylum Pseudomonadota; class Alphaproteobacteria; order Reyranellales; family Reyranellaceae; genus Reyranella. The sequence continues at coordinate 4,305 of JAIETA010000014.1, read as the reverse complement.
GGATTGTCGTTCGACGGATACGACGTGTATTTTCCGTCGTTGGCCAGCAGGTCCTTGAACGACATGTGCCAGTCGTCGCGCGGCCAGGGCGAGAGTTCCTTCTTCTTGACGATCGGGAACAGCCAGTTCTTCGGCCACGGCAGATAGTCGGCGACCGAGCCCACGACCAGCTTCTTCAGCCGCGTCTTGCCGCGCATCGCCGCCATCTTGGGATAGAGCGCCGACGCATCGAGCGTGACCAGGATGTCGGTCTCCGAATCGCCGATCTTGAATTCGAGTTCGCGTGCCGCGTCGAGCGGGCTGTAGTTCACCACCCGGCCGCCGGCCTTGAGCACGCCGAAGAAGGCGATGATGTAGTGCGGCGTGTTGGGCAGATAGAGGCCGACATTGACGCCGGGCTTGACGCCCAGCTTCTGGAATCCGGCGGCGGCCTTGTCGGACGCTTCCTTGTAGTCGCGGAACGTCATTATCTTGTCGAGGAAGTCGGTGAACGGGCGGTCGCCGAACTGGGCGCAGCTTTCCTCGAAGGTCTGGTGAATGGTCTTGCGGGGAACCTCGAGCTCCCACTTCACACCCGGCGGATAGCTCTTTTCCCACGGATAGTTCGTCATTTTATGTCCTCCCTGTGCCGACTATGTGTGGGCGGGCAGCAGGGGGTCAAGCGGCCGTGGCCGGGCCGGCGCGGTCAGGTGGGCGGCACGCGGTACTCATAATCGTAGACGGTACGGAAGCCCTGTGCCGCATAAAGCGGCAGAGCGGCGGCGTTGGTCGCAACCACCTGCAGGTAGGCGAAGCGTGCGCCCTGGGCCCATGCCCAGGCATAGAGGCTTTCGGTGATCCGCCGGGCCCATCCGCGGCGCCGCGCCTCGGGCATCACAAGGACGTCGAAGAGACCCATGTGGTCGCCCTCGACGGCGCCGATCGCCAGAGCCATCGGCCGGCCGGCCTGCTCGCCAAGGGCGAAGGCCACGGGGGCGGCGATGGCTGCAAGCATACGTTGCATGGTTTCGCGATGTCGTGGTGCCACCGGGCTGTGGTGGCAGAAGGCGTCTATCCAGGCCGGCGTCGGCGCCGGCAGAAGGGTCACCTCGGGGTCGGCTGCGAAGCCGTCGTGGAGTGGACAAACCTGCAGGAGGCTGCGCTCGATCGGGCGGTAGCCGCGCGTTGCCAGGAGTCCGACGGCGGCAGGAGGCGCCAGTGGCGTCAGCCGCCACACTGGCGGCAGGCCGCGCTCCAGATAGGGGGCCTCGAGGGCCGCCAGGATCTCCGGCCCAAAATCAGGGTCCGGAGTTAAAGCATTGATAGAATTGGCTCTTTTCGTGTACCCACCAGAGACTCGCTGACGCCAGCCGGCGAAGTCCCGGCTCTCCAGCGCCGGCCAGCCACGGAAAGCCAGCTTTTCCAGCCGCACGATGGTCGTCTTGTCGGTCCCAGGTGACATTGTCTCGAAACTGTGCTAGGGTAAAACGCAATAATAACAATCGTTTAATTTACTTACTGCAAGTTATACATGAATTTCGACTGCCCCTTCGTCGATCTTCGTGTTTGCTGGCAGCCGCCCGCCGCGCCCTCCTCCCGTGCGTTCGGTCTCCGGCTGCCAGCAGTCCTTCTGCTTACCCTTTTTCTGGCGGCCTGCGGCAGTAGCGGCGGGATGCGCGGTGGCGCCTACAACGACCGGCCGCCGAGCGACCGTGTCGCCAACGTCGCCTGGCAGGAGTGGACCAAGTTCGGCCGCTCGACTGTCGTCTACGGCGGACAGGCCAACGGCTACACCAACCGTACCGGCATCTCCGAGCGCAGCGAGCCGCTGGCGAGCCGCGTCGGAGACTACTGGGGCGCCTGCGGCAAGCCGGAATGGAACGGCCGGACCTCCAGCAGGCCGTGGTCGGGCGCCTTCGTGTCCTGGGTCATGACGCGCTCGGGCTATAGCGCCGCCGACTTTCCGCGCGACGGCCGGCACGGCGGCTACCTCGCCGCGCTCTACGACCGCGAAAAAAGCGGCGGCCGGGTGCCGTTCGTGCTGCACGCGCCCAACGAGTACGCGCCCAAGCCGGGCGATCTGGTGTGCAGCGGCACGGCCGGTCCGACCTGGAGACATGCCGACTCGCGCACCGCCCGGCGCCGGATCGACAACACGGCAAACCATTGCGACATCGTCACCGATGTGCGCGGCGGCTTCCTGCACGCCGTCGGCGGCAATGTGAAGAACAGCGTGACCATGAGTCTCTATCCGGTCGACTCGCGCGGACGGCTGATGTCGGTGTCCGGCCGGCCGTGGCTGCTGGTGGTTGAGAAGCGCGGCTAGCCGCCGCCCCGTCAGTTCGTCAGACCGGCCGCGTGCATGATCGCCGCTGTCCGCTCGGCGATCATGATGGTGGGCGCATTGGTGTTGCCGCCGATCAGGGTCGGCATGATCGACGCGTCGACCACGCGCAGCCCTTGCAGGCCATGCACCAGCAGCTTGTCGTCGACCACCGCCATGCCATCGGTGCTCGGGCCCATCTTGCAGGTGCCGACCGGGTGGTAGATCGTCTCGCACTTGGCGCGGACCCACTGCTCGATCTCGGCGTCGGTCTTGGCCGCGGCGCCGGGCTGGAACTCGTCGGCGCGATAGGGGTCGAGGCCCGACTGGGCGAAGATCTCTCGGCCCATCTTCACGCCGGCGATCAGCGTGTCGAGATCCTTGCGCTCGGCCAGGTAATTGGCGTCGATCAGCGGCGTGTCCTTGGGGTCCGTGCTGCGCAGCCGGATCGTGCCGGCGCTCTCGGGCCTGAGCGCGCAGACGTGCAGGCTAAAACCGTTCCGGTTCATCTTGGTGCGGCCGTGGTCGACCACCAGCACGGGCAGGAAGTGGAGCTGGACGTCGGGCGCGGCGAGGCCGGACCGGGTCCGCAGGAAGCCGCCCGACTCGGCGATCGGCGAGGTGCCGGGGCCCTTCTTGTTCACCACGTACTGGTAGAGCGAGACCAGCTTGTTGGCGGTGTCGTAGGTGTCGCGCGTCTTGCAGAACTGCAGCAGCGCGGCATCGAGATGGTCCTGCAGATTTCCGCCGACGCCGGGCAGGTCGTGGACGGGCTTGATGCCGAGCGACTTCAGGTGGTCGGCCGGGCCGACGCCGGAGAGCAACAGCAGCTGGGGTGAGTTGACGGCGCCGCCGCACAGGATGACCTCGCGGTTGGCGCGGGCCACCTCGTCGCGGCCGTCGACCACGTAGCGGATGCCCATGGCGCGGGTGCCGTCGAAGATGATGCGTTCGACGAGCGCGCGGGTGACGACCTTGAGGTGGCTTTTGCCGAGCGCCACCGCCGGCCGCAGGTAGGCGCTGGCGGTGCTCCAGCGCGCCTTGTCCTTCTGCGTCACCTGGTAGTAGCCGACGCCGTCCTGTTCGGCGCCGTTGAAATCGGTGACGCGCCGGTGGCCCGCCTGTTCGCCGGCTTTCAGGAACGCCTCGTTGAGCTTGCACGGGTCGGTCTGGTCGGCAACGTTGAGCGGCCCGCCCGTGCCATGGAAGTCGTCGGCGCCGCGTTCGTTGTTCTCGGCCTGCTTGAAGTAGGGCAGGACGTCGTTGTAGCTCCAGCCCTCGTTGCCGAGCTGGCGCCACTGGTCGTAGTCCCAGGCATGGCCGCGCACGTACAGCATGGCATTGATCGACGACGAGCCGCCCAGCGTCTTGCCGCGCGGCCAGTACATGCGCCGGTCGTTGCAATGCTTCTGCGGCGTGGTCTCGTAGTGCCAGTTGTAGGGCGACTTCTCGCCGAGGCTGGCGAAGCCCGCCGGCATCTTCAGCATGAAGGACTTGTCCGGGCCGCCCGCTTCGACCACTAGAATCCGCAATCCACCTTTCTCGGCCAGCCGGCTGGCCATGGTGCAGCCGGCCGATCCGGCGCCGATGATGATGTAGTCGTATAGCGAAGACATTGACGTTCCTTACGGCAGGCGGTTTTCGACCACGGTGAAGACGGGCCGGGCGGAAATGGGCGACAAAAACCCGCTTTCGTCCAGTGGAAAGACGCTGCGGCTGACCGAGTCGCCCACGTTGCCGCCGATCGCGTGGACCTCGCGCGGCCGGACCTCGACCACGATGTCGCAGTGCCCGGCGCCGCGGTTGAGGTTGTCGAGCGTGGTGCCGCTGGCGTTGCGCGAGGCGCAGATCAGGTCGCCGACCTGCGGCTGCCGCTCGCCCGGCCGGCGCGGAATGAAGGCGGCGCCCGGCCGGGTGGCGCGCGCCACCATGCGCTCGACGTAGATGGTGTGAGTCTGGTCGGGGCAGAACAGGTCGCGCGACACGCCCGCGCTCTCGATGTC
>JAIETA010000243.1 GCA_019745575.1 Reyranella sp. | reverse complement strand
GAGGCGGGCTTGCTGGTGCAGACCGGCGATAACGTCCGCGAGCCGCAGAACCGCCGCGTCGAGATCGTCATCCAGTAAGCTGCCGGTAGCCCGGCAGCAGACTCTCCGATCCGGATACGGAAAAGGCGGCCCGCGGGCCGCCTTTTTCTTTAGGTCCTGAACCGCGCCCCGGGGGCCAGCCGCAGGATCCAGTCCCGGAGCCCCGAGACGCGGGCGAATTCCGACTGCTCACCGTAGGTCGCGTCGCCGGTGCCGTTGGCGTTGATGCCGACGATCGCCCAGCCGCCGCCCGCCTGCGTCCCCGTCTGCATCCCCGCCTGCATCCCCACCGGCATCCAGGCCGAGCCGCCGCTGTCGCCCGAGCCCAGCAGCCCGCCGAGCCGGCCGGCGCCCTCGCTCTCGCGCCGGAGCGTCACCTGCAGCCAGTTGCCGGCGTCGCCGCTCCGGGGCGGCGGCACGACGGCGTCCATCACCTCGTCGACCACGTTGGTCGCCGCCGTCGCCCGCTCGGCCCCGCTGTAGGTCTCATGCTCGCCAACCGAGCCGATGCCGCGCATGCCGTAGCCCACCATGACGATCTGCCGGCCGTCCTCGTCGCGGCCGGCATAGAGGGCGGGCGGCGGCCCGGCGTCCGTGACCGGCCGGTCGAGGCGCACCAGCGCCGCGTCGTAGCCGCTGCGCTCCTTGTTGTTGCGGTTGTACAGCGGATGGATGTCCAGCCGCACGCCCTGCCGCACCGTGCCGGCCTGCGTGCGGTAGAGATAGTTGTCGGCGCCCTCGCCGGGTTCGAAATTGTGCCCCGAGGTCAGCACCACGCCCTGCAGGCCGGTAGGGCCCGCCATGTTGCCGATCCAGGTGCCCGACGCGGTGTTCCAGCTCTCGCCGTCGTCTTCCGACAGCGCCATGACGCCGGCGAACTGCGGCTGGCGGGCCAGCGCTTCGTGCGCCCCGAAGCCCTCGCTTTCGCGGCCGGGGCCGCCGCCCTCGGCGCGCCAGGTGCTGTCGAGGATGACGACGGCGCCGGCCGGGCGGACGGCGGCCGACAGGGCGGGCCACAGGGCGGCGGGAACGAGCGCGCCGGACAACAGCCGGCGCCGGGACAGGCGCATCATGGCGGAGAGGCCTCGGAGCTCGAGTCGATCGACTGCCCGCCTGTCTACAGGCTCGAGGTCGAAAATTCAGCAGCAACCGGCCGGGCAAGGCGACGCTCCCGCGGCCGTCGGCGCCGGTCCGCCCTGCGTCCGGTGCAGACCGGCCATGCAAAGAAATAGTTGACGATCCAGCAGGTTTTTGACTAAAAACACGTCAGGCTGGCGGAACTGTCGCCGCCCTCCAACCACCCGTTTCCCGTCCCCGCCGCCCGGCGGTCCGCCCTCGCCAGAGGTCCGGACCGGCCGGGCTTTTCGTTCTGGAGACAATCGATGACCGATCCCGCCGCCGGCTATGACGCCGGCGATCGCCTCAGCGTGTCCGACCGCCAGAAGCGCCACCGGCTGGCGGCCGAACGCGCCGATGCCGACCTCGTCTGGCTGATGAACCAGCGCGAGGGGCGCCGCTTCGTGTGGCGGCTGCTGCAGCTCTGCCACCTCTACGAATCGAGCTTCACCGGCACCAGCGCCACCTTCTTCCGCGAGGGCGAACGCAATGTCGGCCTGCAAGTGCTGGCCGACATCGTGCGCCTCTGTTCCGACCTCCATGCCCGCATGGCGGGCGAATGCCAGAAGGAGTTTTAGCCATGACCGAATCCCTGATCGCGCCGATCCCCGACACGTCCGGCGCCAGGAACGACGCCGCCTCGCAGATCCCGGAAGAAAGAGCCGCGGCTGACGCCGCGGCCCTGATCTACCGCGGGCCGGAGGCGGAAGCGGCGCAGACGGCCGACCCCGAGGCGCCGGCCGCAGAAGAGCCTGCGCCGGACGCCCCCGAGGCCCCGGCCTACGAGCCGTTCGCGCTGCCCGACGGCGTGGAAGTCGACACGGCGGCGCTCGAGGAGGCGCAACAGCTGTTTGCCGAGGCGAGGCTCAGCCAGCCCCAGGCGCAGAAGCTGGTCGATCTCTATGCCGGCAAGATGAACGAGCTGGTCCAGCGCCAGATCGCGGCGGCGGAGAGCCGCCAGAAGGCCTGGATCGCCGAGGTGAGGAGCGACCCCGAGCTGGGCGGGAGGCGGTTCGAGGCCGCCCGCGCCGCGGCCCAGAGGGCGCTTGCCCGCTTCGGCACGCCCGAGCTCAGGCAAACGCTGGACGAGCTGTGGGTCGGCAACAACCCGCAGCTCTTCCGCTTCTTCGTGCGTGTCGGACAGGCGGTCTCGGAGGACCGCTACGCGGGGGCCCGGTCGGGCGCCTCGCGGCTGTCCGCCGCCGAAACGCTCTATCCCCAAACCAAAGACCAATAGGAGTGACATTTCATGGCCGCCATCGGCACCACGGCGCTGACCTACGCGGACTGGGCCAAGCGCTACAACGACGGCAGGATCTCGGTGATCGTCGAGCTTCTGTCGCAGACCAACGAAATCCTCGACGACATGCGCTGGGTCGAGGGCAACCTGCCGACCGGGCACCGCACCTCGGTGCGCACCGGCCTGCCGGCCGGTACCTGGCGCCTGCTCAACTATGGCGTGCAGCCGACCAAGAGCACGACGTCGCAGATCACCGACTCCTGCGGCATGCTCGAGACTTATAGCGAGATCGACAAGGCGCTGGCCGACCTCAACGGCAATTCGGCCGAGTTCCGCCTCTCCGAGGACAAGGCGTTCCTGGAGGGGCTCTCGCAGCAGCTGGCGCAGACGCTGTTCTACGGCAACACCGACGAGGCGCCGGAGAAATTCATGGGGCTGGCGCCGCGCTTCAGCACCCTGGCCGGGTCGGCGATCGGGCAGAACGTGATCGATGCCGGCGGCGCCGGCTCCGACAACACGTCGATCTGGCTGGTGGTGTGGGGCGACCTCACCCTGCACGGCATCTTCCCCAAGGGCAGCAAGGCCGGCCTGCAGATGCGCGATCTCGGCGAGCAGACCCTCGCCGACACCAACGGCAACAAGTACCAGGGCTATCGCACCCACTACAAATGGGATGCCGGCCTCACGGTGCGCGACTGGCGCTACGCCGTCCGTATCGCCAACATCGACGTCTCGGACCTCTCCGGCGGCGCGCCGACCGACCTGATCAAGCACATGATCCGGGCGACCCACAAGGTGCCGTCGCTCAAGAGCGGCCAGCCGGTCTTCTACATGAACCGGACCGGCCGCCAGTGGCTCGATATCCAGGCCGCCACCAAGGACAACGTGATGCTGAAGATCTCGGAGTTCGAGGGCCGGCCGGTGCGCGAGTTTCTGGGCATCCCGATCCGCACCTGCGACCAGATCCTGAACACCGAACCGCGCGTCCTCTGAGCGCGCCCGAACAACGGAGCACAGACATGTACATCGACCGTCAGAACCTGTTCGGCCAGGACCAGGCCGTCACCACCAGCGCCGCCACGACCGACTATATCGACCTCGGCCAGGCGCGCGACATCGGCAACGGCACGCCGCTCGAGATCCTGGTGCGCTGCACGCAGGCCGTCACCGCGGCCGGCGCCGCCACCGTCACCGTGGCGCTGCAGAGCGACGACAATGCGTCGTTCTCCTCGCCCGCCAACCTCGTGCTGAGCGACGCCATTCCCAAGGCGTCGCTCACCGCCGGCGCGGAAGTGCTGCGGGTGACCGTGCCTCACGGCACGGAGCGCTACCTGCGGCTGTTCTACACCGTCGGGACCGGTCCGCTCACTGCGGGCAAGTTCACCGCCGGCCTGGTGCCGCTGCGTCAGGCCAACGCGGCCTACGCATCGGGTTACGCGGCGTAACAGGGGCGGCGTCCTGGCGCGATTCCAAGCGCGTCCGCAGTGCCCGCAGGCGACCCGGGCATTCGCCCTGCAGGCCGCGGTGCCGCTTCTGCGCTGGATGCTGCCCCGGCGGCGGAGGAGCAATCCTCCGCCGCCTTTCTTTTTCGTCTGCGGAGATCTGATCATGGCAATCACGGAAGTCGACATCTGCAACCGGGCGCTGTCCTGCCTGGGCACGCGCGCCACGGTTGCGGCGCTGGATGAGAACAGCTCCGAAGCGCGGACCGTCGCGATCTGGTATGCGGCGACGCGCGATTCGTTGCTGCGTGTCCATGACTGGAACTTTGCGCGACGAAGGGTGCTTCTCGCTGCGCAAGGCGTCGCGCCGACAGGATGGCGTTTTCGCTATGCCCTGCCGACAGACTACATCCGGCTGCTGCGCCTGACCTCGGCAGAGCCGGAGGCGGGCTCCGCCCGTTTCGAAGTCGCGGGTGACGTCGCCGCGCGCTTTGTCCTCTGCGACGCGCCGGCAGCCGAAGCCGTCTATACCGCACGCGTCGACGATCCGAACCTCTACGATGCGGGCTTCGCCTCGGCGCTGGTCGATCAGCTCGCCGCCCACATCGCCTACCCCATCACCCAGAAGACCGAGACGGCGGTGCGTCTGGCCCAGCTCGCCCGCGTGGCGCTGGCCGACGCCATGGCGGCAAACGTCAACGAGGCCGAGACCGCCGGGCACGATCGCCTGCCGGACTGGATCGCCGGTCGCGCCTAGTTTCCCTGCCGGAAGTTGTAGGTGAACAGGTTCTTTTCGTCGCCTGTGTTCACCTCGATGAACATCCGACGATAGTACTGCTCGCCGCAGGTGTCGGAGCGGATGGTGAAGGCATCACGGCTGACGCAGATCGGCACCTTGCCCGCCCACTCGCGGTTGGTCGCCTTGTTCTGCGCGTAGACCAGGTAGTACTGGTACTCGAGCCGGCCGGGCCACAGAAAGAGACAGGTTCCGCCAGCGACCTTGTACCAGCCTTCTGAAATGATGATCCGGCTCCTGCCGTCGGTCGCCCCGGTGTTCAGCGCCTTGGCGACCTCGATCTCGCTGCCGGTCTGATTGCAGACACGGAACCCCAGCCGCGCCGGTTCCGGTGCGCGCTGTTGGGCGCCCGCCTGGCCGGCTGCGAGGGTCAGACCGGCGAACGCCAGCAGACAGAGAGCCACCTTCAGAACGCCCATGCGACCCCGCCGCGAATCGAACACCGATTCTGCGATGGCTGGGGGCGGGATGCAACAAATCTCAGGAGTGTTCGCGATGCCCATGCCATTGATCCTGCCGAGCTTCGCCGCGGGCGAGATCTCACCCGCGTTGCATGGCCGCGTCGATCTCGCCAAGTATCAGGTCGGTCTCGCGACCTGCCTCAACTGGTTCATCCATCCGTTCGGCGGCGCCAGTACCCGGGCCGGCACGGCCTTTGTCGGCGAGGTTGTCGAACCGACGGTCCGGTCGCGGTTGATCCCGTTCCAATTCAACACGGCGGAGACCTATGTACTGGAGTTCGCCGACCGGAAGATGCGGGTGATCAAAGGCGGTTCCGGAGGAACCGCCGAGGACGGCGGCTATGTCCTCGAAGCCGCCATGGCGCTGTCCGGCATCTCGCGGACCAATCCCGGCATCGTTACGACGGCAGTCCCGCACGGTCTGGTGAACGGCGATCACGTCTGGATCGAAAGCGCGAAGGGCATGTCGCAGATCAACCGCCGGCGCTTCACCGTCTCGGGAGCGACCGCCAGCACCTTCGAGCTTTCGGGCACGGATGCCACTGCCTGGGATGCCTGGACGGCCGGCGGCACCGTGGCGCGCTTTTACACGCTCGCCACGCCCTATGCGGCGGCCGATCTCGCTCTCCTCAAATTCGTCCAGAGTGCCGACACGATGACGCTCACGCACCCCGCCTACGCGCCGAGAAATCTGACGCGTACCCAGCACACCTCCTGGACGCTCGCCAGCATTGTCTTCGCGCCGGCGACGGCGGCTCCCACCGGCCTTTCCAGCACCAATCCCGGTGGGGCCCAAAGTTATGTCATGACCGCCGTGAACGACGAGAGCGGCGAGGAAAGCCTGGCCAGCGCCGCGGCCGGCGCTGCCGACGCCGTGTCGAGCCTCACCTTCGCCCCGGTCGCGGGCTGCACCTACTACAACGTCTACAAGTTCAAGAACGGCATCTACGGCTTCATCGGGCGCGTGAAATCCGGCAGCGCCTTCACCGATACCAACATAGCGCCGGACACTTCGGACACGCCGCCAACGCAGCGCAATCCCTTCGGTGGGTCGGGCGACTGGCCCGGCTGCTCGACCTGGCACGACGGCCGTCAGTGGTTTGCGCGTACCGACAAGGGACCGCAGACGCTTTGGGCCAGCCAGTCGGCGAACTTCAGGAACATGAGCGTCTCGGAGCCGACACGCGACTCCGACGCCATCACCCGCACCATCGCCAGCCGCGAGGTCAACGAAATCCGCTTCCTGCTCAGTCTCAACTCTTTGCTGGTGTTCACGTCCGGCGGCGAATGGAAATGCTGGGCCGGCAGCCAGTCCGACGTCATTACGCCAGCCAACACCAATCTCCGCCCGCAGGGCTACACCGGCATTGCGCAGGTCCCACCGATCGTGAGCGGCAACTCTGCGCTCTTCGTCACCCCGTCGGGCCGCAAGATCCGCGACATCGCCTATGACGTCGGCGCCGATTCATGGCAGGGCCGGGATCTCGGCATTCTGGCCGGTCACCTGTTCGAGGGAAGGCAAATCGAGGAATGGGCGTACGCCCGGGATCCCGACTCGATCGTTTGGTGCGTGCGCTCCGACGGCGTGTTGCTCGGCTTCACCTACCTGAAAGAGCACGACGTCTATGCCTGGTCGCGCCATGTCACCGACGGCGCGGTGGAAAGCGTCTGCGCCATTCAGGAGAAGAATGAGACCGCGCTCTATCTGTCGGTGCGGCGCCAGGCGGCAGGCCAGACGGTGCGCTACGTCGAACGTCTGGCGTCGCGCCAGTTCCTGAGCGGAGGGACCGCCGACGTGACCGAGGCGTGGTGTGTCGATGCAGGGTATCGCTACGACGGCTGGAACATCGACCCCGGCAAAACGCTGGCGATGTCCGGTGCAGGCTACAACGCCGGCGATGCGGTGGCGCTGGTGGCGTCCGGCCACGCGCCGTTTTCGGCAGCGAGCGTGGGCCAGCGTTACATCCTGCGTGCGGGACAGAGCCAGGCGACCGTGACGGTGACGGCGTTCAGCGACTCCACGCACGCCACAGCCACGCTCGACATGGCGGCGCCCGCCGCCGTCCGGGTGATACCGCTTGGCGACTGGGCGCAGGCGACCGCGACACTCTCCGGCCTGTGGCACCTGGAAGGGCGGAAGGTGGCGATCCTCGCCGACGGCTCCGTCCAGCCACCCGCCACGGTCTCCAATGGCACGGTCTCGATACCGCGCGTGGCCGGCCGGATCCTCGCCGGTCTGCCCTATACCTGCGACCTCGAGACGCTCGATATCGAGAGCGGGCCGTCCACGCTCCAGGGTCGGGTGAAGCGCGTGCAGGAGGTGGTCCTGCGGGTCAAGGCGACCCGCGGCCTCGCCGTCGGGCCGGACGCCGATCGCCTGGTGGAGATCAAGGAGCGCTTCGACGAGGTCCACGGCGCTCCGACGTCGCTGATGACCGGAGACGAGCGCGTGCTGATCGATCCGTCGTGGAACGGCAACGGTCGCGTGTTCGTGCGCCAGGCGTGGCCGCTGCCCGCCACCGTCGTGGCCATCGTGCCGCGGCTGGAGGCTGGCGAATGACATTCACCATCCGCTTTGCGGCCTCCGACGACGTCGCCGACCTGGCCCCGCGCCTGCGCGCGGCCGATGTCGAGGAAATCCGGGCCGGGTCGGGCCTTGGTCCGGCGGAGGCGCTGCGTCGCTCGTTCGAATTCAGCACGCATGTGTGGGCGGTGCGAGGGCAGGGCGACGGGCCGATCGCCCTGTGGGGCGTCGGGCCGCTGTCGCTGGTCGAGGGCAAGGGCGCTCCCTGGCTGCTGGCATCCGATGCCTTCGAGGTGCTCGGAACCGACGTCGCGCGGCTGTCGCGGCCTCTCCTGGCCGGGATGCGCGATCTCTACCCGCACCTCGAGAATCACGTCGATGCCCGCAACACGCGCGCCGCGCGCTGGCTTTCGTGGCTCGGCTTCACCATCGAGCCGGCGGCGCCGTGGGGCGTCGAGGGCCGGCCGTTTCATCGCTTCTGGATATAGAACAGCAGGAGGATCCCTTGTCCCTTTCATCGACGACCAACAAGGTCATCTATTCGGGCAACGGCGCCACTTCAGTGTGGCCCTTTTCGTTTCCGGTGTTCGAGGCGGCCGATCTTGTCGTCATCCTGACCGACGCCGCCGGCCTTGAAACCACGCTGTCCGCCAGCCTCTACGGCGTTTCCGGCATCGGCAACCCGGCGGGCGGCAGCGTGACCTATCCGCTGAGTGGCAGCCCGATCGCCACCGGCACGAAGCTCACGCTGCTGCGGACGGTGCCCTACACGCAGACCACCGTGCTTTCCAACCAGGGCGGCTACTACCCCGAGGTGGTGGAGCGGCGCTTCGACCAGATCTACATGGCGCTGCAGCAGCTCGAGGAACGGCTGAGCCGCGCCAGCCTCTACAGCCTGAGCAATCCGGCCACCGAGCAGAGCAACCTGGCGCCGATCCAGCAGCTGCAGCCGATGAACCTGCTGACCCAGCAGGGCGACGTTCTCACGCGCGACGCATCGGCCTACAAGCGGCTGGCGCGCGGTTCGGCTGGGCAGTTCCTCGGCATCGCAGGCACCGACCTGGCCTGGGCGACGCCGCCATACCCGGTGTTTTCCGCCGTGCGCCAGACCGTGCTGGGCGGCCCGGTCGACTCCGCCGGCCTGCCGGCATTCCTGCCGGCAACGGCCGCGGGCCTCGCGGTCACGGCGCAGAACGTCTCGGCGACCTTTCCGCTGGTGGTCGCTGCGGCCGGCGGCTTCGGACCCTTGGGACCAGCCGACCGCATCGGCTGTGCGGCCACCGCACCGGTCTGGAGCGGCCTGGCCGACAACGCGACCAACATCCTCTACGTCGAGATCGGCAGCACCGGCGCGATCACGACCGGCAGCACGACGCTGGAGCCGGTCTATCAGCCCGGCGGCGCCTACGGCACCGCGGCCGGCCAGCATACCTTCAACATCGTCGAGATGACGATGAAGGTGGGCAACGGCTCGACGGCAGCCCAAGTCTGGCGGGTGTTTGTCGGTGAGGCGGTGACGTCGGGCGGGAGCGTCACGGCGACGCGCGGGTATGCGTATTCCGGGCGGTATGATTCGGGATTCACGGCGACATTGCCGGCTGGCAATGCTGCAGTGTCGAAGAACCATAATGTCGGCGTGACGCCTCAGACTGCAGATTTTCGCATAGAATGCACAGCCAGCGAGGGCGGATACAGTGTAGGTGATCAGGCTGGAATGGGTTCTCTCAGTGGCTACAACGGCGCGGTCCAAATGCCCCAATCGCTTTCAGTATCTCGCAATACTATCAACATCAGTGTCCCCAGTGCCCCGTGGTACCTTTTCAATAAGATCACCAGCGTTAGCACACTGCTCACCGTCGCCAATTGGAGATACAAATTTGTTGTGGATCGTGGATGGTAGCGAGCTTGCCGACTTGGGCGACCCGATTGACCGCAAGTGGGTTAATCAGGATATTCCTCGCCTTGGAATCCATGATAGGGGCCAAACAACTATGATAAAGCGTCTGCTGGCCCGGTTGGGCGACAGAAAGAAACCTGTCGCTCCCGCGACGACCGATGCGTCGGGTAACAATGCTGCTGCTCGCCTAAAGGGTGCTGGTCGCATCCCTATCAATATCTGGGGCGACGTGCTGCTGGATGGGTCTCCTCCACAAGTCCGCCGAGTCTTGACGGGGCAAGACGCTCACGAATCCCTCCTGTCTTTTTTTTATCTCGCTGAGATTCTAACGCTAAGTGAAGTGGTTAGTGCGATTGCCGAGAAGGAAGCTGCTACGGGTCGGCCATCATCGATATCAATGCGGTACGCCGAATTGAAGCAAGCATCTAACGATCCGCACAATCAGCTAAGCGAAGAAATCTTGCAGGTGTTCATTCCCACCGCGCTCTTTTTTAAGCTAGTTGGACAGGAGAACACCGAGCTGTGCGAGTTGGGGTGCACATTCTTTTCGGCTATCGACAAGATGAAGATTTGCTCCTCTTTGCTCGACGCACAGTTAGACTTTGGGAAGATAGTATGCGCTGCAGTTGACCATTCTGACTACTTCTTGCGTGGTGCGCTGAAGCTGCATGAGAGCGACAACATTGTGCCGTATCGTGACTACGCCGAATGGAAATCTTCAACGCAGCATCCATTCCATTTGTCTAGATTCGTAGCGAGCTATGCGGTGTCGTCGACTGATGAGTTTTCCGAATGGCTAAAGGCTTTCGGTGCCTTCCACATCATAGATGTCGTGAATTTGGCACTCGAAGATTTCACGACATCGAATAACGGATTGCGGCAGATCTTCTTTAATTTCCCTAAGCTGATCGGTGGCCTGGAAGCGGCGGGATGGAATGTTTACCTAAACAACATTGCAGCTGACTATAACTCGGGACAGCGTTGTGCCGTTGTGAAGATGTTTGGCATAAGACAGGATCTCGATGAGCGCATCGGCTTTGCGCGGACCCTTCGAGCTCATTCGGATCTGGCAAGCGCGCTGCCGATGGAACGCATGACGGAACAGACGGCTGGAGCGGCTTTGAAGCGGGCCGAGGGGTCCCTTACCGAGCAAGAATGGAAGGCTTTGGCTCAATACAAAAAACACTTCCCCATATGGGGAGGACCAGTCGGGCGAGCCAGCTCTATGGACGACGTAGCAAAACTTATGGCTGCACCAAGCTCACGCCTGAATCTTCATTTTGAAAGCGGACAGATAAACTATTATATCCGCCAAGCGCTCGGCGAGCCAACTTGATATGTACACTGCAATCCGCCCGATCGCTGAAGACTTCGTGGCTGAGGTTTCAAAAGTCAACCTAGCGCTTAACTTGCCTCAGGCTGTGGCCGAAGAGCTTCGCGACGCTTTTTCCAAGTACGCTGTTTTGATACTGCGCGATCAATTCGATGTCGAATATCAGCAATTGTTGGACTTCGCAGGTTTTTTTGGCAGGCCAAGCGCTTGTATGGATATTACCAACTTGGACGTTGGTGGAAACATCCTAGACCCCGAGTCTCTTGATGCTCGCTATACGCGGGGTAACGCTCTTTGGCACATGGATATGCTGGTGCTTGAGCGACCGCCGCTTGCGGCGATGCTTGTAGCTCGAGAATTGCCGGCATCAGGTGGTGGGCATACCGAATTTGCAGACTTGTCTAAGGTGTGGTCCAGCTACTCGCCGGCTGAGAGACGAATGTTGGAGAAGCTGAAAGCGGTTCATACTCTCGAGACAATTCGTGCGAAGATGGGAATAACCAAAGCTGAAGAGATTCAGAGCGAGTACCCACCTCGCGAGCATCCGCTGGTTTGCGTAGATCCCTTGTCCAACAAGCAGGCTTTGCTGTTCGGCGCGCATACGTCACACATAGTTGGTCTTTCCTCTGCTGAGAGTGATGCGCTTCTGGCCGACTTGCTCAATCGAGCTACGCGCAAGGATGGCATCTATACGCATGAGTGGCGCCCCTATGACCTAGTCCTTTGGAGCAACCGTCGAGCTATGCACCGTGTGCTTCCGTATGAGTATCG
This sequence comes from Reyranella sp., assembly GCA_019745575.1. GTDB lineage: Bacteria > Pseudomonadota > Alphaproteobacteria > Reyranellales > Reyranellaceae > Reyranella. Next base: position 1,694 of record JAIETA010000243.1, on the reverse strand, counting down.
CCATGAGCGGAGACGTCTCTGGCGTATGGAGGTTCTGACGGATGAACGTCCCGCTAACGTTCGTGCATTTTCGTGGCGGCGGCTTTTGCCGTGGTGATCTGTGTTTTGTGTGGGTTGGCCTGACTTGAACGTCGGTTCTCATTCGTTCCTTTGCTTTGGCGGATTTCTTCATGACACTTGTTGATCGCCTTCGCGACGCCTTCTCGGCGCTTTTCGGCGGCACTTGGGCTGGCTCGCCGCTGCCAGGTCCGACGCGAATCACGGATGGGCGCACGCCCGCTGACCAGTCGATCCGTCGGTTGCCGTTGGTGGTGTGGGGTGACGCGTTTCCGTCTGGAGACCGGCCGCAGGTACGGCGGGCGCTGGCCGGGGCCGACGCGCACGAGTGCATGTATACCTGGGTTTACCTCAACGAGCTGGTGACCGTGCGCGAAATGGCGGATGCGGCGGCACGCCAGCACTACCACTTGCCAATGTCCGCGAAAGAGCTGCGCGAGAGATTTCAGGCCCTGAAGTCCGCCACCACGGACCCGCAGCATCAGATTTCAAACGAGCTGCCGGACGTATTTTTGCCGACGGCGGCTTTCCTGGCGGCAGCCGGCGAGGACAAGGCCGAGTTCTGCGAACTGGGTTCGACGTTCTTCGCCTCGATCGACAAGATCGACCTCTGCGGTCGCATCCTCGGCACGCCGCTCGACCGGGCGAAGCTGCTGTTCAGTGGCATCGAGTATTCGCCGTTCCTCAAGCGGTCTTCGATGTACTTTCATCCGCACGATCCGATCAGGCTCGTGACCGAACCGGCCGAGTGGCAGCGATCGCGGGAACATGCCTTCCACGTGTCGCGTTTCGTCGGCAGCTATGCTTTCCGGTCGACGGCGGACTTTACCTCGGAAATCGCCCGCTGCGATGCCTTCCACATCATAGATGCGTTCAACCTCGGTGAGGGCGACTTCCATTCCTGGGATCTTGGCCTCCCGATCACGTTCATGAACCTGCCCCTGATGATCGACCAGCTGGTCGATGCCGGTTTCGACCTGTTCCTGACCAAGGTCGACCCGGAATTCCACGCCGCCGGTCGACAGAAGGCCATGGTCGTGCGGTTGTTCGGTATCAAACGGAAGGTGGCGGACCGGATCGGCTACTTCGACCGGTTCGCAACGCTCGGCGGCTTCGCGTCGATGTTTTCCGCTCGATCGCTCAAGCGTGGCGATGGTGCAACGGTAGGAGGGGAGGTCGATCGCTCACTCAGCGCCGAGCAATGGGAGGCGTTCGCCGAGTACAAGAAATTCTTCCCGATCTGGGGCGGCCCGCCGGGCCTCAGCAAGGACGAGGTGGCGAAGCTCGTCTCGTCGCGCGATCTCGGCATGAATCTGCATTTCGACGACGGCCAATCGGCTGCCGCCGTACGACAGGTCCTGGGGGCCAACAGCTGGAACCCGAAGTGAGCTGAGCCCGGACGGAGCGGTCGCGGGGCGGCCCCCGCCTAAGTTTCCCTCAGATGCGCATGGCTGACGAAGAAGGCGCTGCCATGATCGGCATGCCGTAAGCGCTGTTTTGGCGCCACGTTGCAGTGACGAGATGAGCTGAGGGAGTGTCGGACGGCGAGGTCAACGGGATTGTGACCTGCCCTGATTTATCGGACCAGTCTTAACTTGAGAATGCTGGCCTCTCTTGTGCGTCTGAATGCCCCTCGC